>DATFWO010000362.1:0-8072 GCA_035259205.1 Burkholderiales bacterium | reverse complement strand
TTCAGCATGCGCGTTATCGAGACTTTCACTCAAGGAGGGTTCCCCAAGCTGGTGCTGGAGTCGAAGCGGGATTTCGCGTCCAAGTACGGGTTGCAGGCCGAATACTGGCGACACTTCGAACCCGAAAAGTCACCAGAGGTGCTGGCCTACCTGAAGACGAACCTGAAGGACCTCGCCACGCATTATCACGCCGAGTATCAGGGCACGGAGGAAGCGGGAGAGAAGCTGGAAGATTATCGCGAGGCAGTCCGATGGTACGGCGGCTATCTGGAGTCGTTCCCGAAGGATCCCGATTCGGCGCCGGTCAACTACCAGCTTGCGGACCTGCTCCTGGAGAACAAGGATTTTGGCGAGGCGGCCAAGCAGTATGAGCGCACGGCTTACGGATACCCAGCGCACCCGCAGTCGGCAGACGCGGGCTACGCCGCTGTTTACGCATACCGCGAGCTGCTGAAGGGCTCCGGCAAGGAGCAGGATGCCGTCAAGCGTGAGATGGTCGCAAGCTCGCTCAAATTTGCCGACGCATTTCCCGAAAACGAACACGCCGCGCCGGTCCTGGGAGCGGCCGCCGATGACATGTACGAGATGAAGGACTACCGCGCCGCCATCGACTCCGCTCAGCGAGTCATCGATACGTATCCAGGCGCGGACGCGGCTATCCGGCGCTCCGCCTGGGTTGTCGTTGCGCACGGTTCGTTCGAACTCGAAGAGTACCCGCAGGCCGAGCGCGCCTACACCCAGGTGCTGACAGTCACGCCGGAAAACGACGAGTCGCGCGCAGCGCTCGTGGACAACCTCGCCGCCTCGATCTACAAACAGGGTGAGCGCGCAAACGAGGCGCAGGACTATCGGGCGGCCGCCGACCACTTCCTGCGGATTCGCTCGGCAGCGCCTACGTCTACTATCCGTCCGGCGGCCGAGTACGACGCAGGCGCCGCGCTGATCCGGCTGAAGGACTGGACAGCAGCGGTCGGCGTGCTCGAAGCGTTTCGCAGCACCTTCCCCAAACACGAATTAGAGCTCGAGGCAACGAAACAGATCGCCTACGCCTACCGCGAGAACGGTGAGTTGTTGAACGCCGCTGGAGAGTACGACCGCATCACATCCGAGTCCAAAGATCCTGCATTACGCAGCGAAGCGCTGCTCGTCGCGGGAGACCTCTACGAGCAATCCAAGGCCATGGATCGCGCGTTGGACGCGTACGGGCGCTACGTCAACGAGTTTCCGCAGCCGGTCGAGACGGCCCTCGAGACCCGCTCCAAGATCGCCGAAATACACAAGGCGGCGAACGACATGCCGCGCTACCACCAGGAACTGGGTGAAATCGTGCGCATCGACGCGGGCGCCGGGGCGGAGAGGACCGGCCGAACCCGGACGCTTGCGGCACGTTCGGCGCTGGTTCTCGCCGAGCAGCTCTACGTGGATTTCGTGCCCCTGAAGCTAAAACAACCCTTCGAGACCAGCCTGCAGACGAAACAACAGCGCATGGATGTGACCATCGGGGCTCTGGGCCAGCTGGTGAAGTATGAAATCGCGGACGTGACGGCGGCCGCGACGTATTACATGGGCGAGACCTACTTCAATTTCAGTCGCTCATTGGTGGAGTCGGAGCGCCCGGCTGACCTGAAGCCGGACGACCGGGAAGAGTACGAGATGAACCTCGATGAGGCAGCGTTTCCATTCGAGGAAAAAGCCATCAACGTACACGAGAAGAACATGGAATTGCTGCACGCCGGTGTCTTCAACTCGTGGACCGAGAAGAGTCTAAGCAGGCTCACCGAGCTGATGCCGGGCCGCTATGCGAAACACGAAACGAGCAGCGGCTTCGTCAACGCGATCGATAGTCCTGCGGACAGATTGCCGGAGCCGCAGGTCTACGACGACTTGACATTGGACAACCAGATCACACACGTCAGCACGGATCAGATACGCGCGGACCACGAGTCGGCTGTGCGCATGCTAAACGAGGAGCGCTACGAGCAGGGCATCGCCTTGCTGCTCAAGGTCACCGAACAGGCGCCCGAATTAACGGCTGCGTACACCAATCTCGGGATTGCATACGAGCGCACCGGCGATCTGGACCGCTCCGAAGCCAGCCTGAACAAGGCGCTGGAATTGAATCCACAAGACCCCGCCGCCCACAACGAGCTCGGCCTGCTCGAGCGGCGCAAGAAAGAGTTTGCGAAAGCGCGCGCTAGTTATGAGGCGGCTCTGGCGCAGTCCGCCGACTTTCAGACTGCGCACAGGAACCTTGCCATTCTGTGCGACCTGTATCTCGGCGACTACAAGTGCGCGCTGGAGCATTACGAGGCGTACAGCCGGATCGTTCCGGACGACGCTGAAGTCGCCAAATGGACTGCCGACCTTCGCAATCGAGGAAGCCAAAAGGAGAAGGGAGCGAAGCAATGATCTCCGAGGTTAGGTTCAAGAGCGTTCACTGGATGTTGCTTGCGGTCTTTGCCGTGGCACCCGCGGCTGTTCTCGCGCAGCAAAACAATGCTTCGCAGCTCCAGGAGCAGAAAGTCGAGGTTAAACGGGACGCAGCGCAGGCGAACACGGACGCAGCACGAAAACCGCCTGAAGAGACGCAGGCAGAGACAAAGGCAGAGACACAGACGGATAAGGACGGGAAGTTGAAATCCGTCCCCGGAGGAAAGGCACTCGGCATGTCCATTCTGGGGAATCAGGAAGCGCCCAAGGCGCTGGTCATCGTTCCCTGGAAGGGATCGGAACTCGGCCTGGCCCAAGCCATCTCGACGCTGCTCGACGATTCGAAGCTACCCATTGACAAGGAGGTATTCATGCGAATGCTCAGTTACTACGAAATCAGATCGGGCACGGCGCGCCCCGCCGGTGCGCCGGCCGGACCGAATGTGGCGCCGCCGGCGAGTGCGGCGCCGAGGAGGAAGCCATGAGTTTTACAGAGTTGTTGGGAAACGTCGGCTTATTCGGAGGCGCGGTCATGGCTTGCCTAGCCCTGCTGTCCCTCGTTTCGGTGGGGATGATCCTAGACAAGAAGCGCCGTTTCCGCTCGGCCCGGCGCCAGTCCGAGATGTTCAAACCCGTGTTCAAGAAGTTCCTCCGCGGGGGAGACATCCAGGAACTGATGGAGGCCGTGCGGCTGCATCCGAATTCTTACGTGGCGCAGGTGGTCTCGGCGGGCATCTACGAGTACGAGGGTGTGCGCAAGAGCGGAGGCGATCCGATCGCCTCGCTCGAACTCGTCCAGAGCGCAGTTAGGGACGCCATGTCCGAGACGCTGATCCAGTTGAAGCAGGGTCTCGGTTTCCTGGCCACGATCGGTTCCACGGCGCCGTTCATCGGCCTCTTCGGCACCGTGGTTGGAATCATCAACGCTTTCCGGAGCATCGCGGCCACGGGGTCCGGCGGGATGTCTGTAGTTTCGGGAGGCATCGCTGAGGCCCTGGTCTCGACGGCCCTGGGCATCTTCGTCGCGATTCCGGCCGTCGTCGCCTTCAACGGCTTCACAGGCAAGATAGAGACTTTCCACGTCGAGATGAACCGGGCTTCGTCCCAGCTCGTGAACGGCTTGTTCAAAATACCGGAGCTCAAGGTTCCGCAGGCCAATGTGCCGGACGTCAAGGTGCCCGTCAAGAAGGGAGGGCCGGCCTATGCGGCTTGGTGAGTCGGCCAACTTGCAGGCGGCCATCAACATCACGCCGCTCGTCGACGTGGTGCTCGTGCTGTTGATCATATTCATGGTGATGGCGCCGCAGATGCGAAAGGGACCCGACGTCAACCTGCCGAACACGCCGAAGCCCAGCGATCAGGGCGACGAGAGAGGCCGGATACTGGTCTCCATCGACGACGCCGGCAGGCTATGGGTCAACGATCAGCAAGTCGCAGACCAGCAGTTCGGCGAAGCCCTCCATGAGGCGGCGGGCGACGAGCCGGAGCCCAGGGTCGTGATCCGGGGCGACGCGAAGCTCAACTTCCGCCAAGTCCGGGAGGCCATGATCGCAATTGAAGAGGCCGGTTTCCGCGGCGTAGGGCTGATCGCAAAGCGCACCGGCGCGCGGGGAGAGTGACATCATGCAGCTCAACAGAGACGCTTCCGGCTCCAGTCTGCAGTCAGAGATCAACATCACGCCGCTCGTCGACGTGGTGCTCGTGCTGCTGATCATCTTCATGGTCGTCGTTCCCCTGCTCCTGCAGGGCTACGATGTCGACATCCCTCGCGCCTCGGCCGATTCACAGCCCGCGCAGGCCATAGAGACGCAGCTGATTCTGAACATCAGGCCAACGACGTGCCCCATCCTGAAACCGCTGGCAGCAGAGGGGCTCCCGGCGGACTGTCACGTGATTCTGAACGGTGAAAAGATCCCTGTGGCGGAATTGTCTGCGCGCGTAGCGGAGAACCTAGGTGGCCGGCCCAGCGAACAGCGCGTGCTGTTCCTGGCCGCAGACGACCGTTTGAACTATGAAGGTGTTCTGCGAATCATCGATCTCGCCAAGTCTGGCGTTGAGGATTTGAAGATCGAATTTGTCGCGACCCAGTGAAGTGGTTGCTAGGTGACGACCATGGAAACCAAAAGGAGCATAACCAAACCGTCCGGAGCTCTTTCGGCCCGCAGCATGTTCACGAGCCTTGCGCTCCATGTCCTCGTGCTGGCCCTGCTGATGCTCTTGCCGGCGCAAGTACTGCATCCGGACACACACAAGAAAGAGATCGACATCGTCTTCTATCGTCCACCGGCGATCAAGGTGACCCCGCGCGCGGCTCCGCTTCCTTCGGCGGGAGGGCCGGCTGCGGCCGGGGCCCCAAAGGGCGAGCCTGCACCCGCGGTGAAACCGAAACCGAATGCCCCTCCAGGACCAGACGGGCGTGGGAAGCCGGAACTCCCGCCAGGTCCGGTGGAGAGCGTTCGCGTGGAGGTGGCCCCGCCTCAGCCTAAGGTGGGAAACGTCGGCATCCTGGCATTCAAGGAAAAGTTCGCGAGCCTGGCGCAGGACAAGATCGTGCCGCTTCTTGGAGCTGATGCGCGTTACGGTTCCGCCGATGACGTGGGCCGGCCATCGTCACGCTCGACCTTGACCACCAATGCGCCGGGATCGAGTGGTGGCGTCAACACCGCCTCGCTGAACCGCAGCGTGGGAGGCGGTGGCGGAGGAGCCGGTGGCGGCGGCAGCGGTGGTGGCGGAGTCGGCGGTAGCGGCGCCGGCGGCCGCGGTGGCGCAGGAGGCGGGCTGGGCACAGGTCGCGCGATCAGCCCGATTGCCTCGATCGGCGGCGAAGACCGGCCGAAGGCGCGCGGCGGACCGGGGTCTTCCCGCACCGACGAAGAAATACAGATCGTCTTTGATCGCTACAAGGCGGCGTTCTACCGGCTGTACAACCGAGAACTGCGCAACAACCCTGCCTTGAAAGGCCAGATGGTGCTGCGCCTCACGATCGAACCGGACGGCAGTGTGTCGATGTGCGAGCTGCAGTCCACCAACATGAATTCGCCGGACCTCGCCGCTCAGGTTGTAAGCGGCGTCCGGAAGATGAATTTCGGCGCGAAGGAAGTGCAGGCCGTGACGATCGTGTACCCGATCGACTTCTTGCCTGCGGCGTGAAGATCGCTGCCGGAGCGGAATGAGGAATAATGTTAGCAGAGGATACAGTTGGATCGGAATCCTGCTGTTCGCCTTCGTAATGTCGCTGCTGACCGCCACCCCCTCGGAGGCGCAGTCGTCCCTCGGTTGCGTTGCCGATTTCGGCGGCGTGATCGATGGCAACGTCGTCCCTGTTCCTCCCTCGCACATCGATATCGACGGCAACTGCATTATCCGGAACTATCCGGCGTCCAACCCGTTCACCTCCAACATCAGCTTCTTCGGCAACAACCCCACGAGCTGGCTGACCATCTTCGACAACGTCGTATTTACGGGCAACATGTCCTGCAACAAGTCTCAGGGGAACATCATATGGTTCACCAACGGCTCGACGAACGCGCTGAAGCCGGACTGCCAGAACCTCTTTGTAC
Organism: Burkholderiales bacterium; assembly: GCA_035259205.1. GTDB lineage: Bacteria > Pseudomonadota > Gammaproteobacteria > Burkholderiales > SG8-41 > SG8-41. The sequence goes on along the minus strand of DATFWO010000362.1, from coordinate 2,082 downwards.
CTACCGAAAAGATCAACAAACAGAATCCGGCAGGCCAGACCAGGGCCATGATCGGCGTCCCCTTTACCTACAAGATGACGATCCCGGTCGTGTTCGATCCCATATCGGGCACCGTCACCAACGCCAACGGGTCGCCGAACGACCTGACCAACATCACGATCACGGACGACCTTAACGCAACGGGCGCGGATCTGACTTTTCTGAGTCAGAAGGCCTATTGGCTCAATGGCACCCCGATTCCGTATACGTTCAACAATGTCGGCGGTGTGCTCACCTTCAGCAGCTTTCCCGTCATCCCGGCCGGGCAGCAGTTTGTCATCGAGGTCACGGTCGTACTCAACGATACGCCGGCGAACGTGCCGGGGAAGCAGTTCATCAACACCGGCAAGTGGCAGTTCGGACGGCTTATTAGCGGCACCTTCCACGATGCGCTGCCGGGCGAGTCAGGCGTGACGCCGCCGATGACGATCGCCGGGCCGGGGCCCGTGGTCCGGAAGTCGGGTCCGGCGACGATGAATCTGGGACAGTGGGGCAATTTCAGCATCGACGCCCAGAACACAGGGACCAGCGACGTCTGGAACGTGTCCCTCCGTGACCTGTTGCCACACGGCGCGACCGGCGGCATGTGCGATCTGACGCCCGCAATCCTGAGCGCGCAGGTCTTCGCGGCCGACGGCGTCACCGCGGTCGCGGGCAAGGGCCCGCTCAGCGCAGGCAGCGACTACTCTCTAAACTACAGCGCTGCGCCCAACTGCCAGCTCGACATGACGATGCTGACGGCCGCGGGAAGGATCGGCCCGAATGAGCGGCTGATTGTCCGTTACCGGACCCAGCTCGACGCCAACACGCAGAATGGTATCACGCTCACCAATGTCGCGGGCGCCATCCAGTGGTTCAATGCCGACAGCAGCGTTTCCAGCCGCAAGACCTACACCGGCACTTTGACCGACGGCACGCCCGGCGTCCTGGACAATCAAGACGCCTTCACCGTGTCACTGGCAGCGCTCTCAGGATATCTCTTCAACAAGTCCGTGGCGGATCTCACGAGCGGTGCAAACCCCGCCACAACGGCCGCGCCGGGCGACAAGCTGCGCTACACCCTGCGCTTCCGCACGACCGGTCAGGCGCTCAGCAATTTCAGCATCTTTGACGAGCTGGATGCTCTCAATTCACCAGCGGATTTCGCGCCCGGCACGCTCACGCTCGTCACATCGCCGGCCGGCGCCGACATCAGCGCCACCAGCAGCACCGGGGGCAGCAAGGGAACGGGTGTCATCGACATACGTAACCTGAGCTTGCCGGCCACCGGCGAGGCGCTGATCCAGTTCGACATCACACTCAAGTCGCCCATCACCAACGGCACGGTCGTCACCAACCAGTCGACACTCCGCCTCAGCGATGGCACGACCTTGATGTTGAGCGATGACCCGAACGTCGGCGGTACAGCCGATCCAACGCGGGTGACGATCGCAGCCGCCACCACGGCCCCTGCTTTCCGGGTGCAGAAAATTTCCACGTATCTGCGCGACCCGAACGCCCTGGTCCCCGGCGATACGCTGCGCTACACCATCACGGTGAAGAACATCGGCAATGCCGATGCGGTGAACATGGTGCTGCGCGACGCGGTGCCGGCGAACACGGCCTACGTGGCGGGAAGCACGACGCTGAACGGCGCCGCGGTCGCGGATGTCGCGGGAGCGTCGGCGCTGGTGAACGGTATGGCGATCAACTCGCCGGCCAACCCGACGCCGGGTACGATGCCGGCCGACGCATCGAGCAACCCGGCCAACGTCGCCACCATCACCTTCAATGTGGTCGTGAACCCGAATGTGGCGAATGGTACCGCGATCTCGAACCAGGGCTTCGTGAACGGCAGCGGCATCGTCAACCAGCCCTCCGATGACCCGCGCACGCCGGTTCCCAATGATCCGACGATCGACGTCGTCAGCAGTCTCGCGGGGCCGGTGCTCGTGGTCCGGAAGTCGGGTCCGGCGACGATGAATCTGGGACAGTGGGGCAATTTCAGCATCGACGTCCAGAACACCGGGCCCAGCGACGCCTGGAACGCCACTCTCCGTGACC
>DATFWO010000361.1:0-3519 GCA_035259205.1 Burkholderiales bacterium | reverse complement strand
CGCGTTGCGCCCGCATCGTGGCGCCTCGAGCAGAAGCTCGCCGGTTTCGTGGCGTTGTTCGAGCATCTCGGGACATGCTTGTCGCCGCGTGTCTTTGGCCTCGGCGTGCTGGCCGCTATCCTTGCCTACTCGGCGCAGGCCCTGGCCCTGCTCTACATCGTCAAAGCCCTTTCGGGTGACGTTTCAGCGCCGGCGGTATTCCTGAGCTTTTTCGTCTCGACCCTGGGCGGGGCGGCGAGCATGCTTCCCGCGGGCCTGGGGAGCATGGAAGCGGCGCTGGTGGCGCTGCTCTCGCACTTCGGCATGCCGCTCCCCTCCGCCGTCGCGGCGACGGTCCTGATCCGCCTCGCCACGCTCTGGTTCGTCGTCGCCATGGGGCTCATCTGCCTGACGTGGGTACACCTGCGACATCACACTCCGGAAGGCGCGCGGGCGGTGCAGCTATGACCGATCATCAGTCATGGGGGCGGTTTCCCATCGCGAAGCAGGAAGTGAAGTATCTGCGGTGGAGGCACGAGCCGCTTCCCCCGGCGGTCGCCGGGATGCCGCTTCTACCCTACGGCAACGGGCGTAGCTACGGGGACAGCTGCCTCAACGACGGCGGCATACTGCTCGACGCGAGCGGCCTGGACCGCCTCATCAGTTTCGATCCCGCCACGGGTATCCTTTGCTGCGAAGCCGGAGTCCTCTTTTCAGATATCCTCGATTTCGCCGTTCCCCGCGGCTGGTTCCTGCCGGTGACGCCGGGCACGCGCTTTGTCACGGTCGGCGGAGCAATCGCCAACGATATTCACGGCAAGAACCATCACCGTGCGGGGACTTTCGGCTGCCACGTGCGGAGATTCGAGCTGTTGCGCTCCGACGGCTCACGCACCGTCTGCTCGCCGCAGGAGAACCGCGAGCTGTTCGCGGCGACCATCGGTGGACTGGGGCTCACCGGGGTAATCGTCTGGGCGGAATTCGCACTGATGCCGGTCGCGGGTCCGCTGATCTCGACGGAGAACATCCGGTTCGAAAATCTGGAAGAGTTTTTCACAATTTCGGCGGCATCGGACGCGGACCACGAGTACACGGTCGCGTGGATCGATTGCCTGGCCCGTGGGTCCGCGCTGGGACGAGGAATATACTCGAGCGGCAATCATCGAGAGTCCTCGGGCATGCGGCTGGCGCCACCCCGACCGCTGCCCTTCCCTTTCAGTCCTCCCTTCTCACTGATCAACGGCATGACCCTGCGCGCCTTCAACGCGCTCTACTACCGGAAGCAGCTGGGGAAAAGGGAGGAGCGCGTCTGCCACTACGAGCCGTTTTTCTACCCCCTCGACAGGATCCTGGGTTGGAACAGGATCTATGGACGGAATGGGTTCCTGCAGCACCAATGCGTGGTTCCCCCGGCAGCCGGGCCCCAGGCGATACGCGAAATCCTGGAACGCATTGCCCGTTCCGGCAGCGGCTCGTTTCTCGCGGTTCTCAAGACGTTCGGCGAGCGTGCCTCGCCCGGCATGTTATCGTTCCCCCGGCCCGGCCCCACGCTGGCGCTCGATTTCCCCAATCAGGGGAAGCGAACGCTCGACCTGCTCGATCGTCTCGACGAGATCGTCGGAACAGCGGGCGGGCGCGTATATCCGGCAAAGGATGCTCGCATGTCGGGCAGGAGCTTTCGCAGCTATTTCCCGGAATGGGTGGAATTCCGGAAGCATATGGACCCGGCCTTTTCTTCGAGTTTCTGGCGCCGCGCAATGGAGCAGGAATGACGCGCAGGGTCCTGATCGTCGGCGCGACGTCTGCGATTGCCGAGGCCACCGCCCGCATTTTCGCGGCCGCCGGGGACCGGCTGTATCTCGTGGCACGGAACCGCGACCGGGTCGACGCGATCGCGCGCGACCTCACCGTGCGTGGCGCCGCTGCCGTCGCCACCGAGACGATGGACCTGAACGACGTTCAATCGCACATGGCCATGATCGAGCGGGCGGTTGCGGCACTGGGAGGACTCGACACGGTCCTGGTCGCTCATGGAACGTTACCCGATCAGAAGAAATGCGAAGGCGACTTCGCCGAAGCGCTGCAGGCGCTCAATACCAACTGCCTGAGCGCGATCTCGCTGCTCACGCATGCGGCGAACCGGCTCGCAGCGCAGCGGCATGGGACGATTGCAGTCATTTCCTCGGTGGCGGGCGACCGCGGGCGGCAGAGCAATTACGTATACGGCACCGCCAAGGCGGCGTTGAACGCATTCCTGCAAGGCTTGCGCAATCGTTTGCACACCGATGGGGTGCACGTGCTCACCATCAAGCCGGGATTCGTGGATACGCCGATGACTGCGAGCTTCAGGAAAGGATTGTTGTGGGCATCGCCACGGTCGGTGGCGCGCGGGATCTATGGGGCGATCGAACGCGAGCGCGATGTGGTCTATCTGCCGTGGTTCTGGCGATGGATAATGCTGATCATCAGGTCCGTTCCGGAGCGGGTCTTCAAGAAGCTGAGGTTGTGATCAAGCCGCGGACACATGCGTTCATCCGTGGCCAGGAATTTTTAAGCTCGAAAATCTGTGCGTATCTGTGGTTGAATCAACGAGTCGATGCCTACTCTTCTCCATGAGCTGATTCTGCAATCCGCGAGCAGCACCCCCGCGGCTACGGCGCTCGTCTACCAGAAAGAGGAAGTCTCCTACGAAGGCCTGGCAGAAAGGACGCAAGCAGCGGCGCGCGGCTTTCTGGCCCTGGGCCTCGCGCGCGGCGGGCGCGTGGCGATTTATCTGGAGAAACGCTTCGAGACGGTGGTCGCATCTTTTGCTGCGGCCTGCGCGGGCGGCGCGTTCGTCCCGGTAAATCCCATCCTCAAGCCGGACCAGGTCGCCTATATCCTGCGCGATTGCAACGTGCACATACTGCTGACCTCGGCCGAACGCATGAAGGTGCTCGCTCCCGCGCTGGCCGATTGCCAGGATCTGCGTGCCATACTGCTCGTCGGGGACGCGCAATCCGCACCGCAGCTTCCGGGCAAGACGGTGCTCGCCTGGAACGAAGCCTCCATCGCGTCGAGCACTTCCCTGCCCCACCGCATCGTCGACGTCGACATGGCGGCGATCCTGTATACATCCGGCAGCACAGGCAAGCCCAAGGGGGTGGTACTGTCCCACCGCAACATGGTGGCGGGCGCATTGAGCGTGGCCCAGTACCTACAAAACCACAGGGAGGACCGTATCCTTTCTGCGCTGCCGCTGAGCTTCGACGCCGGCTTCAGCCAGCTGACCACTGCGTTTTCCGTGGGCGCGCGAGTGGTACTGATCAATTATCTGCTGCCGCGGGATATCGTGAGTGCTTGTGACCGGGAAGCAATCACCGGCCTCACCGCGGTTCCACCGCTTTGGATACAGCTTGCTCAGCTCAGGTGGCCGGACACCGTGCGCGACACTCTGCGCTATATCGCCAACACGGGCGGCAGGATGCCGAAGGCGACGCTCGACCTGCTGCGCGCAGCGCTGCCGAAGACGCTGCCCTATCTCATGTACGGCCTGACCGA
>DATFWO010000360.1:0-5352 GCA_035259205.1 Burkholderiales bacterium | reverse complement strand
GGGATAGGTTCCGACGTGCGTATCGGCCACAACTTCCTGTATGCCGGGTGCGGGTTTGGTGGCTCGTGTTTCCCCAAGGACGTGAAGGCGCTCAACCGTACTGCTCTGGAATACGGAGTAGACCTGAAGATCGTAGGCGCGATCGACGGCGTAAACGAGCGGCAGAAACGGGTAATGCTGCACAAGATCCTGGCGCGCTTCGACAACGACGTCCGGGGCCGCAAGCTTGCGCTCTGGGGACTTGCTTTCAAGGCCGATACCGACGATATGCGCGAAGCGCCCAGCCGGGCGATCATCGATGGCCTCCTGGATCGGGGCGCGCGCATATGTGCGTACGATCCTGCGGCGATGGCCGAGGCGCGGCGCATCTACGACGGAATGGATGGCATCGAGTTTGCCGCCGCTCCGATGGAGGCATTGGCCGGCGCTGACGCCCTGGTCATCGTGACCGAATGGCGCATCTTCAAGAGTCCCGATTTCGACGAGATCCGGGCGCTGCTCAAGCAACCGGTCGTCTTCGACGGCCGTAACCTCTTCGACCCGTCCTGGGTCGTGGCCCACGGCCTCGAATACTACGCGATCGGCCGAACGCCGCCGCCGCGTGAGATGCATGCGGCTGCTCCGCACCTGGTGCTGGCTGCGGCCTGAAACAGCACCGCACGCAAAAAAGGGCGGAGCGCAAACCGCCCATGCGATAGAGCAAACCGCGCTCGAATTAGCCTCGAACGCGACCTCCGCCGCGAACCGGGTTCTGGCGCGAAATCATCCACAAAATCTGTGGATAACTATGTGCGTAAGGCCGTGCGGGCCCCCCGGAGATAGCCGGCCTGCCTGTCTTTGCGGGCGGCCGCCTATTTTTTGTGCTGATGACGAGAAGTTCATTTCTCGACCGAAATGGACTTGAGGCGGCGAAAACGGCCTTGATGGCCGGGCCCGTTTGTCTTAGGCTACGCGCGTTTGTCGAAGCCGGTCATGGCAAACGAAGCTGCTATCGGGCCCGCATGCTCCTTACATAATTCCTTTCCGGAGAAATTCAGTGGCGAGCACTCAGAATCCAGAAGACCTAAGCTGGGCAGACTATTGTGATGCCCTGCACGCTGAATATTGGTCGCGACTGCTCAATGCGGCGAAGCTGTCGAAACGCCGCCGCCAGCAACGGCAGGCGATACTGGAAGTTGAAGACTCGAAGTTGCGGGAATCTCTCCATCGTGATCCCGACTGGCACTGATCGGTGCCGTTCGGGAGCTCGCTCCGGGCTGAATAGTCGGTCCTGAGTATCGCCGCGTTGCTGCGGCATCGCGGAACGCCCATCCTAGACCGCCCGCCCGCTGCGCCCTGTATTACGCGGGCATTTCCTCGACAGGCGCGACCACAGGCACAATAGGTGAGTGTGCGGCCGCGGAATTGCCATTCGCAGCTTGTCTTTGGCGGTGCTGGTCGAGATCGACTCCTCTGTCCGATCGACTGGCGAACGTCTTTTCCACGCGAAGAGGCGAACGCGAACCTGCCTGAGTTGACTACGGTCTACCGCAATAGGAGATTCAACATGCAGCTAGACATGATCGGGTTGGGGCGCAAGGGAGCCAACGGGGTGTGGCGTCTGGCGAAGGATGGTCGCAAGTGCGCCACATGCGATGCAAGTCCGGACGCCGTAAGGCCATAGGGCCCGGGCAATACGCCGGCTACCGCAACGCGTAGTGTGGCATTCCGACGTCGAGGTACCTGATGTCCCGCCCGATTGAGGACTACGCGCTGATCGGTGACTGCCATACCGCGGCATTGGTCGGCCGCGACGGCTCCATCGACTGGCTGTGCTTTCCACGATTCGATTCGGGAGCGTGTTTCGCGGGATTGCTCGGAGAGGCCGGGCATGGACGCTGGCTGATCGCGCCGGCCGCCGAGGTGCTCAGCGTCCGGCGCAGGTACCGGGACGGCACTCTGATTCTGGAGACCGAATTCGAAACGAATCAGGGCTCGGTACGGATCATCGACTGCATGCCGCTCTCGAATGAGCGGTGGGATGTTCTGCGTATGGTCGAAGGCGTGAGCGGGCGAGTACCTATGCGCATGGAACTCGTCATTCGCTTCGACTATGGTTCCGTCATCCCCTGGGTGAGGCAGGTGGACGGTACATTGCTGGCCACGGCGGGGCCGGACACCTTGGCACTGCGGGCGCCGGTCAAGGTTCGCGGCGAAAACATGAAGACGGTCGCCGAGTTCGACGTCAGCAGGGGCGAGCGGACGCCATTCGTGTTGAATTACCGTCCTTCGTACGAACCGGTTCAGCCAGCCATCGAGGCGGAGGAGGCGTTGACGGCTACCGAGGACGGCTGGCGCAAGTGGTCCGCTTGCTGTACCTACGAGGGACGCTGGCGCGACGCCGTCGTGCGTTCGCTGATCACGCTGAAGGCGCTCACCTACGGGCCCACTGGAGGGATCGTCGCGGCGCCCACTACTTCGCTGCCGGAGCAACCGGGCGGAGTGCGCAACTGGGATTACCGCTACTGCTGGTTGCGCGATGCCACATTCACGTTGAACGCCCTGCTGCTGGCCGGCTACCACGAAGAGGCCGTCGCGTGGCGCGAGTGGCTGCTGCGCGCGGCCGCAGGCTCGCCCCAGGATCTGCAGACGCTCTACAGCGTCACTGGCGAGCGGCGTCTCAGAGAGTACGAGTTAGGCTGGCTGCCAGGCTACGAAGGCTCGGCTCCGGTCCGCGTGGGCAATGCGGCATCCACGCAGTTTCAGCTCGATGTCTACGGCGAGGTCATGGACACCCTGCACCTGGCCAGAGTCGCCGGATTCGAGCCCGGGCCAGCAGCCTGGAGGATACAAGCCGCCTTGCTCCGGTTCCTCGAGTCTCATTGGCAGCAGCCGGATGAGGGCATCTGGGAAGTTCGCGGGCCGCGCCGCCATTTCACGCACTCCAAAGTGATGGCCTGGGTAGCCTTCGACCGGGCAGTCAAGGACGTGGAGGCCTTTGGGCTCGAGGGTCCCGTGGAACGCTGGCGGCAGGTGCGCGATGCGATACACGCACAGGTGTGTGCCGAGGGCTACGACGCCCGGGGGAACACGTTCGTGCAGTCCTATGGTTCGCGGCAACTCGATGCCAGCCTGCTCCTGATTCCCCAGGTTGGCTTTCTGCCGCCCGACGATCCACGCGTGCGCGGCACTCACGACGCAATCGCGCGCCATCTGGTCGTCGATGGGCTGGTGCTGCGCTATTCCACGGCAACCGGTGTGGATGCTCTGCCCCCAGGCGAAGGTGCCTTTCTGCCGTGTTCGTTCTGGTTTGCCGATAGCCTGGCGCTGACCGGACGCCGCAAAGAAGGGGAGGCATTGTTCGAACGGCTGCTCGAATTGAGGAACGACGTGGGAATGCTCGCAGAAGAGTACGATGCCCAGGCGCGACGCATGGTCGGAAACTTTCCGCAGGCACTGACGCACATGGCGCTGATCAATACTGCCCGCCTGCTGTCCATTCCCGAGCATCAGGCCAGGAGTGCGAGCGCAAAAGGCGAGCGGCCTGCCGCCGTGGCTCGCGCATCATGAAGCGGCAATCGACAGAGCCCGTGAAGGTCCTCGTACTCGACGTCGGCGGCTCTCACGTCAAATGCATCGCCAGCGGTCGCAGAGTACCCGTCAGATTCAGATCAGGGCCCAAGCTCACCCCTGCCCGGATGGTGCGGAACGTTCTGAGGGTGACCAGCGGGTGGCGCTACGACGCGGTTTCGATAGGCTACCCGGGCGTAGTCCGCAACGGAAGGATCGTGCGCGAGCCGCACAATCTCGGCTCGGGCTGGATCGGCTTCGATTTCCAGGCGGCGTTCGGTTGCCCGGTAAGGATCATCAATGATGCTGCAATGCAGGCGCTTGGCAGCTACGCGGGTGGGAAGATGCTTTTCCTCGGACTGGGGACGGGGCTTGGATCCACGCTCATCATCGACGACGTGATCGCACCGCTGGAACTCGGACATCTGCGCTACGGAAACGGGCGAGACTACGAAGACTTTGTCGGTGAAAAGGCGCGCAGGCGGCTCGGCAACAAGAAATGGCGCCGCAAGGTGAGACACGTCGTTGTTGGTTTCCGCAAGGCGTTGCTGCCCGACTGCATCGTCCTGGGCGGGGGCAATGCCGTGCATCTGAAGCGGCTCCCGGCGCGGACGCGCCGCGTGGACAACGCCTGCGCCTTTCTGGGAGGCTTTCGCTTGTGGAAGCGGCAAGCCCGCAATGCTGCTGGCCGGGTAAGGGGCGGGCGGGCTGTCGATGCCGCTCTGCCATGATCGAGCCGCTGCGAGTGCTGCACCAATGAGCCAGAGCTTCCGTATCGCCTGCCTGCAGATGCAGACCGGCAACGATCTGCAGGCCAATCTCGCCGAAGTGAGAAAAATGGCGCGGGCAGCCGCCGCGGGCGGCGGCCGGTTCATTATGACACCCGAGTACGTGCTGATGATGGACGGCAGCGGCCGAGTGATGCGCGAGCGCGCGCTCTCCGCCGGAGGCGAGCCGGCGCTCCCGGAGCTGCAGTCCCTCGCGCGCGAACTCAAGGTCTGGGTGCTGGCGGGTTCGCTCACGTTGAATACGGACGATGGGCGGATTGCCAACCGCTCTTTCCTGCTCTCCGATAGGGGCGGAATCGTCGCGACTTACGACAAGATACACATGTTCGACGTCACGCTGCCCGACGGCCGGGTGATCCGCGAGTCTTCGGCATACCGGCCCGGCGACCGCGCGGTGGTTGCGGATACGCCGTGGGGCCGACTGGGTCTTACGGTCTGCTACGACTTGCGCTTTCCCGGACTCTACCGCGCGCTGGCCCTGGCCGGGGCACAGTTCATCACCGTCCCGTCCTCATTTCAGCGCCAGACGGGCAGGGTTCACTGGCATACGCTCGTGCGCGCCCGCGCTATCGAAAACGGCTGCTTCATCTTCGCGCCGGCGATGTGCGGGGAGCATCCGGGCAACCGTCAGACTTACGGTCATACGCTGGTCGTCGATCCCTGGGGCGAAGTTCTTGTCGACGGCGGCGAATCCCCGGGCATCGTGTACGCTGAAATCGACCCCGAGGCAGTGATGCGCGCGCGCAGCATGATACCGTCGCTCGAGCACGATCGGCCATTTAATCCACCTGCAACCGCGCGTGCGAGCCGGGAACCGGAGACCAGGGACTAGAGCCTTGTTTCATGTGAAATAGGTTCTGGTTTCTGTTCTCCGGCTCAAGCTATAATCAGGCGGTCGATGTGCTGCGTGTCTGTCTGCTTTCTGCTCGCTCGATCCCGCAATGCGCATCCTGCTGAGCAACGATGACGGCTACTATGCGCCGCCGATCGCGTTGCTGGCAAAGCTGCTGGCGTC
>DATFWO010000359.1:0-11460 GCA_035259205.1 Burkholderiales bacterium | reverse complement strand
CCTATCTCAATAATAGGCACGTGTGCGACGGAGGCGATGTGGGATGCAGGTCGAGGAGGAGAGCCCGAAGCAATATGTCGATATTGCGAGGGCTCCCGACAAAGAGATGCGCCCCTGAGCAGGCGCTTGTCGCCTGCGCTTGGTTCACCTGCCCCATCCCTCCGGGTTGCGGCCAGGGCACGCGGACGGCGGAGCAGTGCCTGCGCGTACACGCGTAGGTGCGACCCGGGAGCGGGCCACAGCGCCGCACTTGAACGCGTGCTTGCGCACCTGCGGGGTCGCATCCCCGGAAGGACATCGGGGCCCCTGCTCCTCCCTGCGGCGCGCCGTCTGCATCGTTGCCCGGCTTGACCATATCGACATATGGCCTGCGCCGTGCGCCTCGCATACGGTCCGTCCTGGCCACGACGCATCACGCGCCTATTATTGAGATAGGTTCTAGTCGAACCGATGGCGGAACTTGTTGGTTATCGGGAAGCGCCAGTCCTTGCCGAAGCCGCGCGGCGTAATGCGAATACCGACCGGGGCCTGGCGCCTCTTGTATTCGCTGATGCGCACCAATCTCACGACGCGCTCCACGTCGGCGCGGCTGTATCCCTGGCCGATGATCTCCCTGGGGCTCAAGTCGCCCTCGACATAAGCCTCCATGATCGCATCGAGAACCGGATACGGCGGCAGGCTGTCCTGGTCGGTCTGGTCGGGGCGCAGTTCTGCAGACGGAGGCCGCTCGATCACCCGCCGCGGAATCACCAGTGAAATACCGTTGCGGTAGTTCGCCAGCCGATACACGAGCATCTTGTTGAGATCCTTCAACACCGCGAAGCCGCCGGCCATATCGCCGTATAGGGTCGCGTACCCGGTGCCCATCTCGCTCTTGTTTCCGGTCGTCAGCACGATCGCGCCCGTCTTGTTGGAGAGTGCCATTAAGAGCGTGCCGCGGATGCGCGACTGCAGATTTTCTTCCGTGACGTCTTCCGGCAAACCCTTGAACTCCGCGGCCAGGGCAGTGCGGAATGCCTCGAAGATGGGTCCGATCGGAAGCTCCGTGCACCGAACCCCCAGAACAGCGGCTTCGGCCGCAGCGTCCTCCTTGCTCATGTCCGCGGTGAATTGCGACGGCATCATTACCGCCCGCACCCGCTTCGCGCCGAGCGCGTCCACCGCCACCGCCAGGGTAAGCGCGGAATCGATGCCTCCGGATAATCCGATAATGGCGCCCGGAAAGCCGTTCTTGTCGACGTAGTCGCGCACCCCCGTCAGGAGCGCGCCGTAGACCTCCGCCTCGACCGACAGCGGTGCGGCGATGTCGCCGGGCTGCGGATCGCCGTCGGTCAGCGTGATCAGCCCCAATCCCTCTTCGAACGCCGGCAGCTGGTGCGTCAGCGCGCCTTCGCGATTGAGCACGAACGAGCCGCCGTCGAAAACCAGCTCATCCTGCGCCCCGACGAGATTGACGTAGACGAGCGGCATGCCCGTCTCCGCAACCCGCTCGCGCATCACTCCGTAACGCACCTCCTGCTTGCCCATGTGATAGGGCGATGCATTGAGCACGAGGAGCACGGTCGCGCCTGCCGCGCGAGCCGCCCGCGGCGCCTCCGCGTTCCAGGAATCGGCGCAGATGTTGATGCCGATGCGGGGCGCGCGCGCAGTGGCGGGACCCTGCAATCCCCAGGCGTCCTCGCAGATGTTGACGCCGAAATTGACGCCATTGACGCCATGCACGCACGGCGCGCCGCCCGGCTCGAAGTAGCGCTCTTCGTCGAACACGGTGTAATTCGGCAGCCGCTGCTTGTCGTAGGTGCCGACGACTTTCCCCCCCTGGATCACCGATGCCGAGTTGTAACGCTTGCCGTCGGCCGCACGCGGATGGCCGACGACCACGGTGATGTCTCCGACGCGCGCCGCCAGATCGGCGAGAGCCCGCTCGCAGGCTTCGAGAAAATCCTCGCGCAACAGCAGGTCTTCGGGCGGATAGCCGCACAATGCGAGCTCCGGCGTCACCATCAGTTCCGCGCCCGCGCGTCGCGCGCGCTCCGCGAAATCGGCGATGCGCGCGGCATTGCCGGCGAGATCGCCGACCGTGGCGTTGATCTGGGCAATCGCGATTTTCATGAGCGATTCTCGGAAGGTGCCGCAATGGCCGCAACGCCCTCCGAACCGGGAGAACATGAGGGGTATCTCCCCTCACCTCTTGCGGAATCTTAATATATCATCAGATGAGCTTGATAGAAGTCGTTGACAGCCTCGCGAACGTATCCGCAGCCGAGTGGAACCGGCTGGCGGGCGGCGATCCGTTCCTGAGCCACGAGTTCCTGTCGGCGCTGCACGACACCGGCTGCGCCGCTCCGGCCACGGGCTGGACGCCGCAGTTCGTGATCATGAAATCGGGCGGAACGCTCAACGGCGCGATGCCTCTCTATCTCAAGGATCATTCGTACGGCGAGTACGTATTCGATTGGGGGTGGGCGGATGCGTACTATCGGCACGGGCACGCCTACTATCCGAAGCTGCTTTCCGCAATACCGTTTACTCCCGTAACGGGCTCTCGCCTGCTCGCCAGCACGGACGCGGACAGCGATCGGCTGGTTGCGGCTGCGCTTCAGCTCGCACGATCCCTGCGCGTCTCGTCGCTGCATTGCCTGTTTCCGCGCCGCGAGCAGGTAGAGCGGATGCGCGCGCACGGAATGATGCTGCGGCATGGCGTGCAGTTTCACTGGGCCAACGACGGCTATACGACCTTCGACGATTTTCTCGGCGCGCTCAACCACACCAAGCGCAAGAAGATCAAGCAGGAGCGCCGCAAAGTGGCCGATGCCGGCATCACGTTCAGGTGGATCGAGGGAGCCGACATCACCGATCGCGAGTGGGCGTTCTTCAATCGCTGCTACCGCCAGACCTACCGCGAGCACCGCTCCACGCCGTACCTCAATCTCGAGTTTTTCCGCCGTATCGGCCGCGTCATGCCGCAGCACGTCGTCCTGTTCCTCGCCATGCGCGCCGGCGACTCCGTCGCAGCCTCGCTGCACATCCGCCACGATCGCAGGCTGTGCGGGCGCTACTGGGGCGCGATCGAATACCATCCCGTGCTCCATTTCGAGTCCTGCTACTACCAGGCGATCGAATACTGCATTGCCCGCGGCATCGCGGCATTCGAAGGTGGCGCCCAGGGGGAACACAAGATGGCGCGCGGGCTGATGCCCGTGGAAACCTGTTCCGCGCACTGGCTGGCGCGTCCCGAATTTGCGCAGGCGATCGAGCAATTTCTGGCGCGCGAATCGCACGGCATGGCGCGCTACATCGACGAGTTGAGCGAGCGCACCCCATTCAAGAGCGCGGACGGGGCACCGTCCGGCTGAACGATCGGCCATGACGACTACGCCCAGGCAGCAATGGGAATACGGCCTGCCGGATCAGGCTCACACCGCACCGGCTCGCCCGGTCGCGACACCTGGCCGCCTATCCTGGCTGCAGAACCTGCGCGGCGACATCATGGGCGGAGCGATCGCCGCTGTACTCACCATTCCCATGAGCATGGGCTACGGGTTGCTCGCGCTCTCGGCGCTGGGCGAGAGTTACGTCGCCACGGCCGTTCTGGCAGGGCTCTACGCCCCGATTGCAGGTTGCGTTGTCGCAGTATTGCTCGGCGCCAATACCACGATGGTCTATGCGCCGCGCAGCATCGTGACCTTCCTGATGGGCTCCATCGTCCTGCACAGCCTGGTGAATTCCAGCGTGCCGGCGCTGGAGGGGATGAGTTCCGGCACTCTGCTCGCTTTGTGCTTTCTCCTGGTATTCATTGCCGGCGGCTTTCAGGCCCTGTTCGGGCTGCTGCGCTTTGGCAACCTCGTGAAATACATCCCCGCCCCGGTCATTGCGGGATTCCAGAACGCGGCCGCGGTGCTCATTTTCTGCTCGCAGCTGAATGCGATGTTCGGTTTCAAGCACCCCGTCCCGGTGCTGAGCATCCCCATGAATCTCGATTCGGCACAGCCGCTGACTCTCGTCGTCGGGGTCGTCACTTGCGCGCTCATGCTCAGGGGCGCACGCATCACCAAGTTCGTTCCGCCAACGATACTCGGCCTGCTCGGTGGCGTCGCCAGCTACTACCTGCTGGTCGCCGCGGGATTGGGGGCGCATCTGGGGCCCACGATAGGTCCGATTCCGTCCGCGATTCCGACGCTGCAGCTGCTCTCGGAGTTCAGTGACATCGTGATCGGCCCGCAATTTCTGCAGGTCGGGCCCCCACTCGTAGCGGGGGCTGCGAGCCTCGCCGTAGTCGCGTCGCTGGACGCACTGCTTTGCGCGCGTCTGGTCGAAAGCGATTCGGGAAACCGCGTACGCAATAACGGCGAGCTGATCCGGCTCGGCGTGGGCAATATGGTTGCCGCAAGCTTCGGCGGCATTGCGAACGGCATCAATCTCGGCTCCTGCTTCGCCAACCACCGCAGCGGCGCGCGCACGCCGCTCTCGCTCCTCGTGCACTCGGCCGTCATCTTGTTCGCCGTCATCGTATTCTCGCCGCTCATCAGCTACATGCCTCTGGTCGTGATCGCCGCCATGCTCGTCGCCGTGGCGATCCAGCTGGTGGACCGCTGGACGCTGCAGATCGTCGGCAAGGTTCTCGCCCGCGACTTCAGCAGCGCCCAGAACGTGCTGCTCGACCTGCTCATCATCATGATCGTCGCCGTTGTCGCGGTCGCGCTGGATATCGTCGTAGCGGTCGTGATCGGGATGGCGGTGACGATCCTGTTGTTCCTGTTCGGGATGAGCAAGTCGGTGATCCGCAGCGCCTATCGCTGCGACGCCGTACGTTCGCGCAGGGCCCGCGATCCCGCGCTCATGGATATCCTTTCCGAACACGGTATGAGAATCCTCGTGGTGGAACTGGAAGGTGCGGTCTTTTTCGGCACCGCGGAGAGTCTCGCGGCTTATCTCGAGTCGGCGGCGGGCGACAACGTCTCGTACGTCATCCTCGACATGAGGCGCGTCAGCGAGATCGACAGCACCGGCGCCAAGATCCTGCTGCAGGTGCACGGCCGCCTCACGAAGGAAGGCAAGTACATGCTTCTATCCTCGGTGCCGAGCCCCAAGATAACGGAGTTTCTGAAGGACATGGGCGTCGCGGGGGCGCTTACCCGCAACCGTATGTTTCCTGATGTCGACCGCGCCCTCGAGTGGGCCGAAGACCATCTGATCCTGGCTCAGCGCGGCGAAGTGGAGTCTGGAGTTGAATTCCCCCTCACCCGATTCGATGTCTTTGCAAACATGACCCAGGAGGAACTGGGAGTCATGACCGCAGCATTGTCACGGCACGTCTATGGCAAAGGGGAAATCGTGTTTCGAGAAGGCGATACCGGCGATGAGCTGTACTTTATCGTCAAGGGCAGTGCGAGCGTGCGGCTGCAGCTTGCTCGCTCCGATCGCGAGATCCGCCTGGTCACGTTCTCGGCCGGCACCGTATTCGGGGAAGTCGCGCTGCTGGACCGGGCAGCGCGCTCCGCCACCGTTGAAGCGGACAACGACCTGGTGTGCTACGTGCTGACCCGGGTGAACTTCGAAACACTCACCACCGAATACCCGGTGGTCGCGATCAAGCTCCTCACCAATCTCGGGCGCGGGATCTCCGCCAGCCTGCGCCGGGCGACTCGGACCATACATCAGCTCGCAAGCTAGCGACTCGGGTCCAGGGGATATGCAGTGTCCGCTCACTGCTCACCGCTTACTGCTGACGGTCAATTCAGCTGAATCCGCTCGCCCCACGGCACCTTGCCGCCGCCCTTGACCAGCCAGATCACGGGGTAGGCGGGCGCGTCGGGCGGAAATTTTCCCATGGCATCCGTAAAGTACAGGAGCAGATCCGGCTGGAGACGCCGGGCGGCAATCCACTCGAACACCGGGACGAAGCTCGTTCCTCCGCCGCCCCCCATGACTTGCGGCAGCGATAGCGGTTCCCACGGCTGGAATGTCCAGGGGCCTTGCGGATCGAGCCGCTCGTCGCAACCCTGCACCACCACGCGCGCGCGGACCTGTCCCTTGAGGGCATCGAGCTCGGTGGCGAACTGCGCCAGCTCCTCGTGGCCGATGGACCCGCTGGTGTCGAGTGCGACGTAGAGGTCGAGGTTGTCGCCTGCGAGACGCGGCAGCAACGCTTCGCCCTCGCGCCGCGACGGCCGCTGGAAGCTGTAGTCGTCGCGCGCAGCGCTCATCAGGTAGCGCGCCAGCAGGACCCGCCATGGCAGCCGGGGCTCGATCAGCCGGTCCACCCGCCGCAGCCACGAGTCGTTTAGCCGTCCCGCGAGCCTGGCCTGCTGCGCCGCGGAAACCATCCGGCTCTGCCAGCGCCGCACGAGTTCTTCGCACCCGACCGGCCCGGGCTCCAGCGGCAGGCCACCCGCGCTGCGCCGCTCGTTGCCCGCGTCGTCCCACGAGTCCGAATCTCGTTCCGCGTCGTCGCCACTGCGCCAGGCTATTTCCTCTTTCATGGCGTTACTGCTAGGCGGGCCAGCATCCCCCGCGCTGCGCGAGCCCGGACGATCCTCGGCAGCGCGGTCATCGAAGAGATGACGGTCCAGGGTTCGCTCGGGCGTGTCCGGGGCAATGAGCGGATAGATCTCTTCCGCCGACAGCCCGCGGAAATCAGGGTTGGCGAGCGAGCCGGGCGGGGGCTTCAATCCTTCTTCGACCAGCAGGAGGTTCGCCGCGTGATCGCACGCGACGTCCCAGCGTCTCCTCGTGCGGTGGCTGCGGCGGGCGAAGTGCCCGAGCGCGCAGTGCATCGCCTCGTGCGCCAGCACGAACTGCGTCTGCGCCAGAGTGAGGGCCGCGATGTATTCCGGATTGAAATAGAAAGCGCGCGCGTCGGTCGCCGTGGTTTCGCACCACGCGGGATCGGCCGCGCGCAGCGGCAAATGCATGACCAGCGCGCCGATGAATGGGCGCTCGAGGATCAGGCGGGTACGCGCCGCGCCGAGCTTCGTTATGGTCGCCTTCAGGCGGGAACCTATCTCAGTCATAGGCGCGTGATGCGTTGTGGCCAGGACGGACCGGATGCAAGGCGCCTGACGAAGGCCTTATGTCGATAGGGTCGAGGAGGGCAACGCAGCAGCCGACGCGCCGCGGGAGGAGCAGGGACCCCGATGTTCTTCCGGGGATGCGACCCCGCAGGTGCGCCCGCACGCGTCCAAGTGCGGCGCTGTGGCCCGCTCCCGGGTCGCACCTACGCGTATACGCGCAGGCACTGCTCCGCCGTCCGCGTGCCCTGGCCGCAACCCGAGTGGGCCGTGGCGCTCTCGGCGCATTTCGTTGTCGGTCGCTCCTAACATAGAGTTCTATGCGTCGTCGCGATCCTCCTAGAACTGCATCCCACATCGCCTCCGTCGCACACGTGCCTATGGCTGAGATAGGTTCCTAAGTCGCCGTCGCCAGCTTGAGATCGTAGAGCATGAGATCGGTAATGCTCGCCGCCCACTCGGCGAACTCCGGCACGCTGATCAGCGGTCTGCCGATCGAGCGGTGCATGTCGGTCACCAGCATCACGCCCATCTCGCGCTGCGGAAAGTTTCTCGCATACCTGAGGATGTGCCCGTAGACGAGGTTGGCGTGCGGCATCTCCCGCACCTGCAACGCTCGCCGCACCAGCGCCGCGGCGACGCCATACTGAAGATCGATGCCGTGCGGTACCTGCAGGCTATTGCCCTGCAGTATGGCGTCGATGTCGGGCAGACCGACCATGTTATCGACGAACGCTTTGAACTCCACTCCCGCCGTCTTCCCCACGCACGCCTGCAATCCCTCCAGCAACAGCTCGGGCGCGTCGCCGAATTTCACCAACGCGCGGTGGGCGTACTCCCACGAGCGCGGGCTGGGAAAGGCGACGGGATTCACCGCCGGGTTGAATTCGAACAGCAGATCCGGGCGAAAGCGCAGAAAAGCGATGACGCTGGGGTCGATGGCGGCGCCCTGCGCCCAGCTCACCCAGTCATCGAGATTGGGCTCGATCTCGTAGTGGGTGAAGCGATTGGCGAGCGGGGTCGGCATTGTGTAGGTCACGCCGCGGTCGCCGTAGCGGTTGCCGGCGGCGAAGATCACCCAGCCCGGCGGCACGCGGTAATCCCCCAGCCGGCGGTCCAGAATCAACTGATAGGCGGCCGCAGTTACGGTAGGCGGCGCGGAGGTGATCTCGTCGAGGAACAGAATGCCGCGTGCGCCGTGACGCCCGGTGTCGGGAAGGAGCGCGGGTACCGACCACTCGACCAGGTCCCCCTTGCGAAAGGGCACACCGCGCAGGTCGGTCGGTTCCATCTGCGAGAGCCGGACGTCGATGAGGGGCACACCGTGGCAGTGCGCGATCTGCGCAATGATCTGCGACTTCCCTACTCCCGGGGGACCCCATAGCATTACCGGCGTGTGGGCGAGGGTCTCGGTGCTCTGGAATTCGCGGTCGAGCACCTGGAGGACGTACGATGGTCGCATTGGCGCTTACGCAGTGAACAGGGAACAGTAGACAGGGAACGGTAAAGTCACGCAAGTACTGACCGGCCTTCCGGGCTTCCGCCGCGAGCAACACAGAAGGGCGAGAGACCGGAAAGGGGTAAACAGGCTGTGGCGACTGATCACAGTTCACCGTTTACTGTTCCCCGGAATCTTATCGTATAGTGGCGTTCCTACCCAACCGCACCTCCATGAAATTCTGCAGCAATTGCGGGGCTTCGGTCACCTTGCGGGTGCCGCCCGGCGACAGCCTTCCGCGCTACGTGTGCGACGCCTGCCGGACGATCCACTACCAGAATCCACGCATGGTGGTAGGGTGCATCGTGGAATGGGAGGACAGGGTCCTGCTGTGCAAGCGCGGCATCGAGCCTCGCTACGGCATGTGGACGGTGCCGGCCGGCTTCATGGAGAACGGCGAAACCACCTTCGAAGGCGCCATGCGGGAAACCGCGGAAGAAGCCAACGCACGGGTGGAAATCGGGCCTCTATACGCGCTCTACAACATTCCCCACGTGAACCAGGTTTACATCCTGTTCCGCGCGCGGCTGCTGGACAGCAACGTCAAGGCCGGCGCCGAAACGCTGGAGGTACGCCTATTCTCCGAGGCCGAGATTCCGTGGGACCAGATCGCATTCGCCTCGATACGGGATGCGCTCGTGCGCTATTACGCCGACCGCAAGAACGGCGAATACCGGTTCCACATGGGAACGATCCAGCAGCTGAAGAAAACGGCGTAGCCGCTACTTCTGTGCTGGCGGCGGTGGTTTGAAGAACGGCTTCGTAGTCGGCGCCACGGCCGGTATGTAGACGAAGCGCCAGTCGACGTAGCGCTTCTGGTCCTTGAAGGCCCGGTCGGCCTCGCGGAAACCCGCGCGCTTGAGGGGCGCGTCCTCCGACAGGCTGTAGACGCCCATGATGCCGCCTCCCGGCGCAGCGACCAGGCCCCATTCGGCCTTGTTGGTAATCGGATCGCGATAGACCTTCCTCAGATAGCGCTGTACTGTTGGATAGCGATTGTCCTGCAGCAGATCCTGCAGCCTCTTGGGGAAAACCTTGACGCCGTCGGGCGTCCGTTCGTAATAGAGTCCGATGGCTTGCCTGAATTGGTCGCCGATGAAGAGCAGCTCGCGCTCTTTCTCGCGTTGTGCAATCGTCCGCCAGCTCGCGCCGGTCGCAGCCATCAGGAGGCCCAACATCACCAGGAGCAACAGCACGGCCATGTATGTGAAGCCGTGCGGGAAACATGGAAAACGAGCATGGTGTTGTACGACCATCACGCCGGGTCTTGTCACTGGCGAGAAGGAATGCCGCTCGGCGGCCGTGAGCAGCTTAGAGATGTCAGCTTGATCGCGAGCTCTATCAACATGACGCCTCTGCGGCAAATTAGCTTCCCTGCGGAGCAGTTCTCGTTATAGCAGGATTTACCTCATCACGTGAATACACATTCATGCATGCACCGCCGGATCGTTAAAGGTCATCCAAAAGATCCAACGGCAATCATCGCTCTATTTCTTGCCCAACGGCGCGCCGCAGGGATTTTTTCCCGTCGTTTTTGCATACTGCTCGTATGCTTTCATGAAATTGCTGCCGGGTGTCGGCTTCGGCGTATCCGTCGCTGTGATGGAAAGGCTTCCAAACGTGCTGCCGGAAACCCTGCTCAACCGCCAGGAAACGCCCCCGTCGTAGAATTTGCCTGTGTCGCGTCCCTTGCGACAACAAGGTACCGTTTGAAAATCTGCGTGCACGTCGCGACCCAACCCTATATCGGCTAAATAAGGCGTGTCGACGGCGATCGCCGGCTTCGAGGACCCATCCAGCTTTCGAAATCCAATTTGTGGTTTGGGGCGACCCTCCCCTTCCGCCCCACTGGTATCCTGCAAAACGGACTTGCCTCCAGGAGCGTCGGCAACGTCCAATGCGAAGCCAGATTCCGTGGCATGAGCCGCGAGATGCCCCCACTGGACTTCGCCAGGACGCACCGGAACTGCGCCTCCTTTAGCGGTCGAGATGGACATATTGACCACTTGGACGTGAACGATCTCGTCGCAACAGATGTTTTCTTTCGATTTCGATGGGTCGAACTTGATTTCTATCGTCCCCCCCAAGAAGGGTTTCCAGGCCGCGGCCAGCGCCTGTTTATATCTTTCCTCGAAACCGGGCGCAAAGGGATCTCCCGCTTTTCTCATGGCTTCCTGTTCTGACTTCTCTTGTCGCTTCGTTTCCGCATCCGTCGCGGCGCGTTGCGGATAGATGGTTGCGGTCCCGACGCCGTCCGGTTTGGCCATCTGCTGTCCGAGGGGATCGGCCATGTTCACCGGATTGCCGCGCACGTATTCGTACAAATTCATCCCGTCCACATAGCCGAGTGGATCCCTTTGCAGGAAACGGCCCTTCACAGGGTCGTAGTATCGCGCGCGGTAGAAGTAGAGTCCGGTCTCCTCGTCGAACTGGCGCCCGGTGAACATCCACGGGTTGCCGATGGCGCTATGGGACGTGCCCCAGGGGTTGGGCGCAATGGGGGCGCCGGCGCCGTTGAAGATTGCGGGTAGCCCATAGGCATCATAGGCGTAGCGCTCGACCGTTGTTCCCGCGGCATCCGTGATGGCTTCCACCGACCACAGAGCGTTCTGGTGGTAGTAGAAGCTTCCCCCGCGATCCATCGTCAGGATCTCGTCCACGTAATTGCCGTAGACGTAAGTCGCGAGCGTTGCCCCGAGGAGGTTTTGTTCCTCCACGATGCGCGCATCGTCGTGGAAGTAGCGCGTCTCGGCTGGAGCCGACGGGCTCGCCGCATCGGCGATCTTCTTCACTCGCCGCGAGAGCGCATCGTACTGATACTGCCCCACCAGCCGGTTGTCCGCCTTGCGCGTGACTGCCGTTAACCGGTTCTCCTCATCGTAGGCATAGCGGAAGAGCCCGTCCTCGGCCGTGTTGCCGTTTAAGTCCGACAGGATGGGCACCCCCCCGATC
>DATFWO010000358.1:0-23874 GCA_035259205.1 Burkholderiales bacterium | reverse complement strand
CAGCTCCTCGATGACCTGCACGTAGGTCGGAAAGTCTGTCTCCAGTCCCCCGACGGCGCGTGGCACGCACATGAGATAGAGGCCCGCGTCGGCGAGCGCATGGAAGACCGGCTTTGGCAACTCGCGAGCCGCGTCGGTCTGCTCCGCGTTCTCCCGAACCATCGGGGCGAGCTGGCGGGCGGCTTCGAGTACGGATAACGGCGGCGACAGGGACGCTGCAGTCACGGCTGGGGAATCGTCGCGAGTGTTCTGAATCAGGTGCCCGGGGGTCGATAGTGTGCGTCGTCGAGCTTTGCTTGTCCACCAGGCCGACGGGACTGCGCAGAGACCTAACCGCCGCTCTACAGCCTCACGATGCCGACGTTCTGCGCGATCTCGACACGCGTGCCGAGCGCCTTCGACAAGCGCTGGTAGCGCTCGAGAATTTCCTGCGCGACTTCGCCGTCGGCGAGCACCGGGCGCCCCTGCTGCCAGCGCGGCTTGCCATAGCCGACGTCCACCGGGAATATCCGGATCTCCTTGAGCTTCCCGCCCTCGAATTTCACCCGGTGCATGCCGCTCTGCCAGTTGTACGGCGTCACGCTCTGCCCCTTGGTGGGTTTGCCCGGCTTACCCGGGCCAACGCCCTCGTATTCCGCGCGGGCATCGTAGAAATCCGCCGGGTTGTTATTCCAGGAGAGCCCGAAAGTTTCGTAATGGTCCTGGGGCTCGAGCAGGACGGTATCGTTCTGCAGGATGAAGTCGCCGAGCCCGTAGAAAATCGGCCGCCCCTTGTAGATCTCGATCCCGCGATCCTGGTGCGGGCCCGTGCCCACAATGATATCGGCGCCGGCGTCCACCATCGCGTGATACATGCTGATGGCGTGTTCCTGTGGCTCGTCGCCCGGCATGTCCTGGTTGTGCATGGCGACGATGACCCATTGCGCCATGCGCCGGGCGTCGTGGACCCGTTCCAGCATGCCGTCGAGATCCGGCTTGTACGGATAGTGCCGCTGCTCGATCTTGTCGCCCAGATTGACTTTCAGGTACTTGTGCGCCACGTTGTCGACCCCCGCAAGATGGAGCGTGGTGTCCGTGTCGGGGGGTGTTTGATGGCCGCTCGCACGGTGCGCGCCCTTCGCGTACAGCATTCCGAGCGCAGCGCCGATGCGCCGGATGTCTTCGAAGGTCTTCTTGTCCACGGTGTATTCCACATAGTGCCGCAGCATGTTGGCGCCGGGGCGGCCCTGGAAGTCGCGGCGCTGGTCGGCGGCCCGGCCCCACGAAAACAATGTGGTGGTGCCGGAAAGGAGCGCGACGCGTCCCTTGGCCGTTTCGAGGTACGCGGGGGCGCGCGCCTCGGCGAGATTGCGCCCGGTACCGGCGTGCACCACGCCGTATTTGTTCAGGTTCTCGATGTTCTTGAGGATCCCGCCTTCGCCGAAGTCGATCGAATGGTTGTGTGCCGTCGACATCATCTGAAATCCCATCCACTGGAGGTCGGCGATGAACTTCGGATCGCAGCGCATGAACGTGCCGGTGCGCTTGTCGGTAGGCGCATGCTCGTAGTCGTGGAAGAGCATCTCCAGATGGACGTAACGCGCGTCGGCGCCCCGGATGAGCTCCACCAACTCGAGATAGCGCGGCTCCGTGTACATGCTGAGCCCCTGTGAGATCAGCGCCTCACCGGCGAGCGCAATGTCGATATCGTTCTTTTCCGAGGCGTACAAGGTGCGTTCGTAGCTGCGTTTTGATTCCATGAGAGCCTCCCCCGTGATCGATCGTTGCCCGCCGCGTCAGTAGACGCCTCGTCTGTCATGCCGTCAAGGCGTAGGCCTTCTGAAGGATGAAGGAGGAAGGAGGAAGGATGCCGGAGACGGTCACCGCCCCGTTGCGGACCGACGCGCGAGCATGATAAATAGATCGGCGCGGGCTGATCGTGCGGCTCGCACGGCTGCCCTCCACCAGGGCTCACGCAAGGTAACCAGGCTCACTTCATGAAGACAGTGGACGCATCACTGAGGAATGCGCGGCGCAAAGTGATCCGGGAGCATATCCGGCAGGAAAGCACGCAGGATCTGAAAGGTTTGCTCGCCGGCATGACGAAGGATTGCGTGTGTGCCGTGAACATTTCCCCGAAGCCGTTCGTCGGCCCGAAGGCAGTCGCGGAGCGCTATCTGCAGCAGTGGCGCGGCTTCCCGGATTTCAAGGTGCGCGTCAGGCGCATCATCGCCGAGGGACCCAGCTACGTAGTGACGGAGAACGAGTGGCGAGGAACTCACCGCGGCCCGTTCTTCGGCATTCCGCCCACCGGAAAGCGGGCCAGGGTGCGGGCATGCGTGCTTTGGGAATTTCGCGGTGGTCGGCTCCGGGCGGAGACCGTTTATTACGACCTCGCAACCGTGCTGTCGCAGATCGGCGTCTTGAATATAAAAAAGCTGGGACGAGCTGCGCGGTGACGAGCCGTGCGGTGACGAGCGCTGCGGTGACGGGGCCGTCGAGGGGCGAGCAGGAACCCCAACGTCTTGTGTTGGGGATGCGACCGCCCGGTGACGCACGGGCGGCCGACACGATGACGACGAAATACCCGTAGAAGTGGTTCAGAGGCCGCCGCGGTGACGAGCGCCGCGTCGCAGTTAAGTTGAGTCAGGTAGTCGTCACTGCGAAGGTCATCACTACGAAGCTCGTCACCATGAAATTCGTCACTGCGAAGCTCGTCACCGCGAGGCTCAGTCGTTGCCCTTCACGCCGGCGACCTTTATCAGTTTCGCGAACTTCGCGCTCTCTTCGCGCACGAATTTGCCGAGTTCCTGCGGCGTGGTGCCCAGCGCATCGAGTCCAACCGCTACGAGCTTCTCCTTAACGTCTTCCCGCTTCAACGTGCGGTTGATCTCCGCGTTGAGCGTGCCGACGATCGCGTCGGGCGTGCCCGCCGGCACGAAGTATGCAAACCAGTTCGTGGCGACGAAGTCGGGCACCCCCGATTCGATCATCGTCGGCACGTCGGGAGCGGCCGATGAACGCTTGCTGGAAGTGACCGCCAGCGCCCGGAGCTTGCCCGACGCGACGTAAGGCATCGACGGTGGCATGCTGGAGAACGTCATCGGTATGTGGCCGCCGAGAAGGTCGGGGATCACCGCACCGACTCCCTTGTACGGCACGTGCACCATGTCGAGCTTGAAGGTGATCTTGAGCTGCTCCGCGGCGAGGTGATGCACGCCGCCGGCGCCGGCGGAGCCGTAGCTCAACTGGCCGGGGCGCGTCTTGATCAACGCGATGAGCTCCTTCACCGACTTTGCCGGCAGCGTTGGATGCACGACAAGGATCAATGGCGACGACGTGGCAAGCGACACCGGAGCAAGATCCTTGAGCGGGTCATAGGTGAGCTTTTGCAGGTGCTGCAGTATCGCGGTCTCCGCGGGCGTTGCGAGCAGCACGGTGTATCCGTCCGGTGGCGCCTTGGCCACGATATCCGCGCCGATCGCGCCGCCCCCACCCGATCGGTTGTCCACAATTATGGTCTGCTTCAGGGTCTCGCTCATCCTGGCGCCTACCGTGCGCCCGGTAATGTCGGTCGCGCCGCCCGGTGCAAACGGCACCACCACGCGGATCGGTTTCGCCGGATACGCCTGCGCCAGCGCTCCGCCCGCTCCCCAGGCGCCGCAACTTACAGCCATCAGAATCAGTCTGCCGGTCCGTAACATCTTTCGTCCCTCCTCTCTCCCATGTTACCAGTCGAGGGTGCCCGCGTTGAGCGCGAAGCGTTGCGCTTCGCAGCCCGTAGACCACCACGTGATAGACTCTGCGAGTATTCTCGTTCGAGGAAAAAGATATGGCGGTAGTCAGACCGAAAGAAGCGTACCACGAGCGCGCCACCCGGGAGATGAAGAAGCATCTTCTGGCTCCCGAATGGAACATGCGGCAGAAAATTGCCCTCTCGTGCAGGATCCTGGCGGACGAGGGTCATGAATCGGCGCTCGCCGGCCAGATCACGGCGCGCGGCGAGAAGCCCGGCACCTATTGGATGCTGAGCTTCGGCCTCGGCTTCGACGAGGCGCAGGCAAGCAACATCGTCTTATGCGACGACGACTTGAATCTGCTCGAAGGCGACGGCATGGTGAACCCGTCAAACCGGTTTCACTTGTGGATCTATCGGCATCGTCCGCACGTGAACGCGATAGTTCATACCCATCCACCGTACATCTCGGCGTTGTCCTTGCTGGGGGAGAAGCTGGTCGCGGCGCACATGGACACTTCGATGTTCCACGACGACTGCGCCTTTCTGGCTGAGTGGCCGGGACCGCCTATCGGCGACGAAGAAGGCAAGCTCATCCATGAGGCACTGGGAAACAATCGCTCCATTCTGCTCGCTCATCACGGACAACTTTGCGCCTGCAGCACGATGGAGGAGGCGGCCGTTCTGTCGGTCTTCATCGAGCGCGCCGCACGCATGCAGTTGCTCGCGCGCGCCGTCGGGCCGATCAAGCAGCTCAAGCCGGAGGCGGCAAAAGAAGCGCACGACTATCGTCTCGAGCCCAAGGCGGTTGGCGCGACATTCCACTACTTTGCCCGCCGGGTGCTGCGGAAGACCTCCGAGGTACTCCAATAAGACACAGCAGGCCCGCAATTCGGGAGCGCTGAAAGACGCGTTCTAGGTTGTACTGCACCTGGTGCCGACGAATTTCGTCTTCATACTCGCCGACGACCTCGGCTACGCGGATCTCGGCTGCTATGGCGGACGCGCTCCGGTATCGCCCTGCCTCGACCGGCTCGCCGCGCACGGCATGCGCTTCACCCGCGGCTACGCCAATTCGCCGGTGTGCTCGCCCACCCGGTTCGCGTTGATGACGGGCCGCTACCAGTACCGCCTGCGCGGCGCGGCGGAAGAGCCGATGTCCGGACGCGCGCGCGGCCATCCGGAGATCGGACTGTCGCCCCCGCACCCGACGCTTCCTTCGCTCATGCACGAGGCGGGCTACCGCACTGCTCTCATCGGGAAGTGGCACCTCGGCTTTCCGCCGCACTTCGGACCGCTCAAGAGCGGCTACGAGGAGCACTTCGGCCCGCTATCGGGCGGCGTGGACTATTTTGCCCATACCGACCGCGAAGGCCGTGACGATCTGCATGAGAACGGCGAGCCGGTTCGGGTCGAGGGCTATCTCACGGACCTGCTCTCGCAGCGTGCGGTGGACTACGTGCGCCGCCGCGCCGCGGACCGCCATCCTTTCCTGCTGAGCCTGCACTACACCGCGCCGCACTGGCCGTGGGAGACGCGCGAGGACGCCGCGCTGGCCGCGGGCCTGGCCGGAAACATTGCCCACCTCGACGGCGGCTCGATCCACGTCTACCGGCGGATGATCCATCACATGGACGAGGGAATCGGGGAGGTGGCCGCGGCGCTGGCGGCGGGCGGACTGCTCGAGGACACGCTGATCGTCTTTACCAGCGACAACGGCGGCGAGCGCTTCTCGGACAACTGGCCGCTCGTCGGCGGCAAGATGGATCTCACCGAGGGCGGCATCCGCGTTCCATACATCGCGCACTGGCCGCGCGGGATCCCGGCGGGCGGCGTCACCGCCCAGCTTGCGATCACGATGGACTGGGCCGCCACGTTTCTCGACGCCGCGGGCCTGCCCGCGCACCCGGACTATCCTCTCGACGGCATGTCGCTCCTGCCGGCGCTGCGCGGACCGGGCTCGATCACCGACCGTGCGCTCTACTGGCGCATGAAACACCGCGACCAGCGCGCGATGCGCGAAGGGCGATGGAAGTACCTCGCGATCGGCGCGAACGAGTACCTGTTCGATCTCGAGGCCGACGAGCGGGAGCGCGCCAATCTCGGGCGGCGCGACCCGGAGCACCTCGCGGAACTGCGCGCGAGATGGACGGAGTGGAACGCGACGATGCCGGCGGTCCCGGACGATGCGCGAGTGTCGCTGGTCTACACCGACAAGGACATGCCCTGACGGGAGCGCGCACGCACACCAGTGAGTGCGGGCTCGGCTAATCGATCGTCACGCCGATCTGGCGGTACATCTTCCCTATTTTCGCGTAGTCCGATTTCATGCGCTGGGTGAGCTCTTCCGGCGTACCGTACGTGGCGTCGTACGTCAGGCCGCTCAGCCGCGAGGCAATCCCGGGATCGCGCAGCGCCTTCCCGAACTCGGTGTTGAGCTGATCGATGATGGCCCTGGGCGTCCCCGCCGGCGCAAAAATGCTGACCCATGTGGTCGATTCGTACCCTGGGAAGGTTTCCGCCATCGTCGGGATATCTGGGAGCTGTGTCACCCGCTCGAGGGAGGTTACCCCCAGCGGACGCGCGCGATTCGCCTTGATGTGCTCGAGAATATCGCCGATCCCCGCGCACATGGCATGGGTTTCGCCCGACACCAGACCCACGACAGCCGGACCGCCGCCTTTGAATGGCACCTGGGTGATCTGGATGCCCGTCGTGGCTTCCAGGATCACCGTGTTCAAGTGGATGAAGCTGCCGTAGCCGGCGTGGCCGAAGAGGATCTCTTTCGGGCGTTTTTTCGCCAGGGCGATGAACTCCTTCACCGACCGCGGCGGCAGCGATGGGTGCACGGTGAGCACGGCCACCAGCTTCGAGAGAGGGCTGACCCCGACGAAATCACCCAGCGCGTCGTACGGCAGCTTCTTGTAGAGGTGCGCGTTGGAGACGTGGGAGGCGACGGTTTGCACGAGCAGGGTGTAGCCGTCGGGCGGGCTCTTCGCCGCGAAGGTGGTGCCGATCGTGCCGCCGGCGCCGGACCGGTTTTCGATGACGAACGACTGGCCCATCTGCTCCGTGGCCTTCGCCAGAACGATGCGCGCCACGATGTCGTTCGCCCCTCCCGGGGGAAATGGCACGATCACGCGCACGGGCTTGGCGGGATAAGCCTGCGACCAGGCCACGCCCCCGGCGTACAGCATGCCGGCGACAAATGCGGTAAACACACGAATTGCTCTCATGCCATGCTTCCTCCGGTGGCGGTACGGCGCGTTGCAGCGCTATGCGCTGTTCGTATCGCGGACATTATAGTCATCACGCAGCGGGAAGAGCGTGATCCATGATCCGTGATCGGACCTTGTCCGCTGGAGCGACGACTCACTCTCTCCTGCCCGAAGGCGAGCCGGGACTTCCGCCTTCCTCTCTCCGCCTTCCGCCTTCAGGCAGGCCCCGTCCTGAACCCAATGGTGGGTAGGATGTAGTTGACCAGAATTCTGGTCTATATGAAAATTGCGTCATGTCCAAAACCCTGCCCATATCGGAAGTCAAGGCGCGCCTGCCCGAGCTCGTGACCGGCGTGGCGGAGCGCGAGGAGGAGATCGTCGTCACCCGCAACGGCAAGCCGGCTGCTGTCCTGATGAGCTATGCCGAGTTCGAGCGGCTCAAGGAAACCCTGGACGTCCTCTGCGATCCCGCCCTCATGCAGCAGGTGCAGGAGAGCCGCGCATTCTACGCATCGGGGAAGACGGGCCTGTCATTCGAAGACGTATTCGGCGAGCCGCTGCGCCCGGCTCGCAAGGCCCGCCGCTGATGGCCGGCTACCGGCCGGACATTCCGCCGCACGTAGCCGACGTAATCCGCAACCTCCCGCCGGACGTGAAGCGCGGCGTCAAGGCCGCGATCCGCGCCCTGAGCGATGATCCGGGCGCGGGCGAGCCCCTGCAGCGGGAGCTCGACGGCCTGTGGAAATACCGCGTGCGGCGCTTTCGCGTCGTCTACGCATTCGATCGGCGGCGTCGCGTTCTCCGGATCATCGCGGTCGGGCACCGGCGTGTCGTCTACGAAGAACTGGCCGATCTCGCACGCCGGCGATGATTTCGATCTCCCGATCTCCCGATTTCCGATCTCCCGAGCAAGATACGATCACCGATCACTGATCACTTCCTATCGAGCGAGCGGGTCCGGGCGCAGCTGGAAGTGCACGACCAGCGGGCTCGAAAGTGTCTTGCCGGGCGCTCCGGGACTGGGCGCATCGACGCCTTCGATATGCATGGGAGTCCGGTTCCCGGACGTCACCCAAAGCCCCTTGCCCTTCCAGCCGGTCTTCGGATCGTCGATTCGGCCATCCACGCCCTTGGCGAAGAAGCCCATGGGATAAGGAATGCGCAGCTGGATCACCTTCCCCTGTGTCAGTGCATACAGCGAATCGGAGAAATTGCCGGTCCCGATGGGCGTGTTCGGGCCGAGGCCCAGGATGTCGTGTTGATCCACCCAGGTGTAGTAGGGCCCCTCGGCCGCGCCGTCCCGGCCGGCGAACGAAGGTCCCGGCAGCGGATAGAACGTCCATCCCTCGGGGCACAGGTTGCCTTCTGCCGCGCCCGGCCCGTTCAAGCGTCCCTTGCACTTGCGCCGATCGAAGCTCGCCATGTGTCCGCTCGCTAAGGTCACCCACGCCACGCCCTGGCGATCGACGTCGAAGCCGCGCATGCCGAAGCCCGGCGACGGCACTTTGTAGACCTCCGCCAGCGCCGTTTCCGTCGGATTCGCGCCGGGCTGCACGCGAATGACCCAACCGGGATGGTTGAGGTTCGACCCCCAGATCGACCCGTCGAGCGGACTGTAGGCGATTCCGTAGAGCCCGAGGCCGAGGCGCTTGTCCTTGCTCGGATCTTCGGGTTGGTTGGGCTCGACCCACGCGTCGCGTTTGCCGTTGCCGTTGGTATCCACTATGAGCGGCGACCATCCCTGCGACCTGCCGGCGTCGCGCGTCTCCCAGTAGAGCTTCGTGTTGACCCAGCCGATCAGCGCGAGCTCGTTCTGCAGATTGTTGCTGAGCCACAGCGTGTGGTTCGCGTCCTCGCCGAAGTTCAGGTGGTGAGTCCCAAAACAGGTGTCGATGAAGCTGAACTGCTTCGTCTTCGGGTCGTAGACGGTGACTTGACGCGAGTTCTGCACGAACCCGTCCGGCGTGCGCGTGAGCGGATACACCTTCGCCGATGGATGGCCCGATTCCGCCGCGCAGTACGCCGGCGGATTCTTCGGCGAGCGGAACTGCGCCGTGTAGTAGACGCGGCCCTCGTGGTCCATCATCGGATTGTGCGCATTGACCCGCGTGTCCCACACCTGCTCGGTGCCGAAATAGGGTGAGGGCTGCACGACCTTGTTCGCCAGCGCCGAGCTGGGCGCGTCCTGGTCCCGGATCGGGATGCGCATCGTGCGCTTGGTGATCTTGACCGGGTCGAGGATCGGCGAATCATCCGTGCTCAACTCGGCGGCGCCGTAGATCAGGCCGAATCCGTTCACCGTGGGCTGGCGCCGGTCCGTCAGGGTGAGGTCGTGGATGTAGTACTTGGGGGACAGCCAGTCGTACACCGTCACGACGAGATTACGCTCGACGCCTTGCGGTCGAGGCGGTGCCGACGCCGGGATTTCGCCCGCCTTGATCCGATCGGTCCAATCCGCCAGGCGCTTCATGTGCCCGCCGTCCGCAGTGTTCATGCGCGAAATGAAAGTGGCCATGCTGGTCGCGGCCGGCCCGGACAGGAGCCGCCTCTGCCAGGCATCGACCGAGCTATTGAAGGTGCCCAATGCCGCGGGGATCTCGCGCGTGGCCTTGTCGCCGAGCTGGTGGCAGTTGCCGCAGCCGTTCAACTGGACGGCGTTCAACCATTGCTCCTGCGTCCGGTAGTCGACCGGCATCCCGTTGCCGTTGGGCCCGGTACCCGGGAAAAGACTCTTGTCCGGAATGCTGAGCATCGAGAACCAGTAGATGGCGGGGTAATACTCCGCTGCGGCCTTTGCGCTCGGCGCCGGCACCGCGGTGAGATTTACGATCTTGCCGCGCGTGCTCGCGACCTTCGGCGAGTCGACGAGTCCGTACCCGCGCACCCAGACGTTGTAGCTCGCCTGCGGCAGGTCCGGGATCAGGTAGCGGCCTTGATCGTCCGTGACCACCATTTTGGCGAAACGAGTGCCGAGCTCGGTCGTCTCGGCGACCACCCATACGCCGGCTTCAGGCCCGTTCTTGCCGGTGACCACGCCGCCGATGTCGTCGGCATCGATGGATACGGCGGCGGGTGACTGCTGCGCCCGCGGCCCGGCCACCGGCCAGGCCGCCAGCAGCACCACGAGACCGGCCACTGCAGCGCTCGAGCACACCAAGTGTCGCCTCACCATGGCTCACCTCCCATTCAGGTCATCCAGCGGGCATTCTATGCCGGTAAACCCCACGCTGCTCGCCGCGGCCGGCGCTGGTCCGCTAAAGGTGACGACTAATCTCGTCACCCTCATCTCGTCACGCCTTTCGAGCTGCGTGCCCCAGCCACCCGTTCACGGCATCGACGAAGCTGCCGGGGTTGTCGAGCGTGACGTGATGATCCGCGCCGGGGACCTCGACGAGCTCGACGTGCGGGCAGCGGGATTTCGCGTCGGCTGCGATTGCAGGCGTGATGCGCTCACTGCGGCCCCCTTTGACCAGCAGCGCCGGTATGCCGATCCGGTTCCAGTGCGGCGGGATGTCGAGCAGGACACGTTTCGAATAGACGTTCCGGTCGAACTTGTGGCGCCACAGCCCATCCGGTCCCTGCCGCCCGCTGCGCTCGGCAAGGTAACGCAGGATCTCCGGCGCGGCGGTCGTACCCGCGGGACGCACGCGAAAATTGGCCACGAATTCCCGGTGCGTGGCGTAGCTCTTCCCCTCGCGCCCGCCGACCTGGTGCAGCACCGCGACGCGATCGGCCGTCGCGACGAGCGTTGAATCGACTATTACGATTTTCTTAACCCGGCCCGGCCGGGTCGCCGCATAGACGAGCGACACCAGCCCGCCCATCGAATGGCCCACCATCACGAAATCCCGTAGATCGAGCTTCTCGACGACCTCCGCCACGTCCGCCGCGTAGCGGTCGTAGCTGTACTCAGGCGGCTGCGCCCACGCGCTGTCGCCGTGGCCCCGCTGGTCGAGCGCGCGCACGTGGTAGTCGGCGGTGAAGCCGGCGGCGACGAAATCGAACCAGTGAGCATTCACGGCGCCGCCGTGCAGGCAGAGCATCGGCGTCAAGCCGGCGGTTCCGTAGTCGAGGTAGTGCAGCCGGACGCCGTTCGCCTCGATGAAGCGGCCTTCGAACGGCGCTGGACGAAAGCCGGGCCGCACGGTCTGCATGTCGGGATTGGAAACGGAAGTCACCGAGGCGGGCTGGATAAGGAGGCAAGGGACTAAGGATGAAGCCAAAGCGGCAGAACTGCAAACTGGAGGACGGGAGGACGGGAGATCGGGAAGGCGGGGGCGCGGCAGGTAAAGAAAAAGGGCGGATGATCAAGGATTCGACTGCGCTATGATGGGGAACCGCGTTGACGCGTCCAGCTACGATCTGAATACATTCCTGGAGGAACGACATGAAGACCGCTTGTGCAGCAATCGCCCTTTCGCTTGTCGCATTCCCGGTCGTGGCCCAGAACGTGAAAGTAACGCCGATCGGCTCTCACGCGGGAGAGCTGTGCGCGAACGACCGCGCGATCGTTTTCGAGGATCCGACCGGCGTCCGCTTTCTCTACGACGCGGCGCACAACGTGACCGGCGGCGACGATCCGCGGCTGGGCACGATCCACATGGTGCTGCTCTCCCACATGCACGGCGATCACGTCGGCGACTTGAAGCTCAAGGCGCCGGGCGCCGGGACGTGCGCGAACTCGGAGCGGGTGCCTTCGCAGTACTCCACTACCGCCGAAGTCGCCGCGGCGAAGAACGCCGCGCTCGTGATGACCCGCGCCATCGGCGGCTTCGTGGGCAACAAGGTCCAGGCCATCAAGGGCGGCAAGCCGATCGGCTTCTGCCCGCAGAAGGACGGCGCTACCATCGTCCCGGTCGAGACGGTGTGCGCCTCGCAAACGGATCTCGGCGGCGTGTTCGTTGCGAAGACGGCCAATGCGTCGCAAGGCGTGGAAATCACGATCGTCTACGCCTCGCACGTCAACAACGCCCCACCCGCGCTCCTCTCGGAGGCGCAGCGCGAGTTGCTGAAAGCGGACGGCTCGGTCCTCGAGTACGGACCCGCTACGGGCTTCGTCGTCAAGTTCACCAACGGCTTGACGGTCTATCTCACCGGCGACACCGGAATCCACTCCGAGATGAAGACAGTCATAAATGAGTTTCACCACGCGAACCTCGCCGTGCTGAATCTCGGCCCGAACCCGGGCATCTTCGATTCCGGGGCGCACGCGATGAACGAACTGGTCCGGCCCGCGTCGGTGATCCTCACTCATCCGAACGAGCCTGTGACGGAAGGCGGAAAGCCGAGGCCCGGTTCGCGTACGGCGGCGCTCATCAAGCAACTCAAGCCGGCCACCCACCTCGCCATCAGCGGACGCACGATGGAGTTCGACGGCAAGGGCAAGTGCGTTGCCGGCTGCTGAGCACACGCCGGCCCAAGCCTTCTCCAGGGAGCATTGATCGAGATCGAAGCGGTGGCCTTTATTCCCGATTGAGCGGACAGCCGGACAGTAGTTGACACGGCTACGAAAACAAGGCCGAATTTGGCTGTCCGTTTCCCGGACAGCCGCACCGGCCGCACAAAGGAGGGTGTCAGATGGTCATTTACTCGGATCTTGGCGCGGACAAGCAGCTCAACGATCTTGCCGCGACCGATATCGTCTATCAGTGCCGCAAGCTCGACCTGTACTATGGCGAGCGGTGACGCGCCGCACGGAACCTGAAAGGGACGCACACCTCAAGGAGAAAGACATGAGCGGCAACGGACAGATGATCATCGACCTCGACAAAAAGCGCATGACCGCGATGGCGCAAAAGGACGTCGCAGCCCTCAAGAGCATGCTGTGCAAAAGCCTCGTCTACACCCATTCCTCCGGGCGCCAGGACACCAAGCAGAGCCTGATCGACGGCATGGAGTCCGGCACTACCGTCTACACGTCGATGGTGCCCTCCGACGTCAAGGCGCAGGACCTCGGAAACGCGGTCGTCCTGACCGGGGTCGCCGCCATCAGTGTCAACTCCAGCGGCAAGCCGAATTCCTTCCGCGTGCGGTTCACCGACGTCTATGAAAACCAGAACGGCACGTGGCGGATGGTGACCTGGCAATCGACGAAGCTTCCCGACTAGATTCCCCGGGAGATCGGAAGTCGGGGGAGCGGGCGGCGACGAGCATCATGGAAACCCCGTCACCCGTGCTCGTCGCCATCAATCGTCACCCGCATCTCGTCACTTTTTCGGCGACCAGCCGTACGCCTTGGCGCAGGCGCCGCCCATCAGCATCGCCCGTTCGCTGTCGGAGAGGCGCTTGGTCTGGCGGAAGGGCTCGACGCCCTGCTCGTAGTTGACGACCGCAAAGGCGCGGGTCCAGTCGGTACCCCACAGGCAGCGCTCGAATCCCCAGGCGTCGAACAGGCGCGCGAGCGGGTCCCAGATGTCCGGGAAGGGATACGGTTCCTTGGACAGCGTGCAGGCGCCGCTCACCTTGATCACCGCGTTCTTGCGCTTCGCGAGCTCCAGAATCTTCGGCAGGTCGGCCCAGGGCTGCGGTGGCGCGGGCGGCGTGCGGGGCTGCATGATGCCGAGGTGGTCGATGATGAAACGCGTGTCGGGATGGCGGTCGATGAGCGTCGTGCCCGCATCCACGTTGCCCCAGAAGAGAACGTTGACCGGCAAGTCGTACTTGACGGCTGCCCGCGCAATCCGGTCGAGCCCCGGGTCATCCGGGGAGCGGTCGCGTCCCGGATCCTTCGTAAGCATGATGCGGATGCCGACGGCGCCCGGCGTTTTCTTCCAGTCCGCGATGACGTCGGCCACAGCCGGATTGTCCGGATCGACCGGCGTGACGATGCCGAAGCGGCCGGGATGGGCCCGCTGCACCTCCTTGGCGTAACTGTTGTCGTAGCGGTACATCGAAAAGGCGGAAATGAAGATCGCGCCGTCGACGCCGACCTTGCCCATCGCCGCCACCATCTCGTCGCCCGTGACGTGAGCAGGCCAGTTCGGCACGCTGTGCCAGGGCCGTTTCGGCGTGTTTGCCTCGTAGGCATGGACCTGCGAATCGATGATAGCCATCGGGGAAGTCTCCTCTGTTAAGGGATTTCAATGATATTGCAACAGGTCGCGCCCGCCGCGTCCAGCAGGGGGCCGGGCGCTCACGCAGCGGATCTCATTCCGGCTGGATCCTGGCTTCCTTGATCACCTTCGTCCAGCGCGCGACGTCGCGCCGGGTGAAATCATCGAATTCCTGCACCGTGGTCTCGGCGGCTTCGAAACCCATCCCGAGCATGCGCTCGCGGACCTCGGCGAGGTTGAGCGCCTTGATCGTATCGGCGTTGATCTTGCTGACGATCGCGCGCGGCGTCCCTTTCGGCACGTGGATCGCGTTCCAACCCACCACTTCGTAACCCGGCAGCCCGGATTCAACCATGGTCGGCAGGTCCGGCGCGATCAGCGAGCGTTTGGCGCTCGTTACCGCGAGCGCCCGCAGCTTGCCGGATTTCGCGAAGGGCAGGGCCGTCGGCGCGAATATAAACGACATCTGCACCTGGCCCGCGATGAGATCGGGCAGCGACGCCGGAACGCTCTTGTAGGGAATGTGGAACAGGTCGATGCGCGCCATGCTCTTCAGCATCTCCCCCGCGAGGTGCGGCGGCGTGCCCACGCCCGACGACGCATAGTTGATCTTTCCCGGCCGCTCGCGCGCAAGCTTGATCAGCTCCGCGACGGATTTCGCCGGCACTGCCGGATTGACCGTGAGCAGAAACGTCGCCGTCCCGAGGAGGGTCACCGGGTCGAAATCCTTCAAGATGTGGTAGGGCGGCTTGTCGTACAAGCCCGCGTGGATGGTGTACACCGCGGTGCTGCAGAGCCAGGTATGCCCGTCGGGCGCGGCCCTCGCCACGATCTCTGCGGCGTTCACCCCGCCGCCGCCCGGGCGCGGATCGACGATCACCTGCTGTCCCCATGCGGCCGAAAGCTTCTCACCGACGAGCCGCGCGATCATGTCCTGTCCGGTCCCCACCACGAAGCGCACGGGCCGGACTGGAAAGCTCTCGGCCGCCTCTGCCGCAACCGCGCACGGCAGGGCGAGCCAGACACCGCACGCGATCCTGCAAACCGCCTTTTCACACATCATGCATCACCTCTCACTTGAGGATCACGAAAAGGTGTCGGAACCCTTCTGGTGTCCGGTCTATCGCGCCAGCTTGTCCGCCACCCAGTCGGCCATGTAGTCGACGATGAGCGGGCCGTTGTCGGCGCCGCAATGCTCCGCCGCGCCGTCCGCCAGCCGGCACACCTTGAGCTCGCGCTGCGGGCAGTTCACCGCCGCCTCGATCGTGCGCTCCGCATGCCATAGCGGCACCTGGCGGTCGTTCTCGCCGTGTATCACGAGGAGTGGGCAGGTGATCTTGTCTGCCACGCCTTCGAGCGTCATCTCCTTGACCACCTTGAGAGTCTCCTCGATCGATTCCTTCCCGAACACCCAGTTGACGTGCTCGGCGTATCCCGGCACCGAGGGCTCGCCCCTGCCGCCGAGGCGGTCCGCTACGCACTTCCCGTAGTCGAATATGGCCCCCCAGGCGACGCAGCATTTGAAGCGTTTCTCGAACGCCGCGGCGCGCGGCGCGTAGTAGCCGCCGAGGCTCAACGCCATCATGCCGATGCGGTTGCGATCGACGTCGGCGCGCGTCTCCAGGTAGTCGACGGCGGCGCCGGCGGGCTTTTCGGTGTCCGGTCCGCTCGGCAAGCCGAGCAGGCGCAAGGCGGCGCCCACGCCCGGGTGGTCGACGATCAGCACCGAAATCCCGCGCCGCCGGAACTCGTCCGCGACCGATGGATAGATCAGCTCCTTCATCACGTCGAGCCCGTCGAAATGCACGACGCACGGCGCGGGCCCCGCGACCGGCGCCTTCGAGAATAGCGCGGGTAGCCTGTGTCTTCCGAACGGCACCTCGACGTATTCGACGGGCTCCCGGCGCAGCTCGAGCCCGCGGCGGTAGAGCGCGATGCCGCGCTGGTACGCCTCGAGCCGGCGCGGATCCTTGTGGCTCGGCATGCGCTCGGCCATCAGGTAGTACAGGCCCGCGCGCAGATATTTGCGTCCCGCCGAGAGCGGGTGCCCGCCCTCCTCGTCCGCGCGGCCCAGGCGCTCGACACGCTCCGCGAGCTTCATCCAGCTCTCGAACCAGGCGCGCTGCGCGTTCTGGTCGCCCCCCAGCGCCTTGATGCCCGCGTACTCCTTGAGCGGCCGGCACGCTTCGTCGATCTCCGAGATCTGGCCGCCGCGGTTGATGGCGCCCATCACGCCGAGGCTCCAGGTGTAGTTGTTGGGAAAGTATTCGAACATGGGGCTTCTCTAGAAAGTGACGACGCTGCCGCTGGTGACGATGCTCGCTGTACTCACTGGTGACGATGCTACGCGGGTGACGATTCTACGAAACTTTGTCGCTGCGAAGCTCATCACCGCAATGCTCGTCACCGTGGAACTCGTCACCACGAAGTTCGTCACCGCGACGCTCATTGCGGCTCGATCTTAGCGTCCCGCAGCGCCTTCGCGAAAAACGCCAGGTCTTTCTGGATAAATGCGGCGAATTCCTCCGGCGTGCTGCCGACGGGCCTCAACCCCGCGTCGTCGAACACCTTCCTGATCTCCGGCGTGCGCAGGATCTTCGCGACCTCCTGCTGTATGCGCACGATCCGCTCCCGCGCCGTGCCCGCCGGAAACCACATCGCCTGCCAGCCGGGCATGTCGACGCTGGGATAGCCGGCCTCGATGAAAGTGGGTATGTCGGGAAAGAGCGGGGCGCGGATCGGGCCAGCAAGGGCGATCGCGCGCACGCGGCCCGAGTGGAGATGCGGCGCCACCTGCGAGATGCTCGGGAACAGGATCTGAATGTGGCCGCCCAGGAGGTCGACCAGCGCCGGACCCGCGCCCTTGTACGGGACGTGCGTGAGCTCGATCCTGGCCGCCGCCATGAAGAATGCCCCCGTAAGGTGAGTCGCATTGCCGACCCCGGCCGACCCGAAGTAAAGCTTTCCGGGCTGCGCGCGCGCGAGCGCCACCACGTCCTTCGCCGTCTTCACCGGCAGCGACGGATGCACGATCATCACCTGCCCGTAGGACTGCGAGATCTGGGTGACCGGCGCGAAATCCTTGTGCGCGTCGTACGGCAGCTTGCTGTACATCAGGGTGTTCGTGTTGTGGGATCCCGTCGTGTAGAGCATGGTGTAGCCGTCGCGCAGGCTTTTCGCGACTGCCTCGGTGCCGATCATGCCGGCTGCGCCCGGCCGGTTGTCGAATACGATCGGCTGGCCGAGGACCTCGGAGAGCCTCTGAACGACGGGCCGGCCGATGACATCGGGCGGGCCGCCCGGCGCAAACGGGACGATCATGCGGATCGGCTTGGAAGGATAGTCGTCGGCACGCTGCGCCTGTGCGGCCGAGCCGGCGGCGCAGCATTGCAACGCGACGCCAAGCGCTAGGATAGCTGCGCGGCACAATTTTCTCAGGGCGCTGTCATTCTCAAGGTACATGAGCTCCATCTCGCGATGACCTGACGTGCTTCAGGTCGAGGGCCCCTCCTCATCCGTTCGCGATGGTCAGATAGTCACCGATCTTAAGAGCGTTGCGCTATTTGTTCAGCCCGGTTTGGGCGCGAGGACGAGATTTCTCAGCGCGGCAGCGCGCACCAGCGACAGCCAGACGTACGCAAGCACGGTCACCGCGCCTCCCGCGAGCGCCAGGCGCGGGCCGATCAGCGAGCCGGCGACGTTCAGCAGGAAGCCGCTGAAATATACCAGGCTCCATACCAGCGCGAACACGCTCATCACCCGCCCGCGATAATGGTCCTCGACCAGAGTTTGCAGGATTACCTGCATGACAGTCAGGAAATAACCGTGGGACAGGCCGGCGAGGAGGATCATGCAGAACGAAAACCAGTACCAGTCGCTGAAGGCGAGGCCTATCAGGGCCGCGTTATAGACGGTCAGGGTGCCCACCATCAGGTTTCTCGGGGACGTGCGCGCCTGCAGCCAGGCGTAGGAAAGCAGGCCAGCCAACGCGCCGACGCCGGCGGCGGAGACGAGTATGCCCAGGCCTCGGGAATCGACCTGCAACAGATCCTTGGCGAACACCGGCAGCATGTTGACGTAACCCATCGCCATGGTGGCGTTGAGCAGCGCCACGACGATGGTCTTGGCGAATACTTCGTTGCCGCGTATGTAGCGCAGGCTCTCGGTGAAGTTGTTGAGCAGGCTGCCGTGCGAGCGCGCTTCGCCGTGCGTCGGGCGGACCAGGAACAGCACCGCGATCATGGTGCTGACCGCCGCCGCGCAGACGAGGAAAGTGGTCGGCGCGCCGGCCGCGGCGATGAGAAATCCCGCGACTGAGGGAGCGATCATCCGGCTGCTGCCGAAGGCCATAGAGATGAGCGGCACCGCCGAGCGCAGCAGCGGGCGCGGCAGCAGGCGCGGGAAAAACGCCGCGCGCGCGGGCTCGTCGATTGCGCCCGACAGCCCCCATAGAAATGCTCCCAGCGCGAGGTGCCACAGCTGCGCGACGCCGAGCATAGTCACCGTTCCGACCATGATCATCGCGATAGCGGCGTTGGTCTGCGCGGCACCGATGAGCTTGCGCGCATCGACGCGATCGGCCAGCACGCCGCCCAGCAGCGTGAGGGTGAATTGGGGCACGAAGCCGCAAAGATGGATAAAACCCAGCTGCGCCTGCGATCCCGTGATCTCGAAGGCGAGCCAGCCCAGCGTGAACGCGAACATGTGCTGGCCGACGACCTGCGCGACCAGGGCCAGCCAGTAGAGCCGAAAGTTGCGCACCTTCAGCGCGAGGAGGGGATGGGTTTTCTCTTCCACGAATGATGCGTTCTACTGTGCTGTCCCAAGCTTACCCCACCACCTCTTGGTCTCCTATTGGCCCCGGCAGCGCGTCGGAGACCCTACTTCAGTCTGGTAAAGTCCTCTTTATTGCCGAGTTGGAAAAAGCAGCGTGAAATAGCGCTGGTTGGCCACGCGCCGGGATATCTCGATGGGCGCGTAGGTTGTTTTCTTGTGAGGAACGAAGACCCATGAGCGCTGTACCGCCCATGCACCAGCAGGATACGGTAGCCGAGATGACATACGACGCTGTCATCATCGGCGCTGGGATCTCCGGCATCTATCAGCTTTACCGGCTGCGGGAGCTCGGCATGAAGGTTCGGGTCTTCGAAGACGGCGCCGACCTGGGCGGCACCTGGTTCTGGAACCGCTACCCCGGCGCGCGCTTCGATTCCGAGAGCTGGACCTACGGCTATTCTTTTTCGGAGGAGCTGCTGAGAGAATGGGACTGGAAGGAGCATTTCTCGCCGCAGCGGGACAACCTGGAATACCTGAATCTGGTCGCCGACAAGTTCGATCTGCGCCGCGACATGCAGTTCAGCTCGCGCGTAACCGCCGCGCACTGGAATGACGCGGCGACCCAGTGGACCGTCACTCTGGAAAGCGGGGAACTGGCGAGCGCGCGCTTCCTGGTCACCGCGATCGGCATCCTGTCGGCGCCCACGCTGCCTCGCATCCCGGGCGTGGAGAGCTTCCGTGGCCCCGCCTACCACACGGCGCGCTGGCCGCACGCGCCGGTGGATTTTACAGGCAGGCGCGCCGGCATCATCGGCACCGGGGCGAGCGCTATCCAGGCGATTCCCGAGATCGCCAAACAGGCGAAGCATCTCACCGTCTTCCAGCGCAGACCGAACTGGGCCGCGCCATTGCACAATTCGCAGATAAGCAAGACGGCGATGGAAGAGATCAGGAGTCGCTACGCGGAGATTTACGCTCGCTGCGCGGCGACGCCGGGCTGGTTCATCCACCAACCCGACCCCCGCAAGACCCTGGACGTGCCGGCGGAGGAACGCGAGGCGTTCTGGGAAAGGCTCTATGCCGAGCCGGGCTTCGGCATCTGGATGGCCAATTTCAGCGATATTCTGACTGACGAGAAGGCCAACGCCGCGATCAGCGAATTCATCGCGAAAAAGATACGAAGCCGCGTGAAGGACCCTCGGGTCGCGGAGAAGCTGATCCCGACAAACCACGGATTCGCCACCCGCCGCGTGCCGCTGGAAACCGGCTATT
Source organism: Burkholderiales bacterium (assembly GCA_035259205.1). Taxonomy (GTDB): domain Bacteria; phylum Pseudomonadota; class Gammaproteobacteria; order Burkholderiales; family SG8-41; genus SG8-41. The sequence continues at coordinate 3,841 of DATFWO010000358.1, read as the reverse complement.
TCGAGGCGTACAACCGCGACAACGTCCTCCTGGTGGATGTCAACGAAACACCGATCGAGAGCATCTCGCGGCGCGGCGTCAGGACCAGCGAGAAGGAGTACGAGTTCGACATCCTGATCTACGCCACCGGTTACGACGGCGTGACGGGTGCGTTCGACCGCATCGACCTTCGTGGCCCCGGCGGCGTGCGGCTCAAGGACGTATGGGCCGACGGACCGCGCACCTATCTCGGCCAGCTGGCCGACGGTTTTCCCAATCTGCTGATGGTTCTGGGTCCCCATACGGCGCGCGGTAACATCCCGCGCGCCATCGAGCACAGCGTGGAATGGCAGACCGGCCTGCTGCGCTTCATGCGCGAGCACGACTACATCCGTGTGGAAACCCGCCCCGAGCACGTGGCGGAATGGACGCAGACCGTCGTCAAGGCGGCCGAGCGGCTCCTCTCCAGCAAGGTCGATTCCTGGCAGACCGGCGTGAACCGCAACGTGGACGGCCGCACCGTGCGCCGCGTGCTGGGTTACAACGGCAATGGCGTGCATTACCGCCGCAAAACCGCTGAAGTTGCCGCTGGCGGCTATCGGGAGTTCGCGTTTCGGTAACGGTTGATTCCAACGGACCTCGGGGAACCGATCACCGATCGCTCGTCAGCCGTCAGACGTCACGCCGTTCCGCACGTCATTTCCAATGGGTGAAGAGCGGCCCTCCCTCGCCGTAGACCGGATCGCGTTGCGGCAGTGGAACGCGCGCTATGGCTGCCGCATGCCGCTTCAAGCCCGATAGCAGCGGCGTGCACATGTCGGGATGCTGGCCCGCCGGATAAGCGCCCACGATCCCCAGCGCGCCGGTCGACGAGAGCTTCTTGTGTCCCGTGCCGGCGGGCAGCACGATCACGTCGCCGGGCCGCGCGGTGATCACGATCCCGTCGTCCCCGCCGAACTGCGCTGTGACCTCGCCGCTGTAGACACCGAGCGCTTCGTGCGCATCGCAGTGGAAGTGATGAAACGGGTAAATGCCGTTGCGCCACGCCGCCGGCCAGCCATTGCGGTCGAATAGTTCTTCGAACGCCGCAGCCGGGTCTGCCGCCATAACCGCGACCGCACCCGGGTAAACGAGCAGCGGCCAGCGCGGGTGATTGGGGACAGAGCCGCTCGCTGCGACGAGGTGGGCGATGATGCGAGGGGAATCCACGTTCATCCTTTGGAAAGGTGTGATGAGTGATAGGTAAGTGATAGGTGATCAGTGATAGGTTTCCGCCGTGCGGGACACCATCCTTCCACCTTCACCGCTGGGGTTCAACTCCCTCATCCTCTCTTCCTTCCTATGTCCGGTAGCGCAGCGCGTCCACTAGCAGTGGCAGCCGCCGGCGAGGTCTGGCACTGCGGTCGTCAGCGAGCCGGAGATTCCCATGACGATCCAGCTGTTGGGCCGCGCCCTGCTCGGCGCAGGGAGTGCCTCATCATATTGATGGGCGGCAGGCTCTGCACTATCCTCGCGCGAGCCGGACGCGAGGTGGTTCTGAGCTGCGGTAGCAGCGGGCGGGAGCTCAAGAGGCTCGCCTCGCGAGACTCGGGCAATGGCGCGGCATCGCACGCCCCGCGCAAGAAACGGTAGGGAACTACAGGCAGGCATGGGAGAGCTCGAACAAATTCTTCTTCTGTTCGTCGCGGCCGTGATCCTGGCGGGCGCAGCCCGCTGCGTCGGAGCGCCGTATCCGGTATTCCTGGCGCTCGGAGGTGCGCTGCTCGCGTTCCTTCCCGGCGCGCCCTCGTTCACCGTCCCTCCCGAGCTTGCGCTGGCGCTCTTCGTTGCGCCCGTGCTGCTCGACGCGGCCTACGACACGTCGCTCAGAGACCTCAGGGACGACTGGGTGCCGGTAACGAGTCTCGTCATATTCGCGGTCGGATTCACGACCGCCGCCGTGGCCGTCGTGGCCCACAGGCTGATACCGGCGATGCCTTGGGCGGCGGCCATCGCGCTCGGCGCGGTCGTCGCTCCACCCGACGCCGTCGCCGCAACTGCCGTCTTGCGCCAGTTGCGACCGCCGCAGCGCCTGCTCACCATACTCGAAGGGGAAAGCCTGCTGAATGACGCCAGTGCGCTCCTGATCTACCGCCTCGCCGTTGGCGCCGCTGCGGCCAACACTTTCACTGTCGCCGCAGTTGCGCCGGCGTTCCTGCTCGCCGTGGCCGGCAGCGTGGTAGTGGGCCCGGCGCTCGGGTGGCTGGTCCTCAGGGCGCTGGAACGTGTGGACCACGTACCGACTTCCATCATTCTTCAGTTCGTCACCACGTTCGCCGTGTGGATACTTGCCGAGAGCATCGGCCTTTCGGGTGTGTTGACGACCGTTTGCTACGCGATTGCTTTGGCGCGAGCCGCGCCTGAGCGGACGTCCGCACGGACACGCATACCCTCCTATGCCGTGTGGGAGACCGTCGTGTTCGCCCTGAATATCCTGGCGTTCGTCTTCATCGGCCTGCAGATCCGGCCAATTCTCGAGAGCCTGGAAGCAGCGGACCGCGGGCCGTATTTCGCCGTGGCCGGGGCGGTCCTGCTGACAGTCATCGTCGTCCGCCTCGCCTGGCACATGCCCTTCAATGCAGCCGTCCGGTGGCAGCACCGGCGGCACGGCTTCAATCCGCCGCGGCCGATGCTGCGCCCGACCATCGGGAGCGGCCTGGTCATTTCCTGGGCCGGCATGCGGGGCATAGTTTCCCTCGCTGCGGCAATGGGGCTTCCGCAGGGCTTTCCGTATCGCGACGTGATCGTGCTGACAGCGTTCACGGTGGTACTCGGCACGCTCACGATCCAGGGACTGACGCTCAAGCCTCTGCTGCTCGCGCTCGATCTGCGCGACAGCGATCCCGTCGGCACCGAGCTTGGTGCCGCGCGCGAACGCGCGTTGCGTGCGGCCCTCGCGAGCTTCGCCGGCGACCGATCATCGGTTGCGGAGCTCGTCCGGCACGAGCTTACCGCGCGCCTGGCAGACGAACGGGCCAATGCCGGCGCAGGCGATGCCACGAAGTCTGAACGCGGGGAAATCTATCGCGGAGCCATCCAGGCCGCCCGGCAAGCCGTTCTCGCGATGCGCGACGGCGACGAGATCGGCGACGATGCCTTTCATCAAATGGAAGAGGAATTGGACTGGCTCGAAATGGCAGGCAGCAGGAACAGCCAGTGAGCAGTTGACGAGGCGCGGGCGCGCCTTGTCCCGGTTAGCGTCACTTCTTCACTGCTTCACTGTTTCACCAGGGAGGCGCGCAAGGCAGCGCGATCGACTTCGATACCCTTGATGTAGATCCGCGCGATCCGGCGCGTATTGCGGATGTCTTCGAGGGGATTGGCGTCGAGCACCAGGAAATCGGCGTTCTTTCCGGGCGCGAGCGTACCGGTGCTCCGGAGGCCGAGATACTCCGCCGGCCGGCTCGTCGCCGCGATGATGACCTGCGCGGGCGTCATGCCCGCCGCCACCATCAGCTCGAGCTCGCGCTGCTCGGCGTAGCCGAAAAAATGATCGGGCAGCCCCGTATCGCAGCCCAGGATGATGCGAGCGCCTGCAGCGTTGAGCCTTCCCAGGCTCGTGTGCATGTTGGAATAGGTCCTGCGTACCGGCTCGAGCGCCGCGGCATCCCGGCCCTTGAACGATCCTCTGATCCTTTCGATTACTTCGGGGGCCACCGTGTCGCGCAGCAATCCCAGCAGATACGGGTCATCCATCCAGGCGGGTGTAGTGAGATGCGTGTTGCGCTCGGCCCCGCCCAGGTTGGGCATCACGTAGACGTTGCGCCGCACGACGGCGGCGATGAGCGCATCGTCCATGACCCGGTCGCGCACGAGATGCGCG
>DATFWO010000357.1:0-6163 GCA_035259205.1 Burkholderiales bacterium | reverse complement strand
GCAGGCGACAAGCGCCTGCTCAGGGGCGCATCTCTTTGTCGGGAGCCCTCGCAATATCGACATATTGCTTCGGGCTCTCCTCCTCGACCTGCATCCCACATCGCCTCCGTCGCACACGTGCCTATTATTGAGATAGGTTCTAGTATTGTCCTTCGGCGCCTGGACGCGGGAGAACATCACGAATGAATCATTTCTGGCACGCCACTATCATTCCGGCAATCCTTCTTGCTACCGGCGCCGCAGCCCAGGGATATCCGAGCAAACCGATCCGGCTGGTCGCGACCAGCACGCCGGGAAGCCCCGTGGACATCTATGCGCGCGCCATTTCCGATCACCTCGCGAAGTCGTTGGGACAGCCGGTCGTGGTCGAGAACCGCGCCGGGGCCGGCGGGACGCTCGCCGCGGCGTACGTGCTCTCCGCCGAACCCGACGGCCATGTAACGATGGTCAATACCTCGGCGCAGGTCGTCGCGCCCTTCGTCTACACCGGGCTTCCCTTCGACCTGCTGCGCGACTTCGCCGGTATCGGTCCGATCGCGGTGCTCCCCAACGTCCTCATCGTCGCGCCGCAGCGCGGATGGAAGAACGTGCAGGATCTCATTGCGGCGGCGCGCGCGAAACCCGGTGGCTACACTTACGGGACGGGAGGCAGCGGCACCGGCACGCACATGAGCGCCGAGCGCTTCCGGCTGGCCGCCGCCATCACCGCGGTGCAGGTGCCCTACAAGGGCTCGCCGGAAATCCTGGTCGAGATCGTGCCGGGACGCATAGACTGGGCCTTCGTTCCGCTCTCGACCGTGATCGGGCAGATCAAGGAAGGAAAAATACAGGCGTTGGCTTTGAGTGCCGAGCGCCGCTCCGAGCAATTGCCGGAGCTGCCGACCTTGACCGATGCGGGGATGAAAAACGCGGATTTCCCGTTCTGGGTCGGCATGTTCGTCTCGTCCAAGGTGCCGCGCCCGGTCGTGCGCCGCCTCTACGAGGACACGCTCAAAGCGATGCAGAACGCCGAAGTGCGCGACCGCCTGACAAAGCTCGGCGCGGAGATCGTGTTGATGACTCCGGAGGCCTTCGATGCCTACGTGAAAGCCCAGGCCGAAGTCGCAGCAGTGATCGTGAAGGAGGCGAAGATCAAGGCCAACTGACGGCGGTGACTCGTGACTGGACCGTATTTAGCCCCCAGTCTCCAGTCGCTGGTCCCCAGACTCCAAGCAATGGCACAATCTGGCAGCGAATCACATTGAGGAGGCAGCATGTCAGGCCTGACACCGATCCGACGCGTAGTGACCGGGGACGACGAGCGCGGCAGATCCAGGGTCACGTGGGACGGGCCGGCGCCTAATGCGCATCAGGGATCGATGGGTTTTGCCCGCGGGCACACGGACCTCTGGGTCTGGAACGATACGCCGGCACCGCTCGCCGGAGCAGCCGACGACGGCAACCTGGGCTACGTTTTTCCTGGTCCCGACCACGGCGGGCACCTGCGCGTCGTTCAGGGGCCACCGAAACCCGCGGACTACGATCCCGCGCAGGACAAAGACGTGGTTGCGCCTCATCCGGGACGGCTGAGGCCGGGAGAAGCGCGCACCTGGGACCGCGGCGGCAACAACCGCTACTCCTCGGCGATGCACAAGACCCAGACGATAGACTACGGCATCATGCTCGCGGGCGAGCGCGAGCTCATCCTGGACGACTGCAAGCTCGTCATGAAGCCGGGCGACATCGTCGTGCAGGTCGGCGCATGGCACCAATGGAGCTTCCCGAAGGGCGCGATGATGGCGTTCGACATGTTCTCGGCGCGCTTCGTGGACGGCCCGCAGGGACTGGCGCAGGGGAACGATGCGCCGATACGCACCGTGCCGAAACTGCCCGACGGCGTGAAGCCGGCGCGCCGGATCGTCACCATAGACCAGCAACCGGGATTCGGCGCACTGGTGAGCGACGGCCCGGCGCCCGACGTGCGCACCGATCCTGCACGCCCCGGCTATGCTTCCGCTCGTCTCTGGGTCACCGACGCGCACCCGGCGAAAATCGTGTTCGAGACGCTGCACCTTCCTCATGCAATCGAGCCACCGGCCGGAGGCTCCGTGTGCAGAGTTGTTACCTTTCCGCCCGACGATTCCTGGAAAGGCAGGGTCGACGCCGCGGCAGTACAGGCTTTCTTCCGCAGCATGGGGTCGCCGGCAGCTTCGACGTATTCGCCGCTGGCGCCCCATCCCTACATGCAGAAGACGCGCACCCTGGAGTTCGGTATCGTGCTGGAAGGAGACATTGTGCTGGTGCTGGATACCCAGGAAGTCAGCGTGAAGGCGGGCGATATCGTCGTACTGCGCGGCAGCAACCACGCGTGGTGCAACCGCTCGACGCGCCCGGCAGTCGTCGCGATCTGCTCCCACGACGGGAAGCGGTGAGCGAGCAGTAGCCGAGCCTCCCTCCTCCTTCCTCCTTCATCCTTCTGGCTTGACGCCCGCTTCCTTGACGATCGTCGCCCACTTCACCAGCTCTGCGCGTATGGCGGCCGCAAACTGGTCGGGCGTATCCGCAGGGATCTCGAACGCTTCGGCGCGCAACCGCTGCTGCACGTCGGGCAGGCGCAGGATTCTGACGACTTCGCCGCCGATGCGGTCGACTATGGCGCGCGGTGTCGCTGCCGGCGCGACCAGGCCGTACCACGCCCCAGCCTCGAATCCCGGCAGCCCCGATTCGGATATCGTCGGCACGTCCGGCATGACCGCAGACCGCTGAGGGCTCGCGACCCCCAGCGCGCGCAGGCGCCCGGCCTTTACCTGCGGCACCGATTGCGCGATGTTGCCGAACACCAGCGTGACCTCGCCACTGATCACGGCGGTCACGGCGGGAGCGTTACCCTTGTAGGGCACCACGATCAGGTTCAGCTTCGCCGTCTTCTTGAACAGTTCGGCGCCGAGTTGCGACGGGCTGCCGCCCGCGGCAAAGGTGATCTCACCCGGCCGCGCCCGCGCGAGCTCGATCAGGTCCCTCACCGAGCGGGCCGGCAGCGACGGGTGCGCCACCAGCACGAACGGCGCGATCCCGAGGCGGGTGATGGGCGCGAAATCCTTAACCGTATCGTAGGGAAGCCTGGGAAAGAGGCTCGCGTTCATACCATGCGTACCGTTCGTCGCTATCGCCAAGGTGTAGCCGTCGGGCGCGCTTCTCGCGACCAGCTCCGATCCGACGATGCCATTCGCTCCGGGGCGGTTGTCGACCAGCACCTGCTGGCCCCACGCCTCGGTCAACTTCTGTCCGACCGCGCGCGCCAGCAGATCGGAGGGGCCTCCCGCGCCGAATGGAATGATGATGCGGATCGGACGGGACGGGTACGGCTGCGCACCAACGCTCACCGCGAGCGCGCAGCCCAGCAGAACGGCAGAAGGAAAAAGGAGGACGGAATTTCTCATTCGTTTTGCGGAAGTGCGCCGTCGCCGTTCACCGTTTACTGTTCACTGATTACCGCTTCTGGGGCCAGTTCGCTATCGCCCGCGCCGTCCCGGTGAGCTCAAGTATGTGCATCCCCGTCTTCGCGCGGTCGACGATGTAGATATAGCCGCGGTCATCGACCTCGACGTTGTTGGTCTGTATCGCTTTCCTGCTCGACGCCTCGGTCGCATTCACCTTGCCCGCCTGGGTCGCGGGCGTTTCGAGCACGACGGTGTTTTTGGTCATCGCGGGAATGTAATAGCCGATCTCCTTCGGATGGTAGGGATCGCGCACGTCGAGCGCTCGCACGCCGGCGTTGAAGCTGGTGACGAAGACGACCCGCTTGTAGTAGATGGGAGTCATGTTTTCGTTCGAAGAGTGCGTGCCGAAACGCCCGCCGCGCGTACAGAAGTTGCCGCTCGCCTCCGGCGTGGTGTAGGTGGCGACGCCCATCGGCTGTTTGTCGTGAGTGATATCCACGACGAACACCATCTGGCGGAATTCGAGGCACTCTTTCTGTATCGCCTCGTTCGTCACGACGATGAAGTCGCGCGGGCTGCCGTGCATCGCTTTCTTGAACTCGGGCATCTCCACGCCGAGCACGGGAAAAACGGTATGCGCGCCGTTGTAGGGCATCAGCTCGAGCCGTGATACCTCCGGATAGCGCAGGTTTTCGGGCGTCGGCTCCTTGGGGCCGTTCAGGAGCTTGTCGCGGTCCACGATCTGCAAGATGCCCGCCTGGTTGGTGCCGTAGCCGAAGTAGACGCGGTTGCCTTTGGGACCGGTGGAGATCGGCCCGTGCAACGTGATCGGCAGCGGACCTGTCGATCCGGGCTCTGACCCGGGCAGGCCGAAAGAGCGGATGAACTCGGGCTTCAGTGGATCGGAGAGATCGTAGATCAGGGTCATCCGGTTGGAGCGCCACTTCGGGTCGCCCGAGACCAGGTACGCGATGCCGGTGTCGCACTCCCACCAGTTCTTGTGGGTGCCCTTCAGGCCTTTGATGACGGTCGTGAGTATCTGCGGATTCGCCGGGTCGGTCACGTCCCATATCTCGTGGGCCTGGTTGCCGAAGACACGCAGCAGGTAGAACTTGCCTTTCACGCCCTTCGGCAGCTCGTCTCCGCTGCATATCCTCACCATCTGCGCGCCGCCCTGCTCCGCCTTGCCAGGCTCCCCGGGTATGTGGGCGAGATATTGCGGGCGCTTCGGATCCGTAACGTCGACGATGGACGTGCCGTTGTCCTCTACGAGGCCGGTCATCGGATTGCGCACCTTGTCGCCGTGATGGCCTATGTAGGCAATCCAGCGCTCGCCCTGTCTGTGGATTACGGGCTGGTAGGCGGTGCGGCCCTGCAGGTCGTTGTGACCGACGAGCGCCATGTTGCGGCTCTCCGCGCGTGGCCCCGACTGTGCCAGCGCCGGAGCCGACACTATCGCGGCTGCCAGACCGGCAACGATCAAGCCCTTTGCATCAACATGCTCCATGTTGTTTCCCCTTGTTTTCCCTCAGGCGCGCATCGCGCCATCATCAGTCATGAGCGGCCTCTATTTCGGCAGCCGCGAGCGTCGCCGTCTTCCTGTCGGCCGCCTGCGCGCCGCCGGGGGTCGCATCCCGCAAGCGGGTCCCTGCTCCGCCCCTCGACGCGCGGCCTCTGATCCATCGTCGCAAGAATTCACTTCAGTCTGTCGGCCGCCTGCGCGCCGCCGGGGGTCGCATCCCGCAAGCGGGTCCCTGCTCCGCCCCTCGACGCGCTACCACTCACTAGTCCGCCGTGATCCTCGCATCCCTGATCACTTTTCCCCACTTGTCGTAGTCACCCTTGACGAGCTTCGCGAACTGCTCAGACGCCATCGTATTGGGCACGAGGCCCTGGCTCGCGAGCTGTTCTCGCATGTCGGCCTGCGCCACGATCGCGCGTATGTCGGTGTTGTACTTCGCCACCAGATCCGAGCTGGTGCCCGCGGGCGCCCACACGCCGATCCAGAGGTCCACATCGTAGTCGCGCACGCCCTGCTCGTGCAGCGAGGGGATCTCTGGAAAGAGCGGATGGCGCTCGCGCAGGCTCTCGCCGAGCACCTTTACCTGATTCGCCCTCCACATCGGCAGCGCGACATGGATCGGCACGAACATCGTGGGGATGTGGCCGGCGATGAGATCGGTCGTGGCGCCGGCGGATCCCTTGTACGGAACATGCACCATCTTGAGCCCCGCCTTCTGCATCAGCAGCTCCATGCAAAAATGGTGGTGAGTGCCGTTTCCCGGAGAGCCGTAGTTCAACTGCCCGGGACGCGCCTTCACGAAGCGGATGAACTCGGGCACGTTGTTGGGGGACAGCGACTTGTGCACCAGCAGCGCGAGGCTCGTGGAGCCGACGTTCGTGACCGGCGCGAGGTCCTTGATCACGTCGTAATTGAGCTTTGGGTAGAGGTGCGGGGCGGTCACCGCCGACGCCGGACCCACCATGATGGTATGCCCATCCGGCGGCGCCTTCGCCGCCAGCTCCGCGCCTATCGTGCCTGACGCGCCCGGCCGGTTCTCCACGAAGAATGGCTGGTCCCACCGTGCCTGAAGCCTGGGAGCGAGCAGCCGCGCGACGATATCGGGTCCGGTTCCCGGCGTGTAGGGCACGACGATGCGCACCGGCCGTTTCGACAAACCCTGCGCGACTGCGCGCAACGGCGCTACCGCAGCCGCGGCGAGCGTGATCAGGAAGCGCCTGCG
>DATFWO010000356.1:0-48198 GCA_035259205.1 Burkholderiales bacterium | reverse complement strand
GCTGGAGCAGCTGCGCGGCAAGGCGAAGGCCGCGGGCTTGTGGGCACCGCAGATGCCGAAGGAGCGCGGCGGGCAGGGGCTGAGCGTCGTGGGCATGGCCGCCTGCTACGAGGAGATGAACTACTCGATCTTCGGCCCGGTCACTTTCAATTGCGCAGCACCCGACGACGGCAACATGATCGTGCTGAACAAGATCGGCACCGAGGAGCAGAAGAAACGCTGGCTGCAGCCGATCGTCGACGGCAGCGCCCGCTCGTCCATCGTGATGACTGAGCCCGCGCCGGGCGCCGGGTCCGATCCGACCATGATGCTCACGACCGCGGAGATAAAGGGAGACAGATGGGTCGTCCGCGGCCGCAAATGGTTCATCACCGGCGCGGGCGTCGCGCAACATTTCATTCTTCTCGCAAAGACGTCGGACGACAAGCGCAAGGGACTGACCGCATTCATGTTCGACCGCGATCAGCCGGGATGGCGCATCGTGCGGCGCATCCCTATCATGGGTCCGGAAGAGCACGGCGGGCATTGCGAGCTGGAGTTCGACGGCCTCGAAATCCCGGATGCGGACCGGCTGATGAACGTCGGCGACGGACTGAAGGTGACGCAGATCAGACTCGGCACCGCGCGGCTCACCCACTGCATGCGCTGGCTGGGTCTGGCGCGGCGCTCCATGGACATCGCGGCGGAGTACGTTTCGCAGCGTGTATCAGGTGGGAGCCGGCTCGCCGAGCGCGAAAGCGTGCAGTGGCAGCTCGGTGAGGCGGCGATGCAGATCGAGATCGGCCGGATGCTGGTGATGCGCGCCGCGGTGAAGCTCGACCAGGGTGATTTTGCGCGCAAGGAAATCTCGATGGCCAAGGTCGCGGTGGCCGACGTCCTGCACAGGACCGTGGACACTGCGATCCAGTTGAACGGAGCGCGCGGCTATTCGAAGGACACCATCCTCGAATGGATCTACCGCTACGCCCGCCAGGCGCGGCTCGTCGATGGCGCGTCGGAAGTGCACCGCATGGTGCTCGCCCGTGTCTATATGAACGAGCGGAGTGATTTCTGGTCTTGGAGCTGATGAGCAGGGGTTCGGGTTCTTCCAGTGGACCCTTCCCGAACCCCGGACTGCCGGTAGCCAAGTCAATGCGCGAGTCACGAGTCGCCCGTCACGAATTATGCTTTCTGGGCAAATCCCTGTTCCTGCTCGTGCTGTGCGTCGCGGGTGCGCACGCGCAGCAGCCGGCCGCACCCGCCGATGCCAAGTCGGCGGCGACGGCGACGCTCCGCGCCGCGGAGGGGCAGGTGGACAAAGATCGCGCGCAGTTGAGGCAGGATTACCGCGTACTCGAGGAAGCGCGCAAGTCCGGCGACCGCGACCGGATCGACCGGGCGAATTCCGCAGTGCGAAAAAGCCGGGGGCAACTGGCCGACAGCCGCTCCAAGCGTGACACGGCGAAAAACCAGCTCGCGGCGCTAGAAAAGCCCGAAAAAGACGCCGCCAAGGCGCGAGGCGAGCAAATGCGCGCCGAGCGCGCCAAACGTCATGCCGCGCTTTCGAAGGAGAGGGCAGAACGGCGGGCGGCGACCGAGAAAGCGCAAGCCGAGCACAAGAAGCAGCAGGGCGTTCTCGACGCGGAGAAGGAGCGGCGGACGGCGGAACGCAGGGAGGCCCAGAAGCATGGCGACGAGCTGCGCGCCGAGCGAGAGGAGCAGCGCAAGCTGCGTCAAGCTGAAAAGGAAGAGGAGAGAAAACTGCGCGAGCCCAACAAGACCTCGCCAGTACAGGCGGCGAAGCCCGCGCCTTAACGGTTGAAGTGAGCGGATAGATGCAAGTTCAGCTTGCTGATGACCATTGGTAGCGCTACTCGGGTTGTATTCCCGCCTCCTGGATCTTCTTCCCCCAATTCTTTAGCTGCTGCTGCACGAAGCGATCGAGCTCCTCCGGCCCGCTCGGCACGGGCTCCAGTCCCAGCTCCGTCAGTTTCTGGCTGATCGCGGGCTTGCTGATCGTCTTCCGGGTCTCGTCGCTCAGTCTGGAAATGATCGTCTTCGCGGTCCCAGCCGGCACGAAAAAGCCGGCCCACGGCGTCGTGTCGAAGCCCGGCACCGTTTCGCCGACGGCGGGCAGGTCCGGCATGATTTTCGATCTCTGGTCGGACATCACGCCGATCGCGCGCAGGCGTCCGGCCTTGACGTGGCCTTGGCTCGAGGCCATGTCGACGAACATGAAGTGGACCTGGCCGCCGATGAGGTCGGTCATCGCAGGGGGCGTGCTCTTGTACGGAACGGCGAGCGAGTCGAGCTTTGCCGCCTTGACGAAAAAAGCGCCGTTGACCTGTCCGGTGCTGTTGCCGAACGCGTAGGACGTTTTCCCCGGCTGCGATTTCACGAACGCGAGCAACTCGGGAACGGTGCTTATGCCCGAGCTCGGATTGACCGTCAGGATGAACCCGTAATTTATCAGCCGCGCCACCGCAGCGAAGTCCTTGACCGGATCGTAGTTGAGCTTCCTGAAAAGGAAAGGATTGGCCGAGTGCGGGGTGTTGGTGCTGAGGAACAGCGTGTAGCCGTCCGGCGCCGCGCGGGCCGCCAGCTCGGCCGCGATCTGCCCCGACCCTCCTGCCCGGTTGTCGATGACGAAGTTCCAGCCGTGCGCGGAGCGAAAGTCCTCGGTCAATATGCGCGCCAGGATGTCGGTACCGCTGCCCGCTGCGAATGGGACTATTACGCGGATCGCCTTGTTGGGATACGCTTGTGCATGGCCGGTCGAAGGCAGCTGGCCGAAGGTTGCGCTGCACAGTACCGTCGATACGACGACGAAATACGGTCGTTTCATGCTTCTTCCGGTGGTGGCCAGAGTCCCTCCTGTCGCGTCCCGAGCGCGCGCGAGAAAGATCACAGCATGGCCGATTCCGGCATCGAAGCCAAGCCCGGGAATCGAATGATTTCGCGGCATATCCTGTCAGGACGTGTCGGTGCGTGCCTGACGGTGTGCGCATGGGCGGTGCTCGCGCTCGCGTCGCATGCGGCGGAATATCCCACGCGACCGACGCGCCTGCTCGTGCCGACATCGCCCGGCGGCGGCACGGACGCGCTGGCACGCATACTGGCGCCCCGCCTCGGGCAAGTCCTGGGGCATCAATGGGTCGTCGACAACCGCGCCGGCGCCGGCGGCAACATCGCGGTGGAGTTGGTCGCCAAGGCGGTGCCGGACGGCTATACCGTGATCGTGGGACTGAATCACGTCACCACGGTGAATCCCAATCTCTACAAGCTGTCGTATGACGTCCAAAGGGACCTGCAACCCGTGACATCGCTTGCCGGCGCGCAGTATCTGCTCGTGCTCAACCCGGGCGTACCGGCGGGGACGCTGAAAGAGTTCATCGCGCTGGCGAAGCAGAAGCCCGGCTCGCTCAACTATGCCTCGGCGGGCATAGGCACTCCGGTTCATCTCGCGGCCGAGCTCTTCAAGAAGCGGGTCGGCGTTGACATGGTGCACATCGCATATAAGGGCGGCGGCCCGGCGGCGGCAGCCGTGCTCGCCGGTGAAGCCCAGGTCATCTTCGGCAGCGTCGCCTCGACCATGCCGCTGGTGAGGGCGGGTCGGCTGAAGGCGCTGGCCACCACGGGAATCCGGCGCTCCAAGGTGGCACCGGAGCTGCCGACCGTTGCAGAGTCCGGCTATCCAGGCTTCGACGTACGCTCCTGGTATGCGATGCTGGCGACGGCAGGAACGCCGATGGCTATCGTGAACCGCATCCATGACGCGGTCGTCAAGGTCGTAGGCCTGCCGGAGGTGGAGGAAGCGATGTCGCGCCAGGGCCTGGAGCCCGAGCTGAGCACGCCCCAGGAGCTTGCCGCGCGCATCAGGAAGGAAACCGCGATGTGGGCGGAAGTCATCAAGACCGCGGGGATCAAAGCTGAGTGACGGGTGACGAGTGACGAGTGACGAACGATAGGGGACGCATGATGACCAATAGAGCAAGGCCGGATAGAGAGCTTGGCAGTCCGAACGGCAATTCATCATTCATGGTTCATCGCTCGTCGTTGGTCTTGCTCTGCGTTGCGTTGCTTTCGGTTGCGATAGCGGTTCCCGCACAGCAATACCCCACGCGGCCGGTCCGGCTTCTCGTGCCGTTTGCGCCGGGCGGCGGCGCGGATGCGCTCGCGCGCATCATCACGCCCAGGCTCCACGAGTTACTCGGGCAGCCATGGGTCGTGGACAATCGCGGCGGCGCCGCCGGCAATCTTGCCGCCGAGACGGTGGCGCACGCGGTCCCCGACGGCTACACGGTATTCCTGGGCTTCGGCACTGTACTGACGGTAAATCCGAGCCTCTACAAGCTCACGTTCAGCATGGAAAGGGACCTCCAGCCGGTGACGTTGCTCGCGAGCGCTCAATACATACTGGTGCTGCATCCGAGCGTCCCGGCGGGCAGCTTGAAAGAGTTCATCGCGCTCGCGAAACAAAAGCCCGGGACACTCAACTACGCCTCGGCCGGGGTGGGAAGTCCGCTGCACCTCGCCGCGGAGCTCTTCAAGAAGCGCGCCGGCATCGACATGGTGCACCTCGCCTACAAGGGTGGCGGGCCGGCGGCCGCGGCGGTGCTGGGCGGTGAGGCCCAAGTGCTCTTCGGCAGCGTCGCGTCCTCCATGCCGCAGGTCAAGGCCGGGCGGCTGAAGGCGCTCGCTACGACCGGATTGAAACGCTCCAAAGTCGCGCCGGATCTGCCGACGATCGCGGAATCCGGCTTTCCCGGCTTCGACGTGACCTCGTGGTACGCGCTGCTCGTGCCGGCCCGCACTCCGGTGCCCATCATCGATCAGATCCGCAACGCCGCTCTCAAAGCGCTGGCGCTGCCCGAAGTCCGGGAGGCCATGTCGCGGCAGGGGCTGGAAGTCGAGACCAGCACACCGCAGGAGCTTGCCGCGCGCATCAGGACCGAGACCAAGACCTGGGCGGAAGTGATCAGGACGGCGGGAATCAAGGCCGAGTGACTCGTGACTGGTGACTCGTTGCTGGTCTCGAGTCCCTCGGTTTGGCATACCATTACAGAACTCTTGCAACCGCACCAAGGGAGCCCGTCATGAATGCCGTGCACGTAGGTCTGATGGTGCCGATCAACAACACCACCATGGAGCGCGAGCTGTCTGCGTGGCTGCCGTCGGGATCGGCCTGCACGACGTTACGCATTCCGCGCGGCAAGGGGCTCCTTACGAGCGAAACGCTGCCCGAATACAAGGCGCAGGCGCTTTCACTGGCGAGGCAGCTCGCCGACCCCGCCGTCGACGTCGTGGCTTACGGCTGCACCGCCGCGGGATTCATTTCGGGGCCGGCGGGAGATGCTGCGTTGCAGGGCGAGCTCGGCGCCGTAACCGGGAAACCCGTGGTGACGATTGCGCGCTCCATGGTGCTCGCCCTGCAGGAAGCGGGTGCCCGGGAAATCGCGCTGGTGACGCCATACCTCGATACCGTGAACGATCAGCTCAAGGCGTTTCTCGCCGACGGAGGGATCCGTGTCAGGCGCTTCAACAGCTTCTACGCGCAAAACGTCGACGAGCTCGGCAAGATCGAGGCGCCTGCAGTCGCGCGCCTCGCGCGCGAGACGATGGATGACGGCTGCGACTCGCTCTTCATCGCCTGCTCGCAGCTCCCGACCTACGAGATCCTGGGCGATCTCGAACGGGAGTTCGGGCGTCCGGCGCTTTCGTCCGTTCAGGTGACCGCACGGAAGGCTCTGCGCGCGGCGCAGCGCGTCGCAGCATGAACTTGCGGCGCCTCGCGGCCACCCGAAAAGACGTGGGAGCGATGGGGTGATGAGTGATGGGTAGTGGCGCGGATCGCGGTTGGCGCTTGTTGCTCGTGACGCTGTATGCGCCGCTGCCCTTGTTCGCAACGCTCGTCGACGCTCAGCAGCAGTACCCCACTCGCGCGCTGCGCATCGTAGTACCGTCCTCGAGCGGCAGCGGTGCGGACTATTCGGCGCGATTGATTGCCGTGCCACTCACCGAGCGGCTCGGCCAGCAGGTGGTGGTCGAGAACCGCGCCGGCGCAGCCACGATGATAGGCACCGAGCTC
This sequence comes from Burkholderiales bacterium, assembly GCA_035259205.1. Classification (GTDB taxonomy): domain Bacteria; phylum Pseudomonadota; class Gammaproteobacteria; order Burkholderiales; family SG8-41; genus SG8-41. The sequence continues at coordinate 42,131 of DATFWO010000356.1, read as the reverse complement.
GTCGCCAAGTCTCCACCCGACGGCTACACGCTGCTCCTGGGCGTCGGCACGCTCGCGACCGTTCCTTCCATGTACAAGAAGGTTCCCTACGATGCGGTGCGGGATTTCGCGCCCATCACGCAACTCGTGTCCGTGTCGAACGTGCTGGTCGTCCATCCCTCGCTGCCGGCGGGGTCGGTGAAAGACCTCGTTGCGCTCGCCAAGGCGCGGCCGGGCGAGATCGCATTCGCCTCGTCCGGGACCGGCACCCTGCCGCACCTCTCGATGGAGCTATTCCTCGTCATGAGCGGCACCAGGATGCTGCATGTGCCGTACAAGGGGCCCGGACCGGGCCTATTCGATCTCCTTGCAGGGCGCGTATCGGCCATGACGACCAGCATCGCCGCCGCGTTTCCTCACGTCCGCTCCGGGCGGGTGCGCGCGCTCGGCGTCACGACCGTCAAGCGCATAGCGGTGCTGCCGGAAGTCCCGACCATAGCGGAGTCGGGTGTGCCGGGATACGAAGCCGTCCAGTGGTGGGGACTGCTCGCTCCGGCGGGCACGCCCGGGGACATCATCGCCCGGCTGCACAAGGACTCGGTGTCGATCATGGCCATGCCCGACATCCGGGAGCGCTTCGAAAAGGAAGGCATGACGATCGTCGCCGGCTCGCCGCGGGAATTCGCGGCTTACATCAGAAGCGAAATCGAGAAGTGGGCAAGGATCGTGAAGAGCGCGGCGATACAGCCTGAATAGTGCGTGATAAGTGATGGTTGATAGGGGTAGACTTGTGGGAATGCGGAGATCGTGGCTTGCGTAACCGCAGTTGCTACAGGCATCGCTGTTTGCGCAGGTGCAGCAGAAATTCCCCGCCAAGCCGGTTCCCATTGTTGGGCCGTTCTCGCCCGTATGTTGTCATAGTTGTTTCCGGACATTGAACTCATGGGAGGCGTCATGCAGCCTTTCAATCTGACCACGCAACCGTATAGCAATGAATCGGCTCCGGTTTCCCAGCGCGGTTTCGAGCGTCTTGCTGCGTGGGTACTGATGTGGATGCTCGCATGCGGCGAATTTCTCGGCGCGGCGCCGGCGATGGCGCTGCCGTTCTCGCAATTATTTGTCTTTGGCGACAGCCTGTCGGATTCAGGCAACAACGCGATCTTTTTCGACAGCGTATTCGCTCCGGCGCATCCCAGAACGCCCACGCCGATTCCGGACAACTCGTTCTTTCCCAGCCTGCCGCTACACCCCTTTCCCTACCTGTCGGGACGCTACACCAACGACCGGGTGTGGGCCGAATATTTCGGACTGAGCCTGGGGTTGGGCGTGGCCCCATCGCTGGCCGGCGGCACCGATTTCGCATTTGGCGGAGCCCCCACGGGACCGTTGGGATCGACGCTGCCGCCGAGCCTGCGTGATCAGGTTGCCGGTTTTCTGTCCGCGACGCTGAATCAGGCTCCTTCGGATGCTCTGTACGTGCTGGCTGGCGGCGGCAATAATGCCGCCGATGCGCTGAGCGCCATTTTGGCTGGCGCCGATATCGCGACGACGATACAGGCTACGGCACTGGGCTATGCGTCAGATATCGCCGCCACGGTTGCCAACCTGCGCGCGGCCGGCGCGGACGATATCATCGTCTGGAATACACCGGATGCCGGGGTCACACCTGCGGCGGAGGCCGCGGGACCCCTGGTATCTGCCTTCGCCACGGCTATCGCGACCGCGATGAACGCCGCATTGCTCGCGGCGGTCAGTGGAACGCCTGGGGTGCGGTTCTTCGACGTTTTCGACCTCTTTCAGGATGTGGCCGCGAACCCGGCGGCGTTCGGGCTCGCAAACGCCGACGATGCGTGCGCGCAGTTCGTGAACTGCAATCCTGCAGACTTTTTCTTCTGGGATGGTATCCATCCGACGTCCGCTGGCCATCAGATCCTCGCGCAGGCCATGTTGAGCGTCGTTCCGGAGCCGGGAAGCCTGTTCCTTCTCCTGGCCGGAGTGGGGGGCTTAGTCATCGCCAGGAAGCGCTCGACAGCAGGTTGAAGAGCGCTTTCGTTCGAGCGTTAGCGGGGCGATCTCGGCTGCCTTGCCACGATCCCTGGGCGTCTAGAAAGGAATTTGCCTGAGCGAGCAATCCGGATTCCAACTCGCCGGCGAGGCCGCAGAGCGGTATGAGCGCTACGCGGTCCGCTACCTCATCGGACCCTGGGCGCCCGGGCTCGTAGAATCGGCTTCCCTGCAGCCGGGACAGCGGGTGCTGGATGTCGCCTGCGGCACCGGCGTGGTCGCGCGCCACGCGGCCTCGAAGGTGATGCCCGGGGGCACGGTAACCGGCCTCGATCTCAACGCAGGGATGCTGGAGGTTGCGCGCTCGCTGCCTTCGGGCGCGTCGATCACGTGGGTCGAGGGAAGCGCGGTTGCGATGGACTTTCCTCATGCTTCATTCGATGTCGCCCTCTGCCAGCAAGGCCTGCAGTTCTTTCCCGACCGGATCGCGGCGCTCCGCGAGATACATCGGGTGCTCGTACCCGGGGGCCGGGTGCTGCTGAGCGTCTGGAAGTCGGCGGGTACCTATATCCAGGCGGTAGGCAATGCGCTGGAGCGTCATGTGGGCGTGGCAACCGCGGTGAAGTTTAGGGCTTCCAGGGTGGTTCCGGACGGCGCGGAACTGCTGCGCCTCCTGCTTGAGGCGGGGTTTCGTGAGCCGAACGTTCGCGCGAGCAAAATGACGATCCGGCTGCCGCCGATCGAGGCGTTTCTCCCGAATCACCTGTCGGCAAATCCCGTGGCTGCCGCGGTGGCGGCCCTGAGTGAGCAGGAGCGCGCGGTTCTGGTGAGGGAGGTCAAGCTGGCCTTGCAATCCTTCGCCGATGGCGAGGGTGTGGCGGTGCCGGACGAAACGAATATCGCGACAGCAGTCCGATGAGTCGTCAGCCCTTTCCGTCTTTCAGGCGGGTTTGCCGGACCGTCGCCCTCAGGATCTCGATGAACCGCCTGCTACCTGCACACCGCCGACTACGCCGCGCAGGGGTGGTATGCTCCCGCGGAGAGATGTGTTCCGTTGAGGCAGCCGTACAGGCCTTGATTGCGGCTAGCTCGGGGGGTGCACCGTGGTACTGCCCCGTATTCTGCGAAGGATTGCCGTCGTCGCTGGAGCGACGGGTATCGCCATTGCGGCGGATGGCCTTGCGCAGGCGCCGTCGAAGTACCCGACCAAGCCGGTGCGTATCGTCGTGCCGTTTTCCGCCGGCAGCGCAACCGACATCACGGCGCGCATGATAGGCCCAAAGCTGAGCGACATCTGGCGCCAGCCGGTCGTCATAGAGAATCGCACGGGAGCGGGCGGTACGATGGCCGCGGCCATGGTCGCCAAGGCCATGCCCGACGGGCACACGCTGCTCCTGACCTCGTCCGCCTTTGCCATCAGCGCGGTACTCAACGACAACCTTCCGTACGACGCGCTCAAGGACTTCCGCGGCGTCGCTCAGATCGGGGCGACCACCGGCTTTCTCGCGGTTTCGCCTGCGCTGGGCGTGAAGTCGGTCAAGGAGCTGATTGCCCTCGCTCACGAGCGGCAAGGCAAGCTCCTTTTCGGTTCGGCGGGCGCCGGCAGCGGTATCCACATGACTGCGGAGCGGTTCAGGATGGTCGCCGGCTTCAAGGCCGTGCACGTCGGATTCAAGGGCCAGCCGGAGATGCTGATCGAAATTCTTGCCGGACGCATACAGTACGGATTTCCGAGCCTGAGTACTTCGCTGCAGTTCATCAGGGACGGGCGGTTGCTGGCGTTGGCTGTCGTCACTCCGAAACGCTCGCCGCTGTTGCCGGATGTGCCGGCGATGGTGGAAGCGCTGCCGGGATTCGAGCGGGACGCCGGCCACGCACTGCTGGCGCCGGCCGCTACGCCACGACACATCCTCAATCAGATCAGCAAGGACGTTGCAGCCGTGCTCGTTCTGCCCGACGTCAAGCAGCAGATGCTCGCCACGGGCTTCGATCCCGCGCCTACCACGCCCGAGGAGTACGACCGGATATTGCGCAGCCTGATCGACACGTTCTCCAAGGTGGTCAGGGCGGCGGGCCTGCGCGCTCCGTGAAGTCTGGACGAGCCACGGCATTCGCAATATAAGATCGACTGCCCTGGACACGAGGAGGGAACGGGATGAATGCCATCCGATTCCGGAGGGCCGATTCTGGTCCGCTCGCTGCGGCGCGGCCGAAAGGGCTGCGGCGCGGCTGGCAGCTGAGGCTACTTTGCTTCGGCGCAAGTCTGGCGCTTGTCGGCGCCGCCGCTGCCCAGGATTACCCGACCAGGCCGGTCCGGCTGATGATCCCGTTCACGGCCGGCAGCGCGACCGATCTGCTTGCGCGCAGGATCGCGGTCAAGATGAACGACAACTGGGGCCAGCAGGTGGTCGTGGACAACCGAGGCGGCGGAGGCGGCACGCTCGCTTCGAACATCGTCGCCAAGGCCGCCCCCGACGGCTACACGCTGCTGGTGCACTCCATCGCCTTCGCCATGAACGCGGCGCTCTACAGCAACCTTCCGTACGATCCCATCAAGGACTTCGCGCCGGTCAGCCAGATTTCGATCAGCACGAGCATTCTGGTGGTGGCGCCCGCGCTGGGTGTGAAATCGGTCAAGGAGCTCATCGCGCTTGCCAAGCAGAAGCCGGGGCAACTGAACTTCGCTTCGTCCGGGGTCGGCAGCGGCACGCACCTGAATGCGGAGCAGTTCCGCTTCGCAGCCGGCATCGACGCCGTGCACGTGCCCTACAAGGGCGTGCCGGAGGCGCTCATCGACCTCATGACCGGGCGCACCCACTACTTCCTCACGCCGCTGGTTCCGGCATTGCCGTTCCTCAAGGATGGCCGGCTGCTCCCGCTGGCGGTAACCACCGCGCGCCGTACGCCCGTGCTGCCCGACGTGCCGACGATGGCGGAGGCGGCCTTGCCCGGTTACGAATTTCAGGCCTGGTTCGGGGTCTTCGCGCCCGCGAAAACGCCGCGGCCTGTCATCGCGCGGGTCGGCAAGGAGGTGGCGCGCATCGTGGAGCTTCCCGACATCAAACAGCAGATGCAGATTCAGGGCGAGGAAGGAAGAGCGAGCACGCCGGAGGAATTCGCGCGCTTTCTTCGCGCCGAGATCGCGAAAATCGGCAAGATCGTCAAGCTCGCCGGCATCCGAGTCGAATGAGCTCGCGGCCGACTCCCGGTATCGCCGGATCGGCGCCGCTCTCGATGGGATATGCGAACCGGAGCTGGCTTTCACAAACAGGAGGGCGGAAATGATATCCATCCGATTCGGTAGCGTGTCGCTCGTTGCGGCACGGACGGAAACGTCGCGGAGCGGCTGGGGCTGCCAGCTAAGGCGCGTGTGCCTGTTCTTCAGCGCCGGGCTTGCCCTCGTCGGGGCCGCTGCCGCGCAGGACTATCCGGCGCGCCAGATCCTCCTGATCGCTCCGTTTCCGGCCGGCGGGGCGACCGATGTGTTGGCGCGCATCCTCGGCGAGGGCATGCGCCCGACGCTGGGCCAGCAATCGGTCGTGTTGAACCTCGCCGGAGCGGGCTCCACGATCGGCGTCGGCCGCGCCATCCAGGCCACACCGGACGGATACACTCTGGTCGTCGGCAACTGGACGAGCCACGTCGGCGCACCCGCGGTCTACAAGGTTCCCTGGCATCCTCTGACGGACCTGGAGCCCATCTCGATGCTGAGCGTCTCGACGCTGATCATTGCCGGGCGCACCAACCTTCCGCAGAACGACGGCAAGGAGCTGATCGCCTGGCTCAAGGCCAACCCGGACCAGGCGACCGTGGCGACCGTGGGCGCCGGGAGCGGCGCTCACGTCTGCGCCCTCTATTTCGAGCAGAAAATCGGCACCCGCTTCCGCTACGTGCCGTACAAGGGAGGCGCGCCCGCCATGGCCGATCTCATGGCCAACCAGGTCGATCTCTTCTGCGGCGAGGCATCGCAGATGCTGTCGTTCTTCAAGTCCGGCCGGATCAAGCCGCTGGTGGTCATGTCGAAGTCGCGATGGCGGCCGATGCCCGAGGTCCCGACCGCGGTGGAACTGGGCGCGACGGATACCTACATTCCGTTCTGGCACGGCCTGTGGGCGCCAAAAGGCACACCGAAGCAGGTGGTCGCGAAGGTGAACGACGCCGTGGTCAAGGCGTTCTCCGATCCCGTCGTGATGAAGCGGATCGACGACCTCGGTCAGGACATCCCTCCGCGCGAGCAGCTCACGCCGCAGGCGCTGCGCGCGTTTCACAAGTCCGAGATCGACAAATGGTGGCCGCTCATCAAGGCGGCCAATATCAAGGTCGAGTGAGTCGTCCGGCAAGAAGGATCAACATGAAGCGTGTCATGATTGCAACCGCGTTCGCACTCGCGCCTCTTGCAGCGCATGCCCAGTCGTCCCCGCACGCGGCGGAGATCGACCGGCTCGCCGACACGGTCGAGCAGAAGGTCATCGAATGGCGGCGCGATATCCACCAGAATCCGGAGCTTGGAAATCGGGAATTCCGCACCTCGAAGCTGGTGGCCGAGCACCTGCGCGAACTCGACCTCGAGGTGCGCACCAACGTCGCCCATACGGGTGTAGTGGGCCTGCTCAAAGGCGGCAGGCCGGGGCCGGTCGTGGCGTTGCGCGCCGACATGGATGCGCTCCCGGTCACCGAGGTCACCGGTCTCCCGTTCGCCTCGAAAGTGAAGGCAATGTGGATGGGGCAGGAGACCGGCGTGATGCACGCCTGCGGCCACGACGGCCACGTAGCGATCCTTATGGGGGTCGCGCAGGTACTCTCCACGATGAAAGACCGGCTTCCGGGAAGCGTGAAATTCATCTTTCAGCCCGCCGAGGAGGGCCCGCCCGAGGGCGAGCAAGGCGGCGCGCGCCTGATGGTGAGGCAGGGCGTCCTCGAAAATCCTGCGCCCGAGGTGATCTTCGGGCTGCACCTTTCGTCGGTCATCCCCGCCGGGATGCTCGGCTACCGCGCCGGGCCGATGATGGCGAGCTCGGACCGTTTCCGCGTCGTCGTCAAGGGCAAGCAGACGCACGGCGCGCGCCCGTGGGTGGGCGTCGATCCCATCGTGGTCGCCGCGCAGATCGTGCTCGGCCTGCAGACCATTGCGAGCCGCCAGCTCGACGTGACGCTCGAACCGTCGATCGTCACCGTCGGCATCATCCGCGGCGGCAATCGCGAGAACATCATTCCCGACGAGGTCGAGCTCGTCGGCACGATACGCACGTTCAACGAGGAGATGCGGCGCGACATCCATCGCCGGGTCAAGCTCACCGCGGAATCGATCGCGCAGAGCGCGGGAGCGAAAGCGGAGGTCGCGGTGGACGACGGTTATGACATCACCGACAACAACGAGAAGCTCGCCGGGCGCGCCGTCGCCACGCTGCGGGCCGTCGCGGCCGCAAACGTGTTCGTCGTCCCGAAGGCGACGGTGTCCGAGGACTTCTCGGCGTATCAGAGGGTGGTGCCCGGATTTTTCTTCTATGTCGGCGCGCGGGTGAGGGACCTGCCGCCGGAGAAATGGGGCGGCAACCACTCGCCGCTGTTTCAGATCGACGAGAGTGTGCTCAAGCTGGGCGTGCGTACGCTCGCCAACCTGACCCTCGACTATATGACCGGGCGCTGATTACGTGGCCGGCTGGAAGTGAGCGTCGAGGAGAGATGGAAGCGCAGGTGGCGAACAGCGGCGCGCAGAGCCCTGTCAACACTGAACCTGGTCGGTCGGAATCGAAAGCTGCTGCCGCGCTTCAGCCGGGCCGAGCGAGCACCTCCGCCGCCTGATTCTGGACCGCCGTGCCCTTGAAGAAGTCGGGGTTCACCTGGCCCCAGAAGCGCACGGCATTGGCGAACATGAAATCGCGGAAGTCGTCGTCGTTGAGCAGCCCGTGCTCGACCAGCTCGTACGCCTCGGGCACGACCCCGGTCATGTCCGGCACGTCGAAGTGGCCGATGTCCGAGCTGAAGAATGCGTTGAGCCGCGCCCCCATCGGGTTCGCCTTGCGATTGAAGGCCCACGCGTTGATCGGATCGTCGGCTTCACAGCCGAAATAGAAGCGCTTGACGTACAGGTCTTTGAAGTCTTCCTTGCGCGTGATCCTGCAGCGCGAATAGTCATCGAGATCCTCCACGCCGCCGGTGCCGTCGCCGTTATCGTCCAGTCCTTCGCCGCGGCGCACTGCTTCGACAAGAGACGGCTTGCCGTACTTCTCGGCGAGCGCGAGCAGTCCCGCGCGGTCGAGTTGCGCCGGGTTCGTGTTTTCGAGACCGTCCGGGTTGCGTTTCTCCCAGTGTCCGATGAGGTCGGCGTAGAGCGAGCATGCCCAGCCCGCGCCGCCTTCCAGGAAGGCGAAGTTCAGCTCCGGAAAGCGCCGGGTGACGCCGCCGAAGAAGATGGCCTTGGCCGTGGCCTCGCTGGCGGAGGCGAAGTGGCCGATGTGGTTGTAGCAGAAGTTCGACGGCGAGTTGCGAAGCAGGATCGAGCGCGCGCTGTTGTGGAAGCTCGGCGCGATGCGCAGCTCGCGGAGCTTGGCCCACACGGGCTCGTAGTCGTACGCGCTGTCGATGGCGATCGGGTCGTACCATTCCACGAACTTCGCAGCCTCCGGGTGCTCCTCGACGAGTGCGGGGATCGGGCGGCGGATCAGGCTGCCGAGCATCACGACCCGATAACCGAGCTGGCGTGACGCGAACTCGAGCTCCTCGATTGCCTCTTCAGGGGTGTACATCGGGATGATGGCCGCGGGGATGATGCGATCGCTGTAGGGCCGGAACTGGTCCATGGTGAACACGTTATAGGCGCGGCAGAGGGCGCGTCGCAGCTTGTCCGGCGGCAGACGGTAGTAGCCCAGGCCGGCGGTCGGATAGATGACGGTGAAATCGAGCCCGAGATCATCCAGCCGCTCGTAGAGGAGCCGCGGCATCATCGCCGTTGCGCGGTCCAGGGTGTTCTTGGTCGGGAGGAACCAGAACGCCTCCTGCCCGATCCGCCGGCGGCGGCGCTCGGCCACCGACATCGACAGCGAATTGGGAATGCGCGCGCTCGCCAGGGCGAGCGCCTCCGCAGCGGTGTCGCCGCCGATACGGCGGAACTCCTCGCGCATGTCCGGGGCGAACTCGGCCCAGTGGCCGTCTGCGTCTATGATCGGGTGCTTCAGGCTCGCGCGAAGCTTCCGCGCCTCGGTCTGTGCGTTGGTCGACATGGTCTACCTCCGGGAGCAGTCTGGAATGATGATACCCCGATGAAGGTGGTGAGAGCGCCGGGCGCGAGGGCTCCTTAAGCCCCGCGCTTCTTCCCACTACGGTCTTCCTCGACAATCTCCTTCGCCTTTGCCTTCAGTATCTCGACGAACCGCCGGGCGGCGGGTGAGAGGTAGGCGTCCTTGCGGTAGATAACGCAGATCGGGCGCCGCCACGTGACGTCCTTGACCGGAAGCACCTTCAACCGAAAGCGCGGGGCAGCCTGCTGGATCACCTGCTTTGCAAGAAATCCCAGGTGGCTCGAGGCGGCGACGATCTGCAGCCGCAGGCGTATCGAGCGCGTCTCGAAAGCGACCTGGGGCGGCGGCTGGCCGCGCTCCAGGAATGCCCGGCAAAGCCAGTGCCACGGCAGGATGTTGATCGGGGAAAGCACCCAGCGGTATCGGGCCAGATCGGCAATCGTTACACTCCTCTTCCTCGCCAGGGGATGGCCGGCGGATGCATAGACCACGATATCGAAGTCGGCGTCCAGCTGCTCGGTGTCGCAGCCTTCCCAGGGTGATTCGGGGAGATAGTTCACGATCAGATCGAGCTCGCCCTTACGGAGGGCCGGGATCATGACATCGTTGTCGTCGACCGTGGCCGAGAATGTCACGCCGGGCGCATCTTTCAGAAGGACGGCATAGGCTGCGGGCAGGAGTTCGGCACACAACGGGTTCGAGCCGACACGCAAGTGTCCCGCCCGGCCGGCGCTCAGGTCGGCGGCTTCGCGGGTGACGTCCTCGAACGTCAGATGAAGCCGGCGCACCTGCGCGAGCAACGCCGCTCCGACCGCAGTCAGATCCACGCCTTTGGGCGTCCGCGCGACGAGCTTGGCGCCCAGCTCCGTTTCCAGCCGGTGCAGGCTCTTGCTCAAGCCGGGCTGGCTCATGTCCAGCGCCTCGGCGGCCCGCCTCACGCTCCTGTGTTCGGCGATAGCCGAGAAGTACTCGAGATCGCGCAGCTGCATTGCGATAACCGGAAGTAATCAGATGATAGAAGGTGGATGATTGTGGAAATACCACCGGGTTGTCAACATGACGGTGCTCGTCTCGAGAAACAAAGGAGTCACGGCATGCGCATCCGGCAGAAGCTGCTAACGGCGATAGTCGCGGTCGTGCTGCTGCCTTCTGCGCTGCCCTCGGCCCTGGCCGATCCTGCGGGATATCCTGCGAAGCCTGTGCGCATCGTCACCGGGCCGTCGGGCGGAGGCTCGGATGTGTTTGCGCGACCGATCGCGCAGCGGATGCATGAGAGCTGGGGACAGCCGGTGGTCGTCGAGAACCGCGCTCTAGGCAGTATCAGCGCAGCGGTCGCCGCCAAGTCGGCACCCGATGGCTATACGCTGCTCGTCGGAGACCGGACGTGGCAGGCGGTCGCAACAAGCCTGTACAAGGAGCTGCCGTACGATCCGGCGAAGGACTTCGTCGGGATAGCGCTGATTGCTTCGACGCCGATGCTTATCGTTGCGCACCCGTCCGTTCCCGCTACGAGCCTGGGCGAGTTCATAGCGTACGCAAAGCGGCTCCCGCAGCCGCTCGGCTACGCCACAGCCGGCATTGGCACCGCCAGCCATCTGCCGGGTGAGCAATTGAAGCAGCTCACCGGCATCGACCTTACGGCTGTTCACTACAAGGGTGGCGGCGCGGCGATGGTCGCCCTGCTGGGCGGAGAGGTGAAAGTGGGGTTCAACCTGGTGATCCAGGCGCTTCCGTACGTCAAGACGGGCAGGGTCAAAGCGTATGTGATCACGGCAAAGAAGCGCTTTCCGGGTGCAGCGGACATTCCAACCGTGATCGAAGCGGGATTCCCGGACCTGGAAGCGGACTATTGGGTAGGCTTGTTCGCTCCTGCCCGTACCCCACCGTCCATCGTGGCCAAAATCAATCGCGACGTCGTCGCGATTCTGCAATCCGCTGCGATGCGCGCGTCGTTACTCAACCAGGGCGCGGAGCCGGTACCGGGAACACCGGTTGAGTTTGCCGATTTCATCAAAAGCGAGACGGTGAAGTGGGGGCGCGTGATCAAGACCGCCGGCATCAAGCCCGAGTGATGCGTTTCCCGGCCGTCGTCTTCAGGATCTCGATGAATCGCCTGGCGGCGGGAGACAGGTAGCCATCCTTGCGGTAGAACACGGCCACGGGACGTATCCACTTCATGTCCCTGACCGGAATGATCTTGAGGCCCACATCCGCCGCATTGGCTTCGACGATCCCCCTTGACCCGATGCCGAGCAGCTCGGTGGCGGCCACGGTACGGTGCCTGAGCATGACCGAATCGGATGTCAGAGAGATCTGCGGCAGAGGCAGGCCCCGTTCCTCAAAGGTCCCCTGAAGCGATTGCAAGGCTGTGTACGCGCTCGCTGCGGTCGAAGCCCAACGCTCCTGCGCAAGGTCGGCGAGCTTTACCGTCTTGCGCTTAGCCAGCCGGTGGCGGGTCGAGGCATAGACGACGAATTCGTCGTCCCACAGCGGCTCCAGGACCAGATCCTCGTAGGTCGCGCGCAAAATGTGATTGACCACGATGTCGAGATCGCCCTTTCGCAACGCAGGCAACAGCGTGTTGGTGGTTGCCGCGACCGAGACAGCCACGGTAACCCTGGGGGTCTCCTTCATCAGCGTGCTGCATGCGCGCGGCAGGAAACCGTCGGCGGTAGCCGGGCCGGTTCCTACCCGCAGGTGTCCCACCTCGCCGTGAGCGACGTCGGACACCTCGCGCGCGAGATCGTCGCGCGCCAGCCGCAGGCGCCGGACGTGGGTGAGCAGCGCCGCGCCTACGGCAGTCAGCTCAACGCCCTTCGGTGTCCGTGTAACCAACTTGGCCCGGGCTGATTGCTCCAGCCGGCGCAGGCTCAGGCTGAGCGCTGGCTGGCTCAATCCCAATGCCTCTGCCGCCCGCACGAGCTGGCCATGCTCGGCGAGGACGGCGAAATATTCGATGTCCCGCAAGTCCATGGGCATAAGCATTAATTATATCTATTGCATTTCTGCATATTTGCGTAAATGCATGTGAAGTGTCAAGCTGATCGAGCCGCTGCTACGGCGGCGAGAGCGAGGTGCGACATGCTGAATTCATGGAAGGCCACAGCAGCAATACTCATCGCGGGCGTCGGAGCTGGCGCTGCGAGCGCGTCGCAGTCCTATCCGGTCAAGCCCGTACGTATCCTGACGGGCCCTCCCGCGACGATGATGGATATCGTGAGCCGGCAGATCGCATTGCGGCTCGGCGAGGAGTGGGGCAAGCCGGTCGTGGTGGACAACCGCGGCAGTCTGGCGGTCGCGCCCGCGGTCACCGCCCAGTCCGCACCCGACGGCTACACCCTGCTGGTTTCGGACAGCACTCTGCTTTCCGTGAGGCCCAGCTTGTATCGTTCACTACCCTACGATCCCGCGAAGGACTTCGCGCCGATTAGTCTGATCGCATCCTCCCCGCAGCTGCTGGTCTCGCATCCCTCGGTATCCGCCGCGAATCTGAAAGAGTTCGTGGCGTACGCGAAACAGCAATCCCGTGGAGTCGACTTTGCCAACGCCGGACCCGCCACGGCTTCCCATCTGACGAGCGAGCTGTTCCGACAGGCGACTGGCGTCAATGTCGTGCCGGTGAATTACAAGGGCGGCGGCGCGGCGCTCCTGGCGATCGTCGGCGGGGAAACCAAGGCGGGCTTCAGTCTGATGTTCCTGGCGCTGCCGCACGTGAAAGCGGGCAGGATCAAGGCCTACGCCGTGACCAGCAGCAGGCGGTTCGCGGATGCGCCGCAGATACCGACCATGGCGGAGGCAGGGATCAACGCCTTCGAGACGACCTACTGGTTCGGGTTGCTGGCGCCCGCGCGCACGCCGCCGGCGCTGATCGGCAGGCTGAATCGCGACGCGATCAACGTGGTGCAGTCATCCGCGATGCGTTCCGTCCTGCTCGAGCAGGGAGCGGAGCCGGCGGCCGGCACGCCGGAAGCGTTCGACGCCTTCATCCGCAGCGAGACGGTCAGGTTCAGGAAGGTGATCGAGCTCGCCGGCATCAAGCCGGAGTGACGCGTTGCCGATCGATACGCGCTCTCAACGTTTGCCGTCAGGCGCGTCGCGCATCACGTTTTCCACGAACAGCTTGACCGCAGGGGTGCGGGGCCGTCCCCGCACTTCGACCGCGAGGACTGTGCGCACGACGGCCGGGTCGATGAGCGGGCGGGCGACCACCCCGGGCAGCGTGACCGAATACTCGGGCATGAAGGCGAAACCCAGGCCCGCCTGCACCATATTCTGTACCCATTCCTCGCGCTCGCTGCGAAAGCTCGCGTAGAGCTCCACCTTGCGCTCGCCGCAGAGCGCCATCACCTGTTCGCGCAGCTCGCAGGACAACCGGTCGACATAGGGGTGCCCCGAGACATCGTCGAGGCGCACGGACTTCATCGTCTCGAAGCGGTTGCCCGCGCGGAAAGCGACCATGTAGCGCTCGTCGTAGACGCGCTGGCTGCGAAATCCGTCGGGCACGCCCTGTGGCGCGCTGGCGAGCGCCAGATCGAGCTCGTTGTCCTCAAGCTGATGCAGCAGCCGGTCGAGCGGCGACTCGCTCACGGCGACCTCTATTCCGGGATGGGAGGTGCGGAAGAGCGCAATGGAGCGGGAGATGCGCGCCGGCCCGATCGTGGGCGTGACGCCGATGCGGAGAGGCGTCGCGCGCAGCAGCCGGAAGTTGCGCGCGACCGCGATCGCGGTGTCCTTCTCTTCGGAAAGCTTCTCGAAGTGCGGTTTTACGAGGCGTCCGACCTCGGACAGGACCAGCCTGCGGCCCTCGCGGTGAAAGAGATCGCCGCCGACTTCTTTCTCCAGGCGCTTGACGGCCGTGGTCAATGCGGGCTGGGTCACGCCGCAGGCTTCCGCCGCGCGCGAGAATCCGCCGTGCTCGCAGATCGCGAGGAAATACCGGATCTGGCGCATTTCCATGGCGGGCTATCCTATGCCGCGGCTATGAATACGGCAATTATGGATCCATAACGGCTACCCGCTTCTCCGGCCTGAAGCACGCGCCTAGACTGCGATGGTCTGGCAACTACGAGAGGAACTCTCATGAAGGTATTCGTAGCCGAGCGCTCGCTCAAGGGAATCTCGATGCAGGATCTCGCGGCAGCGCAGAAGCGCGCGATCGAGACCGCGGGAAGGCTGAGCCGCGAAGGGCGACAGGTCAGGTATCTGCGCTCGACCTTCGTCCCCGACAGCGGAGCTTGCTCGTGCCTGTTCGAGGCGCAGGATGCGGCAACCGTCGAAGCTCTGAACATGGCGGCGAAGATACCGTATGACCGCATCGCGCCGGCGCTCGACCTCCATCCATAACGCTGCCGCGGCGGCGGCAAGTCCACGGCCCAGCTAGGCCGCGTATACCCGTCGCAGCGCTCGTACGTCCTTCAGCTGATCGAAGCTCCATAGAGCTTTCAGCAAGGCCTGCGCGCGGGCCTTGCCCAGCACCGGCACGATGAGATCGAGCGCTTTCTCGTTTTCTTCCTCCGGCGTCAGCGGGTTTTCGTAGCTGCCCTTGGCCGCCATCGTCTGGTGGCTGAGGGTGCGGCCGTCTTTCAGACGGATCTCCATGACGCAGCGCCAGCGGCGCTCGACGTCGGTCAGGTCCGGATCGCCGACGGCCTCAATCCGATTACGCAGCGCGATTATCCGCGGGTCCCTCATGCGCTTGAAGTCGTGCGCGGACCTGAAAGTGATCGTGCGGTCCTGGAGCGTCACGGCCAGCAGGTGCTGCAGGCAGATGTCGGGCGTGGGGCGATTATTGACGATCTCCAGCTCCTTGTCCGGCAGGCGAGCCGTCACCTTCTCGACGTCGTCCGCCCTGAGGTCGTGCTGCTGGATGAGATCGCGCAGCACGTGCATCGGCCCCTGGATCGGTCCGCCCACCGGCCAGCGCTTGATGCCGGCGCGCAGGATCTCGTAGTCGCGCCCCAGTCCTCGCGCGAGCTCCGTCGGGTCGCCTTCGGGCGCGAATGCAAAGAAGAAGTTCCGCTCGCCGGAGAACGGATCCTCGACCCCGGTGAAGCCGTGCGCAACCATCAGCGCCGCCTTGGCGCCGTTCTCCGCCGGCATGCCTCCCATGCCGTAGGCTTTCTCGATGTGCTCGGGATCGCGGAACATGGTGTAAAGCCCGGACGCCTGTTCTGCCGCGTACGAGAGGAGATAGCGCACGCGACGCGCATCGAAGCGCAACAGCGCTCCGGCGGCCGCGGCAGCCCCGAAGAGCTGCCCGAAAGCGCCCGCGTGGTGGCCCGAGCGCAGGAAGGGCATCGGCCTCAACGCGAGGAGCAGCCGTGCGCAGACGTCGTAGCCGAGCACGATTGCGCGCAGCACCTCCGCTCCCGTGAGCCTGTTCCGCTCCCCGATCGCCAGCGCCGCCGGCACCACGCTCGTTCCGGGGTGAGTGAGCGTGGGCGGATGGGTGTCGTCGGTTTCGTCGGCGTGACCGCACATGCCATTAGCCAGCGCCGCTATGGCCGCCGAAGTGACGATGCGGCTGCCGATGACGCCCGCCTCAGGCTTGCCGCCGAGAGTCCTCACGTGGGCGAGCGCCGCTCTTCCCGGAAGCAGCCGCGATCCCGAGATCATCGCGGCAAAAGTGTCGACGAGGTGGAGCCGGGCGCGCGCCAGGATCTCTTGCGGCAGCGGTTTCCTGACCGCGCTCGCGATGTAGGCGCTCAGCGCCGCGGTGGGGGCTGAGACTTCCTGAGGTTTGGTTTTCATGGCGGTGAAAAGGTTGCGGGTGAAATCTGGTATCTTGCCGCTACAGCGCGGGGTATTTTAGCGAGCGACGAATCACCAGTCACGAATTCATCATTCACGTTCACAGAGCCAATGGACCAGAAGACGCAGCCCAATCCGAACGCCTCGAGCGGAGAAAACCAGCGCAGAGTCTTTCAGCGCGATCCCAATCCGCACATCTTCCGGCCGATCAGCTTCCGGTCGGTCACGGCGCGTAACCGCATCATGGTCTCGCCCATGTGCCAGTACTCAGCGATCGAAGGCGTGCCGAACGATTGGCATTTTCAGCATCTCGGCGCACGCGCGACGGGCGGTGCGGGCATCGTATTCGCGGAAATGACGAACGTGGAGGCGCGTGGCCGCATCACGCACGGTTGCGCGGGCCTGTGGAACGACGAGCAGCGCGACGCTTACGCGCGCATCGTGCGGTTCGTGAAAGGGCAGGGCGCGGCAGCCGGGATACAGATCGGTCATGCCGGCCGCAAGGCCTCCTCGGCCCGGCCATGGGAAGGCGGCAAGGGCTTGATGCCGGAGCAGAATGGGTGGCAGATCATCGCCCCGTCGGCGATCCCGTTCGCGGAGAGCCATCCCGTGCCGCAGGAAATGGACGACAGAACGATCGCCGCGACGATAGCGCTGTTTGCCGCCTCCGCGCGCCGCGCACGGGAAGCCGGATTCGACATCATCGAGCTGCACGGCGCGCACGGTTATCTCATCTCGACGTTCCTGTCGCCGGTCACCAACCGCCGCAACGACCGCTACGGCGGCAGCTTCGAGAACCGCATCCGCTTCCTGCTCGAGGTTGTGGATGCGGTGCGCTCGGAATGGCCGGACGAGAAGCCGCTTTTCGTGCGTATTTCCTCCACCGATTACATGGAGGGCGGCTGGGACCTCGAGGCGAGCGTGCAGCTTGCCGCGGTGCTGAAGGCGGGGGGCAAGGTGGATCTCATCGACTGCTCCAGCGGCGGGGTCGATCCGCGCCAGCAGGTCCACATCTATCCCGGCTACCAGGTTCCGTTCGCGGCCGCGGTCCGGAGTCGCACGGGCATGGCGACCGGGGCCGTCGGCATGATTTCCAGCGCCGAGATGGCGGAGCAGATCGTCGGGGGTGGCCAGGCGGACCTCGTGGTCATGGCGCGCGCCTTCCTGAACGACCCGTACTGGCCCTTGCACGCCGCGAAGGTGCTGAAGGCGAAGATTCCCTGGCCGTTGCAGTATGAGCGCGGCGACATCTTTTGAGGGATGAGGGATGAGAGTCGACTAATGGCTCGAGACTAGGCATCATGAAATCCATTATTCCTGCTGTGGCCGCCGCCCTTGCGGCGGCGTTCATGACCGAGCCGCAGGCTCAGTCATATCCCAGCAGGCCGGTCCGGATCATCGTGCCGTTCTCGGCCGGCAGCCAGTCCGACGTGCTCTCGCGCCTGATCGGTCCCAGGCTCGCCGAAGGCTGGGGGCAGCAGGTCGTGGTGGATAACCGGCCGAGCGCGGGCGGCGTCGTAGCGGGCGGCATGCTGGCGAACGCCCCGCCCGACGGGCATACGCTGATGCTCACCTCCAACGCTTATGCGGTGAGCGCTGCCCTGTACACGAAGCTCCCGTTCGATCCGCTCAAGGACATTACGGGGGTTGGACAGGTCGCGAGCGTGCCGTTGGTGCTTGTCGCCGCGCCCTCTGTCGGCATCAAGTCAATCGGCGATCTGATCGCGCTCGCAAAGCAGAAGCCGGGGCAGCTTACGTATGGTTCGTCCGGCACGGGCAGCGGAACGCACATGGGCGGAGAGCTGCTGGCGCTCGCAGCGGGAATCAAGCTCGTCCACGTGCCTTACAAGGGGCCACCGGAGGCGTTGGTCGACGCGGTGGCGGCGCGCATCACTTTCACGATAGCGCCTACCGGGCCGGCGCTGCCGCTGGTCAAGGATGGCAGGCTCGTTGCGCTGGCGGTGAGCACGGCGCAGCGCCTGCCGGTGATGAAGGACGTGCCAACGGTCGCCGAAGCCGGCCTCTCAGGCTTCGACTACGACGCGTGGCTCGGCGTGCTGGCGCCGGCGCGGACGTCGCGGACTATTCTGACGCAGTTCAACGACGCGGTGACGCGTATCGTCAACGGCTCCGAGATCAGAGAGCGCGTGCAGGCGCAAGGCATGGTGGTGAAGCCGACATCGCCCGAGGCGTTCACCAGGCTGGTCGCCGATGACGTGGCAAAGCTGAGCAAGGTCGCAAAGGCGTCGGGCATCAAGCTCGACTGAGGTCGGTGAGCAGTAACCACAATGAAATCGTGTCGCCGCAGGATGGGTACCAGTCGAAATCAACACTATCGGGATGAAACAGGATAGCTGCCATGACTGATCTGGAATTGCTCGAGGAATTGAAGAAGATCGATACGCCTACCGTTACGAACGTGGTGGCGACCTATCCGGGACGGCCGCTTTGCCTGGAGATCTACAACCCCTGGACGGAGAACTGGTACACGAACAACACGCTCTCATGCTGGTATCCGGAAATGGGGCCGATCGCAGGCTACGCGGTGACCTGCACGTATGGCCTGCCCGACCCGACGTTCAAGAGCCTGACATTGATGAACGTGCTGGAAGCCATGGATAAGCTTGGGAAGCCCTCCATTTTCTGCTTCCAGCAGAAGTTTCCCGGCGACATCGCCGACAAGGTGGGCCTGTCCGGCGGCAACATGACCTCCTCGATGCGCGCGTGCGGGGCGGTCGGCGCGGTATCCAATGGCCCCTCGCGCGATATACACGAGATCCGCCCGATGCATTTCCAGTATCTGACCCGCGGAATTTGCGCGGGCCATGGCCCGCAGGCAGTGCATGCTGTGCAGGTACCAGTGAGCATTGCCGGCATGGACGTGGCGCCCGGCGAGATCGTCCATATGGACGAGAACGGAGCGGTGAAGTTTCCCGCCGACCGGCTGGAAGAGGTGGTGCGCAATGCCAAAGCGCTGCTTGCCGAAGAGGACGAACGCGTCGGGGAGCTCCTGCGGGCCCGCGGGTTGGCCGCAGTGAAGGCCATCATGAGCGGGCATCAGTACATGAAGAAGTAACGGCGTCAGGACTTTGTGGCCGAGCGCTGACGCAGCAGCTGCAAGCCGACGAGCAGCGGCGGGACGCCGCATACGATGAACCCGATGCCATAGCTGCCGGAAAGGTCGAGGAGGGCCGAGTACGCAAGCGGCAAGGCCAAGGCGCCGACCTGTCCGAAAGAGAGCACGCCGCCCGTAACGCCGCCGCGCATGCCATCCGGCGCAGCGCGTGCGGTTTCTGCAAGAAGTATGCCGTGCCAGGAAAGAGCCGTGCCGCTCAGCGCGCAGGCGACGAGGCCGACCAGGATTGTCGGCCAGCCGGCGCTGCACAGCGCGAGGAGCGCCACGCTTCCAGCCATGCCGAGGGCAAGCCCCGCCATCATCATGCGTGGCGAGACATAGCTGCTGCCGAGCCAGCCCCAGAGGATACGTCCGGGTACTGCGACTGCCACCGCCACCGAAAAGACGAAGCCCGCGGCCACGGGCGTGTAGCCGATCGTGGTCAGGTACACGACGAAATAGGCCGTGACGGTGGCCTGCAGGCCGTTGAAGGCAAGGCAGGCGAAGGACAAGGCGCGAAGTCCCGGGGTGGCGAGCACCGAGGTCAAGGTCGACTTGAAATCTGACAGTCGGAAGGTGTGCGTTGGCACCCGGTCGTCATCAAAGGTCTGGCGCAGGGGCTGGAGCACCAGGGCGAAGGCAGCGCACGCCACCGCGCTCGCCAGCATCGTGAAGCGCCAGTCCCTCCACTCCGTCAATTGCGGCCCGAGCAGGCCGGCCAGCAGCAGGCCGGCCGGGACCGCCGTTTGCTTGATGGAGAAGACCAGGGGCAGGTAGCGCGGCGACGAGACGCGGCTCAACAAGTGCGAGCTGGCCGGAGTGGATACGGACCCGCCGCTTCCACAGATGATCGCGGACAGGATCAGCATCGGCGGCGTTCCCACTGCAGCCAGCGCGGTGCCGGCGGCCACCATGACCAGGGAGACCTGATTCATGCGCAAGGCGCCGTGGCGCACGATGAAGCTGCCGCACCCGAGCTGCGCGACGAGCGAGGCGGCGGCGGTCAGGCCGAAATAGATGCCGACCCACGCCGCATCGATGCGCAGGTCCGTGATGATCGCGGGCGCGATCACTGCGGGCAGCGCCCTGCCGAGCGCGACGAACGTCTGTTGCACGAACATCGACCCGAGGGCGAGGAGGAGCTGGTTCACGTAGACTGAAACGAGGTTGGTGATGTCAGTATCGTTCACGTGAGCATAGCTCGAAACCGACTTCGGGCCCTTGTCCGCCCGTGTGCGACAATCGGCAGATCCGTGAAACCGCGGCCTCGCGGCGGGGCGGTGCCGATCTGCACTCCGGCGATAGCGGGTTGAATCCTCAGGATGGCGACCGCGCGCTTTCTTTTTCATGGCGATCTGAACGCCTTCCTCTCGCGGGAGCGGCGCGGAGCTGCGTTCCCGGTCGATTGCGCCCGCGCGGCCACGCTCAAGCATGCCATCGAGGCGCTAGGCGTGCCGCATGGCGAAATCATGCGCCTTACCGTCAACGAAGCGCCGGCGACGCTCTCGCGCATCGTCCGCGAGGGCGACGTGATAGAGGTGTTCCCGATGGAAGGGGGCGGCATGGCTGAGGTCCCGTTGTTCTTCGCGGACGCGCACCTTGGCGGGCTGGCGCGGCTGCTGCGGATGCTGGGATTCGACACGGCATACGATCCGCCGCTGCGCGACCGCGACATTCTCGTCGTCCTGCGCGACGAGCGCCGCCTGCTGTTGAGTCGGGACCGCGAGCTGCTCAAATGCCGCGACGTACTGCAGGGCTGCTATGTCCGCGCGCTCGAGCCCGAAGCGCAGTTACGGGAAGTCGTGGCGCGTTACGCGCTCGAACCGCACATGCGGCCCTTCACGCGCTGCCTGGCCTGTAATCTCCCGCTCTCGGCGATCGACAGGAGCGCGGCCGCGGCTCGCGTGCCTGAGCGCATCGCGCGAACATACGACACGTTCGTGCACTGCCCCGGTTGTGACCGGATCTACTGGAAGGGGTCGCACTGGATGCGCATGCGAGTCATGTTGGGCAAGGTGCTCGAAGCGGCTGACGCAATCTCCCGGGGCGAATTGTGACCGTCACTCACGGAGACTCATGAGTCGGAACATGTGATCGTGCGATCACTTTGACAGCGCACCCGACGGCGCGCATCATCGCCGCACGACAGGAATTTTGGGGGAAACGCCATGCCTTACTCGACAATACGCGGCGCAGCGATCCATTACGAAATCGTCGGCACCAGGGGACCATGGGTGACACTGTCGCCCGGCGGGCGCCGGCCGGGCGATGCGGTGCGTTCCCTTTCCGAGCGGATTGCCGAGGCGGGCTACCGCGTGCTGCTCCACGACCGGCGCAACTGCGGCGCCTCCGACGTGATCATCGATGGCCAGGAATCCGAATACGACATCTGGGCCGACGATCTGCACCTCCTGCTCGGCGAGCTTAACGCGCTGCCCGCCCACGTCGGCGGCGCTTCGTCCGGCTGCCGCATGTCGATTCTCTTCGCGCTTCGCCACCCGCAGGCGGTGCGCTCGCTCCTGCTGTGGCGCGTGACCGGCGGGCGCGTTGCGGCCGATCGGCTCGCGCGCCAGTACTACACCGACTTTATCGAGCTCGCCGAGCGAGGCGGCATGGCGGCAATATGCGACTCGGAGTTCTTCCGCGAGCGCATCGCTGCCCGGCCCGAGAACCGCGCGCGGCTGATGGCGATGGATACCCGGCGCTTCGTCGACGTGATGGCGCACTGGCGCGAGTACTTCATCGCCGGCGCCGATCAGCCCGTGATCGGCGCATCGGAGGCCGATCTGCGCTCTATCCGCGTTCCGGCGTGCATCGTTCCCGGCAACGACGTGGTCCACGCGCGACACGCCGGGGAGAACGTCGGGCGCCTGATGCCCGGCGGCGAAGTGCACGACATCATGCCGGCCGGGCGGGATCTCGACGAGATTCCGCTTGCCGAGTGGGATCGGCGCGAAGGCGAGCTCGTGGCGGTATTCCTCGACTTCCTGAAACGCGCGGACGCCTCCGCTCACAGAACGGCAGCCTAGCTGCCGCAGACGACCCGCCTGAACTCTCGGCGCAGCGCCGACACGCTGGTTGCTACGCTGTCGGTTTTCTTCAGTGCGTCCCAGACAGCGCGTTTTTCTTGCAGACCAACCTTTGTCCGGAACGCTTCATCTGAGACGCCTCACCTGGGACGCTTCACTTGAGACGCCTCATCCGGGACGCTTGATTTGACGGCGGCCTACCTGAGCATGGTCTGCGTCAGCCAGTCGCGCGCCGCCGCTTTGGCCTCGTGTTCGGTTTCGTAGACCATCTCGCTCTGGTGCATGACCTTGCGCCCCGCTCCGAGGATGATGAAGCACCATTTGCCGCTCGCAGGATCGCGCCGGGCACCGATCTCCAGCGTCGCTCGTTCCGGTCCTCTCGCCACGTGGCCGGCTCTCGGGAAATATGAGGTCGCGACCAAAGATGCGCGTTGGGGCAACCCGTTGATCCGGATGATAACCGGGTTTGACCGGTGCGGAAAATCCGTCTGCTGGCCCGGCAAAAAGTGCACGACATCATGCCAGCCGGGCCTGATCTCGACGAGATTCGGCTCGCTGAGTAGGAGCGGCGCGAAAGCGAGCTCGCGGCAACGGGCCGAGGCGTCAGGGCAGAGAACGACTGCTTACCTTACATGTGCGAAAAGGTTCCTGACATCTTTTCCCGTGCACTGTGACCTCCGTGTTCCTTGTGGCAAAAAGAGTTATTGCCGAGTCGGACCCAGGAATGTTCCGTCATGGGCGGCCCGGCAGCGCGCTGGCGTCGAAGTCGTAGAGCCAGCGCAGCGCATCGGGACCACGGTCGCCGGCCCGTGCCCACTCCGCGTCGCGTGCCTCTTGCGCCGCTCCATCCGGCAGGTGGAAGCGCGTCTTGTTCGCGCGTGACATTTCCTGTAGCCGCGTGACGCGCGGCCGGCGCGCCGATTCGTAGCGCCGCAGCGCCTCGGCCGGATCGCCGGCGCCGGCGGCAAGCAGGCAGGCGGCGAGGGTGGCGCCATCCTCGATCGCCTGCGCGGCGCCCTGTCCCATGAATGGATACATCGGGTGGCACGCGTCGCCGAGGAGCGTCGTGCGACCGACTGACCACCGCGGCAGCGGCTCGCGATCGAACAACGCCCACACGAAACAGGTCTCGGCGGCGGCGATGATTCGCCGCACCTGGGGGTGCCACCCGTCGAACGCGGCGAGCGCCCGTGCGACCGTGGCGCGGTCGGTCCAGTCCTCGCGGGTCCAGGTGTCGTGCTCG
This sequence comes from Burkholderiales bacterium, assembly GCA_035259205.1. GTDB lineage: Bacteria > Pseudomonadota > Gammaproteobacteria > Burkholderiales > SG8-41 > SG8-41. Next base: position 18,773 of record DATFWO010000356.1, on the reverse strand, counting down.
GTCCAGCCGACGAAGTTGAGCAGGCGCCCGCGCGAGACGAAGTAGTGCACGAAATGCCCGCCTGGACCGAGCCACGACTGCGAGCCGATCTCGAGTCCGAGATCGGCGATGCGTTCGACGGGCACCAAGCCGCGGTAGGCGACGCAGCCTGCGAAGCGCGGCGCTTCCTCCCCGAGCAGCGCGGCCCGCACCGCCGAGTGGATGCCGTCGGCGCCCACCAGCACGTCGGCGGTGCTGCACGCCCCGGTCTCGAACCGGGCCTCGACGCGACCGCCTCTGTCGGCGAGCCCGACGAAACGGTGATGGAGATGGATGCGCTCCGCTGGAAATCCCGAGGCGATGATAGCGAGCAGATCGGAGCGGTGCATGGTCAGGTGCGGCGCGCCATAGAGCTCCTCGCAGCGCGGGTTGAGCGGCGCCCGCTGCAGCGTGCTGCCATCCTTCCAGCGCCGCTGATGGGTGCTGGCAGGCCGTATCGCCTCGCGGTCGAGCGCGTTGCCGAAGCCGAGCCGATAGAGAATCCGCGCCGCGTTCGGTCCCATGTTGATGCCGCCACCGACTTCGGTGAGTTCCGGCGACTGCTCGTAGACGTCGACGTCGAAGCCGGCCTGCCGCAAGGCGACGGCCGCGGTGAGGCCGCCGATACCGGCGCCGATGACCGCGATCGTCCTGGGTTTTACGGATCCACGCATGTGCCCGAATTAGACGTTGGCACAAAGATCCTGCAGGCCACCGGTTTCAAAATCTGTGCTCTCTACGGCCGATGCGTCCTACACAGCAAGCGCGGTGCCGAGGTTGCGGGCGAACTCGGCGAGTAGCGAGTCGGCCTTGCTCTTGATGACCGGCTGGCCGAACTCGCCGATCTTGCCGAGGACGGCGAGATCGGTGTCGATCCGGACACGTGTGCCGGCTTCGGCCGGAAAGAGCGTGAGATGCAGCCGCGCGCGGATGCCGCCACCGAGACGCCGGTCATTGGCCTCGGCGCGCATGCGCGCGCGCCACCCGGTCCGGTCCTGCTCCTCGATGGTGATCGTGCCCTGCAGCGAGAGGCGGATGGGGCCGACCTTCACCGCGAGGTCGCCGCGGTAGGCATTGTCGCCCGTGGCCTCGACGTTCCCGACCCCCGGCACGCAGCGGCTGACGGTGGCAACATCCATCAGCAAGTCCCAGAGACGCTCGCGCGCCGCGGGAACAACACATTCCTGCGTGAAGTTCACCTATCGTCTTGAGTCGTTTGTTCGTGGATCATAAAACCCATTGGCCGCAGAGAAGTTAGAGATCACAAAGAGAACCCGTGGACAAGCCTCTGTGTGCCCTGTGACCTCTGTGGCTATATTGCGTTTTTGCTCAGGATACTCGCCGCGCCGCCTCCCAAGCCTGAGTGAGCGCGCGCGCTACCATCACCGCAGTCATCTCGCGCTTGTACTTGGCTGATCCCCGGTGGTCGGTCAGCGGATTCACCTCGCCCTTCGCCGTCTCGCCAACGGCGCGGAGGAGGCGCTCGTCGAGTTGCACGCCGGGCAGCAGCGCTTCCGCTGCCTGCGCGCGGAGCGGCGTCGGCGCGACCGAGCCCAACGCGATGCGCGCCTCGCGGCAATGCCTGCCGCCGGGCTCCAGGGTCACGATCGCGGCGACCGCGACCGTCGCGTAGTCGTCGGCGCTGCGCGGGAGGAACTTGACGTAAGCGGCGCCGCTGCGCGCCGGAAGCGGCGGCACGCTCACCGCGGTGACTAGCTCGCCCGGTTCGAGCGCGGTCTCTAAGTAGTCGCGGAAGAACGCGCTGAGCGGCAGCTCGCGCGCGCTGCCGGCACGCCGAATCTCGACTTTGGCGTCGAGCGCCAGGAGCGTCACCGGCGTGTCCTGGTTGGGATCGGCGTGCGCGAGCGCTCCGCCGACCGTCGCCATGTGGCGAATGCGCACCGTTGCCACGCGATGGAACGTGTCCGCGAGAACGGCAAAACGCTCCTTTACCACGGGTGAAACCTCGACCTCCCGGTGCGTAGTCAGCGCGCCCAGGCGTATGCCGTGGTTCACGGCCTCGATTCCGCCTAGCCCCTGGACATCGCGCAAGCTCACGAGACACCCGGGCAGCACCAGGCGCTGCCTCATCATCGTCACCAGGGCGGTGCCGCCCGCGATGACCCGCGCGTCGTCGCCGTGCTCCCGGAGGAGCGCGAGTGCCTCGTCGAGGCTGCGCGGCGCCCGATAGTCGAAGGCGTTCACGGCTCAACCGCCCGCGCGGCCGCCTGGATCGACTCGACGATCTTGTAGTAGCCGGTGCACCGGCAGAGATTGCCGAGCATCCACTCCCGGATTTCCGCTTCGGTTGGATTCTCGATCGTGTCGAGGAGCGCCTTGGCCGCGACGACCTGGCCGGGCGTGCAGATGCCGCACTGGAAGCCCCCGTAGTCCATGAATGCCTGCTGGACGGGGTGCAGCCGCTCATCCCGGGCGAGTCCCTCGACGGTGGTGACCTCGCGGCCGTCGGCGAAGACGGCGAGCGCGATACAGGAGCTCACCATCTTGCCGTCGAGCAGCACGGTGCACGCGCCGCAGACGCCCACGCCGCACCCTTCCTTGGAGCCGGTGAGCCCAAGGTCGTAGCGGAGGCAGTCGAGCAGGGTGCGGTAGGCAGGCACGTCCACCTCGCGCGCGGCGCCGTTCACGGTGATGCGGATCCGCTTCGTCATGATCGTTGCTCCTGTCGAGTCTCGTGCAATGGCCTGACTAGGTATGTACACCTGTTATCGCCCCTCTCCGCTCGGGAGAGGGGCGGGGGTGAGGGATGAGCGTCGTCAGGTATCTTCACGACGCTCATTAGCCTTGAGCGCGAAATAGACCTTCTCTGCGGTGATGGGGAGATCGAATATGCGTGCTCCGCACGCGTCGGCCACGGCGTTGGCGATGGCCGGTGCCACAGCGCTGATGCTGCCTTCGCCGATGGCTTTGGCGCGAAACGGCCCTGGCCCCACCGCATCCTCCAGCAGCACGGTCGTGAGCGGCGGGATGTCCGCGATGGTCGGAAGCTTCACCTCGCCGAGGTTGAGCGTGCTGATCCGGCCGTCCTCGGTCGGCATCTCCTCCATCAGCGCGTACCCGAGTCCCTGCACCAGTCCGCCTTCGATCTGTCCCTGGTGGCCGATCGGGTTGATGACGGTGCCCACGTCGTGCGTCGTCGTGAAGTGACGCACGGTCACCTGGCCCGTTGCCGGGTCGACGGCGACCTCGGCCACTTGCGCGGTGAACGACGTGACCGCGGCATGTGACTTCGCATCGTAGAAATGGGACGCCTCGAGCGTGCGTCCCGCGCGGGCCGCCGCCTGTGCGATCGTCGCGGGAGAGGCGTCGAGCGTGCCCAGCTTTGCCGCTTCCGCGGCGATCAATTCCTTCAGCTTCTCGCAAGCGTGATAGGCGGCGCGCCCTCCTGTGTGCGTGACGCGGCTGCCGCCGACGCCGGAATCGTTTTCGAAGACATCGGTGGTCGCAAGCTCGACCTGCACGTCGTCGATTGCGAGGCCGAGCACTTCGGCCACGACCTGCCGGAGCGTGAGGTGCGCGCCGGTGCCGGTGTCGGGCAGCCCGATCAGCAGCGTCACCCTGCCCGAGGTTTCGAGCCGCACGCGCGCGTTCGTGAAGCCGACGCCGATGTGGCGATGGGTCATCGCCATGCCGCGGCCGATCCACGCAGGCTTCGGCGTGGACCAGTGACTCGCTTCGAGCGCTGCTTCGAGCGTTTCCTTCGCGCGCACGTGGTCGAGGTGGTGGCCGTTGGCGAGGTGATCGCCGTCCTGGAGCAGGTTGCGCCGCCGGAACTCGGCCGGGTCGAGCCCGAGCTCGTGCGCGATCATGTCCATGTGCGATTCGCCGGCGAACACCATCTGGGGCTCGCCGGGGGATCGCGCGTGACCGCACGGAATGTTGTTGGTATAGACGCAATACGATTCGATGAGGAGATTCGGGATCCGGTACACGCCAGCGCCCATGCTCGCTCCGCCCAGGTGCACGGTGGGCGCCGGCTTGAACGCGGCGTAAGCGCCACTGTTGAAGAGCGCCTTTACCTGCCGCGCCACGATCCGCCCGTCGCTCGTCACCCCGGTGCGGAACGTGATCACCGAAGGGTGGCGCGGGTTGCCCGCCATCAGCTCCTCGGCGTAGCGCATGACCATCTTCACCGGACGGGCCGTCACCCGGGCGAGGTGATAGGCGAGCGGCAGATCCATCAGCGAGCCCTTGCCGCCGAAGTCGCCGCCGATGGGCGTCAGGTTGACCCGGATGCGTTCCTGTGGGAGCCGGAGCGCATGCGACATCAGCTCCTTCAACCGGTAGGGCATCTTGTTCGATGCCCATACCTGGACCCTACCGTCTCCGTCGATCGCCACGACACCGGCGTGCGGCTCGAGATAGCCCTGGTGCGCGAGCTGCGTACGGAAGGTGTGCTCGAAGGTGCGATCGGCCGCCCGAAACCCGGCCGCTGCGTCGCCAAGCTTGAAGCGGAGCACCGACTGGACGTTCGGATGGGGCCGCTCGGCCGGCGCGCCTTCGTACGCCCCAGGATTCTCGTGCACGACCGGCGCAGCGCTGTCGAGCGCGCTGGTCAGGTCAACGATCGCAGGCAGATCCTCGTACTCCACGTGGATGCGCGCGAGTGCCTCCTCCGCGACCTCGGGATCGGCTGCGGCGACGACTGCGACCTTCTCGCCGATGAAGCGTACGCGATCACGGGCGAGGAGCGGCATATCGAACATGCGCCGTCCAACCAGCACGTCCGGCAGATCGGCCGCCGTCAGCACGGCCAGCACGCCCGGCAGGGCCCGTGCCTTCGACGTGTCGATCCGGAGTATCCGCGCGTGCGGCAGCGGACTCCGCAGCGCCTTGCCCCAGACCATGCCGGGAAGCGTCACGTCGGCGGAGTAGCGCGCGACGCCGCTGACCTTATCGGCGCCGTCGAGCCTCCCGATGGGCTGCCCCACGATACGGTGTGTCATGAACACTCCCAATGATGAATGATGAATGATGAGTCAGGCAGTCTTTCGTTCCGCATTCATCATTCCGCGTTCTCATTACAGTTCCAGACCCGTGGGCAGCCCGCACATGACGCGGCCGTAGTTCGACCCCCATACGTCCCAGTTGAGCGCCATGTGCTGGCCAGCCGCGTGAATGTCGCGGAGCAGGCGCTGGGTTTCGCGGTCCAGAAAGATACTCTGCGCGCCGGCCGCGGAGAACAGACGATCCAGAGCGCGCGTGCACTGGCGCGCGACGTACGCGATATCACGCCGGTTGCGCGCCCGCTGTTCCATGCTCAACTGACCGCCGTGCTCGACGATCTCCATCGCCTCGCGGCAGTCCCGCAGCATCAGCGTGCGCGCGGCGTCGATTTCAGCGGCCGAGGCCGCGACGTGCGCGTGGACTGCACCTTCCGCGATCGCCCGGGGATTCCCGGACGGTCTCTCCCGCATGCCCTGCACGAAGGCCTGGAGCGCGCGCTCCCCGATGCCGATCAGGGGGGCAGCCAGGGAGAACGGCACGGTCGCATGGCGGGGCAGGCGGTAGAGCGCGCCGCCGTTGAAGCCGCTTCCCGGCCCCGTTCCGTTCCCGAGTATCTTGTTGCTCATGGCGCGGTACTCGGGCACGAAGACTTCGCCCTTCAGTTCGAAGTCCTTGCTGCCTGTGGCGCTCATTCCCATCACGAACCAGTTGTCGATGATCGTGTAGTCCGTCCTGGGGACGAGGAACATGTAAAGCTCGGGCGATTCCGTGCCCGCGGCTGCCGGAACGAAGCTGCGCACCAGCGACCAGTCGGCGTAGTCGCAGCCGCTGGAGAACGGCCACCGGCCGGCGAGCCGATACCCGCCGTCCACCCGGACGGCTTTACCGGTGGGCGTGAAGCCGGAAGAGATCAGGCTGTCGGGCGATGCGCCCCAGACGTCTTCCTGCGCCCGGCCGTCGAACATCCCGAGCGTGGCGCAGTGATCCGAATAAATGCCCTGAAGCCACCCGGTCGAGCCGCATCCTTCGGCCACCGTGGCGGTGATCAGAACGGCTTCGTCGAGGGGCAGCTCATATCCGCCGAGCACGGCCGGCTGCAGCGTGCGGAACAGGCCGGCGCTGCGCAGCTCGTCTATGCTCTCCTGCGGGACGCATCTCGATCTTTCCGCGTCGGCGGCTCGATCGCGCAACTTTGGCACCAGCTCTCGCGCGCGCGAGAGAAGCTCCGTGCCCTTGGGCGTGAATGTGGTCATGAAGGAATCAGGAAAACAAACAGGCACAGCCCTGTCTCAACACTCATCACCCGTCACTCATCACGCTTCTCATCTCACAGCTCGTGCAGATGCGAGACCGTGTGCTCCTCTGCCGTCACGAATTCCAGCAGCGCCGCTCTGCCGCTGTCGGTGGCTCTGCGCGCTCGGATTATCGCGTTCTTGATGTCGCCCGGATGGGTGACGCGTTCCGACCAGCCGCCCATCGCCTTGGCGATGTCCGAGTAGTTGCCGCCCAGATCGCGGGTCTTGAACAAGTCGTGCGAGGTCTTCATGTGCCGCGTCTCGACCGCCATGCTGCTGTTGTTGAGGACTATGGTCAGTATTGGGATGCCTGCCCGCACCGCGGTCTCGAAATCGAGCCCGGTCATGCCGAATGCGGCATCGCCCATGAAGTTCACGCAGAACTTATCGGGAGCGGCCAATTTCGCGCCCATCATGAGGCCCAGGCCTGTTCCCAGCTGGTGCGACTTGCCCCAGCCGATATACGACCGCGGCCCGCCGGCGCGGTAGGTAGGACACATCTGATAGCGCGGGCTGCCGGAATCGTGGGTGACGATGGCGCTGTCCGGATCCACCACCTCCATGAAGTCCGCGATCACCCGATAGGGATTGATGGGCGTCTCATCGGAGCTCGTTTTCAGCGACCAGCGCTCGACCCATGAGGCGCGCCGCTGGGCGATCTCGCCCCGCACGGCCGCGCCGTCGCGCGCCTTGCCTTTCAGCAAGTCCCTGCAGTCGTCGATGAACTGCCGCAGCACCAGCTTCGCGTCGCCCAGGACCGGATGATCGGCGTAGTAGGCCTTGTTGTGGTCGATGGAGTCGGCGGTGTTGTGGATGATGACCTTGCGCCCGGGGATATTGGCGCACATGTTGTGCTTGGATAGCGAAGAGCCGATCGCAAATACGAGGTCCGCTTCCTTGAGGAAGTGGAACGCCGCGCCATTCATCGCCGCCTCGGCGCTGCCAAGCGCCAGCGCGTGGCGCTCGGGAAACGCGCTCTTGCCCGTGAGCGTGGAGTAGACGGGGATTTGCGCGAGCTCGGCGAGCTCCACCAGCTCCTTTGTTGCATCGGCATAAAGCACACCTTGCCCGGCCTGGATCACCGGACATCTGGCTGCGAGGAGCACCTTGGCTGCGGCCATGACGTCTTCCGGATCGGCCTGCGCCTTCGCGATTTTCACTGGGCGGTAATTCTCCACCACCGAGGGATCGACCTCCGCGTTGCCGACGTCGACCGGTACCTCGACCAACGCGGGTCCCGGCCGGCCGGAGCGCATCTGGGTGAAGGCGCGGCGGAGCGTGTCGCCTACCCGTTTGGGCTGGTTGATCTGCTCGGCGAACTTGGTAACGGATTCGTACGCCCGGATGGAGGAAAAATTGGGAAAAACGCGATCGCGGTCGAGCGGGTGGCCCAGCGGCAACAGCAGCATGGGCACGGCGTCCGAGAAGGCGGTCGAGACGCCCGCGAAGGCGTTCTCCGCGCCCGGCCCGTATTGCATCGCGAAGGCGCCGGCCGGAACGCCGTTCCGGACGCGGGTCCAGCCGTCCGCGATGCCCACGCCGACGCGCTCCTGCCGGCAGATGACGGGCTTGATGCCGGCTGCGGCAGCAGCCTCTATGACCGGCGTGGTGGGAAACGACGGAAGAATGTTGATGCCTTCGCGCTTGAGTATCTCTGAAATGGCGTCGATCGTTCGCATATGGAGCCTAAGAGAAGTGACGATTAATGGTGACGATTACGGGTGACGAGATAACGTCGTCCGAGATTCTTAACCTGCGGCTTACTCCCGCTCACTGCTTACCGCTCACCGCTCACGCACCTCGGCCAAAGCGCTGCTGCGCGGTGATGACGTAGCTGGGATTGATATCCGCGACCTTTTGCGTGCCGCAGTTCCCCATCACGAGCTTCAATTCGGCCTGCAGAATCTCCAGCACGCGGTCGACGCCGGCTTCGCCGAACGCACCCAATCCCCACAACATGGGGCGGCCGATGCCTACGCCTTTGGCGCCCAGCGCCAGGGCCTTGAACACGTCCGTGCCGCGGCGCACGCCGCCGTCCAGAAAAACCGGTATGCGGTTCCCGACCGCGGCCACCACTTCAGGGAGCGCCTCGATGGTTCCACGCCCGGTTTCGGTGGAGCGTCCGCCGTGGTTCGAGACCAATATGCCGTCGAGACCGTGCTCCAGGCAGAGCTTGGCGTCTTCATGCGTCTCGATCCCCTTGACGATGAACTTGCCCTTCCAGTAGTTGCGCAGCCGCTCGACGAACTTCCAGTCCATGGCCGGATTGGTTCTGCGGCCGCCGCGAAGATCGACGCCTTCCAGCATCGGCCGGTGCCGGCCTTCCTCGAAACCGCCTTTGTGACACGCCTCGCACTGTTTCAAATCCCTGGGCCGGGTGCGGAGGAACGTTTCGCTGAAACGGCCCGTCGTGTTGTCGACGGTGAGCGCAATCACCGAAATGCCCGCAGCCTCGAGCCGCTTCAACATCTGCGCGCACGCCTCCCAGTTGCTCGGCGCGTAGAACTGCTGCCACACGGGCCGGCCGTGAGCCTTGATCACTTCCTCCGGCGCGATGCCGGTCGAGGTCGAGAGCATCTGCATTGTATTGCGCGCCCTCGTCGCGCGGGCGACGCCCAGCTCCGCGTCCTCGTGCATCGAACCCTGGCCGCCTGTCGGGCAGGTGAAGATCGGGCTGTCGTAGGTCGTGCCGAACAGATCCACGCGCATGTCCACCTTGGTGGCGTCGCGCAGCCGGCGCGCGCGCAGCTGGATCTGCCGGAAGCCCTCGCGGTTCGCCCACAGCGTGGAATCGTCGTCGGTGCCGCTCGCCATGTATGCCCAGTGGCCGGGCTGCACCTTGGTGCGCGCGGTTTCCTCGAGATCGAAGACGGTCAATGCTTCCTTCGGGCTGTCCACGATCCGCGTGCGATCCCGCACGATATTGGCGAAGACGCTTTGCCGGGTTTCCTGAGCAAGACCCTCCTCGTGAAGAAAGGCGGCGACGCCACCTGCAGACGCTACGTATGGGCTCGCGGCAAGGAACTTCAGAAAGCGGCGGCGTGCGACGGGCGAACGATCGGTTGTCATGACAGGTTCCCCTCCCGGATGGAAACGGCATCGTAGCGCCCGATCGCGCGGGTTGTAAAATCCGAGCGTCTCACTACAGGGCCGAGACAGATTCCAGAAGGTAACGGGACGAACAGGAGACTAGCGTGGAATTCGGACAGATTTTGGCGGACTACGTAAAGAGCGTAACGCTGGACAAAGTACCCCGGCGAGATACCGAGGTTGCAAAGCTTGCCATACTCGACCAGGTCGGCGTCGCTCTGGCCGGCGTGGGAGAGGATCCCGGGGTCAAGGTGCAAGCCCTGGTCGGCCGGTGCACGGCCAACGAGGCGACCGTGCTGGGCACATCCCGAAAGACCTCCACGTGGCTCGCGGCACTCGTCAACGGCACGCTTGGCCACACGCTCGACTTCGACGATTGCTCGAGTTTCGGCCATCCGAGCGTAGTGCTGGTTCCCGCCATGCTCGCTACGGGGGAGACGCAGGACCGCAGCGGACGCGAGCTTCTGGAGGCCTATATCGCGGGCTACGAGATCGGCGAAGCGCTTTCGCGCATCGTGCCCCGCCGTCCCGATCAGTTTCACGGCCTGCACAGCACGGCCATGTTCGGGCCGCTCACGTCCGCAACCGTGTCCGGCAGGCTGCTGGGCCTGAACGGCTCGCAGCAGCGTCATGCGTGGGGCATCGCTGCGTCGCAGGCAGGCGGGATCACCGGCAACTTCGGAACGCATACCAAGCCCCTGCACGGCGGCATCGCGTCTCAAGCCGGGGTCATGGCGGCGGAGCTGGCCGCGAGCGGGTTCGAAGCGAACGCCGACGCTCTCGACGCTCCGCTCGGTTATGTCTATAGCGTCGTGGCTGCCGGGAGGATGGAGGGCGTCGATACGGGAAAGGCTACCGCAGGTCTGGGACAATGGCATATCGCCGACACCTGGCGGCTGAAAAAGTATCCTTGCGGATACATCGCCCAGGGCGCGATAGACGCGGCCCTGCGGTTTCGGGAACAGACCGGCCTGCGCCTCGACGAGCTTACCGCCGTCGAGATACGCGTGCCCCACCTTCAGCCTTATTTTCGGGTTCGCCCCACCGGGGAGTTCTCCGGCAAGTTCGGCTACGAATACCCTGTGGCGTGCGCGATCCATGACGGGCACGTGATCAAGAAGACGTTTTCGGACGAGGCGTTCAAGCGCGCGGAAGTGGCGCGCAACCTCGGGAAGTTCAAAACGCTGGAAGATCCGGTCTCGGCGAAGAAGGGGCCGCTGGGAGTGCTCGTGATCGAAGCCAAAGGAAAGACGATGGAGCAGCCGATCGAAATCCCGCTCGGCGATGCCAGGCGGCCGTTGCCGCCGACGCAGGTCGTCGAGAAGTACGTGCGCAACGCCTCGGAGGTAGTCGGAACTGAAGTAGCCAGGAAAACGGCGCAAATGCTGATGGAAATAGAAAACCTCAAGAGCGTCCGGCCTGTTCTGGATCTCCTGGCCAAGCGGTCTTAGCCTGTCGAAACTGTCGCGGTTGGGCGATAGGTGCTGGCGCATCGATCACCGTTACCGATCGTGGCCGCGCCGACGGGCTGAAATGGAAGACTATAAACCTTATACTGGCGTTACGTTATCCTGGCTGCAATGGAAACCGTTGTTCCAGGCACCCGCTGATCACTGGAGAACCCATGGCCGAGGCGTACGTTCGTGCTGGGACGGTTAACTGGATCGCGAGGGGCTCAGACGTGGGGGTTCAGGAGCGTACTCTTGCGTCGGGGCAGGAGATTCCCTGGCACTACCACACGGCTATCACCGACACGACGTATTGCATCGAGGGCACCGTGCAGATCGAGTCGCTCGGTCCGTCGGAGCGGGTCTTCCTCGCCGCAGGTCAAAGTCACGCCGTCCCGCCCGATCGTCCCCACAGAATCACCCCCCACGGCAGCCACCCGTGCCGCTTTCTGCTCGTGCAGGGCGTCGGCAAATACGACCGGCACCCCATAGACCCGCAGACTTGGGAAGGAGCCGAAGAGGGGGCGAAATCATGAAAGTCTATCTCGTGCATCACGTCGACGCGCTGTCGGCCGAGCAGGATCCGCAGCGCCATATCAGTCAAAAGGGGCGTGAACAGGCCGACCGGTTGGGTACGCGCTTTCGCGCGCTCGGCGTCGCCCCGGTACGCATCCTGCACAGCGACAAGCAGTGGACGATCGACACCGCAGAGCGTATCGCTGCAAAGCTCGGCGCGAAAACCGCGAAGGCCGCTTATCCGATCAATACCGGCGATCCGATCGCGCCTTTTATGGCGGAAATCGCCGCAGCGGGCGGTGACATCATGATGTGCGGGCATGTCGATTACCTGTTGCGCTCGGCCTCGCGGCTCGTGTGCGGCGACGAGAATCGGAAAGTGGTCGAGTTCAAGCCCGGCAACGGCACGGCGGTATGTCTTGAGGGCGAAGACGCCAACTGGTTCATCACCTACGCGTGGCGTCAGGATCACGCTCCGGGCTGATACTACGTCTCAGGTACAGCGTCCCAAATACGGCGTCGCGGGTATGAGATGCTCTATCTGAGACGATTTATCTGGACGCACTATCTGGGACCTAGGACAGGGGACGCATTATCGGGGACGCTTCACTGCTGTTTCACCAGTCCCAGCTCCGTCAGCACGCCCTTCAATTCCTCGTACTGGGCCTTGATGAACTCGCGCGTCTCCGCGCTGCGCTTGAACTCACCCGTCACGACATCGCGCTCCAGCATGGCACGCCATTCGTCGGCCTGGACGACCCGGCCAAGCACGTTTTCCCAGTAAGCGACCTGTGGGGGTGTCATGCTTTTCGGGCCGAGCATCACACGCCAGTTGGAAACGACGGCGTTCGCGCCCAGCTCCCGCCAGGTCGGAACGTCGGCCATCACCCCATCGAGCCGCCTGGGCGAAGTCACGCCGAGGTAGCGGATCCGTCCCGCCTGCACGTGCGGCAGCGCGGTCGCCGCGGGGATCACGACGAGGTCGACGTGACCGCCGAGTACCGCCGTGACGGATTCGCTGCCCGAATTGAACACCGCGATCCTCGGCTTGCGCGGATCGCCGCCCGCCGCGCGCGTGACGAGGCCCAGCGCCACGTGGTTGTGGTTCCCGAGACTGGTGGCGATTGCAGCGCTGACTGACGCGGCGTCGCTCTTCAGCGCGCCGAGCAGGTCATTGCCGGTCTTGAACCTTGAATCGAGGCGCACGGCAATGCCCACGTACTCGGTAAAGAGCTGCGCCACGGGCGTCGTGTCGGCGTGGCTGACGGTAGCGCGTCCGGTCAGGTAATCTGCGAGCAGCGTGACCGACGTGATCGCGAGGTAGTGGCCGTCGCCGGGATGCTGGTTGAGGTACGCATAGCCGATGGTGGCGCCTCCGCCCGGTTTGTTCACGACCGCCATCACGGGATCGACGAGCCGGCTCTCCTGGGCGAGCTTGTGGACAAGCCGCGCGATGCGGTCGTTGCCGCCCCCGGGGCCGGAAGGGACGATGATCTCGACGCGCTTGTCCGGCTTCCAGTCCGCCGCGTACGTGGCGGTTGGGAGCAGGCAGACCACCGCAGCGACTGCGCCGAACGCGGACAGGAATTGTCGCTGCAGATTCATTGCAACGTTCATTGTTTGTTTCCTCCTCGTGCGTCGATGCTGGCGTGCGGGTGCAAACCGTTGCTTTTGCTCAAGGGAATTGCCAAGCTCTCGCCATGCCGCAAAAAATCGAACCGTCCGATCCACCCCCATCCCGGCCTTCCCCCGTCAAGAGGGGGAGAGCTGCGCAGCATGCGAGGGGGCTAGAAGTTAGCGCACGAGCGAGGTGAGAGTGCCGACGCTGCACATTCCCCCGGACCTGTACATGCACTACCGGGTCGACGACTACACCGATCCGTGGCGCATAGCCGAAACCATCCTCATGCTTCATGGGAACGCCGAAAGCGGGGCGGTATGGTATGGCTGGGTACCGCTCCTCGCGCGGCGCTATCGCGTCGTGCGCCCGGACATGCGCGGCTTCGGGGACTCCACGCCGATGCCGCGCGATTTTCCGTGGACGCTCGACGTGCTGATCGACGACTCCGTCCGTCTCATGGATGAGCTCGAAGTTGCCCGCTTCCACCTGGTCGGCGCGAAGGTCGGCGGCACCATCGCGCGCGCGTTCGCGGCGCGCCGGCCAGAGCGCGTGGCGACGCTCACGGTGATCGGAACGCCAGCACCGCTGCGCGCGCGTCCCCCCGAGCGCACCACCGAACGCATCCGGGACATCGAGACGAACGGCGTGGAGCACTGGGCGCGCCGCAGCATGGCGCGCCGCCTGGGCCGCGACTTTCCGCCGGAAGGGGTCGAGTGGTGGCTGAAGCTCATGGGTCGGACCGCGGTTTCGACCGAAGTCGGATTTACGGCCACCGTCGCCAACGCGGACATTAGAGCCGACCTTCCGCGCATCGCGTGCCCCACATTGGTCATCACGACGGACGGCGGCACGCATACGTCGGTCGAGAACACCCGCGCGTGGCAGGAGACGATCCCGAACTCGAAGCTGCTCGTGCTGCCGGGGAATTCCTACCACGTCGCGGCGAGCCACCCTGACCAATGCGCGCCGGCTACACTGAAGTGGATAGCGGCACACCGGATATAGGTTCTAGGCAGACGTCCGAACGGTGAAGTGCGGAATCTCGATGAGTGACATGAGGATGCGACCCGCGGCGGCGCACCGGCGGCCGATAGAGTGACTATCAGTCACGCATCGTCGGATCGGGAGCCGCCGCACTTCCAGCATGCCGTGAACTGACCTTCGAGGTGCTCGCCGCATCCCGGGCAGCGCCAGCTCCGTCCGCGAAATTCGCGAGCCGCATCGCCTCTTAGAAACGCCACGAGCAGCGCGCTCGCCCGCACATACTGTGCGTCGTCGGCGATCCACACGCCGCAGACATCTGCCGGCAACTCGCCCCAGCCGCTCGTCAGGAACTCGCCTCGTACCACTGCGGCAATGCCGTTGGATTCGAGAAATCCCTTGATGAGGTGCGCTTCAGGGGCGTGCCGGGCGACGTGGATCTGCTTCATCGTAACGGTGAATGGTGAAGAGTGAACGGTGAACAGTAGAACCGAACTGCTGCTGAGCTTTAGTGCGCCGCCAACGTCCGTTCACTGTGCACCGTTCACCATTTACTGTTCATCCTCCCGGATCAACTCCGCGATGCGCGCGACCGTTTCCTGTTCCTGCCCGTTGTAGCCGCGGTACGCGAACGCTTCACAAGGATCCCCGTGCTAGAATCGCCGCTCACCCGCCACACCGAATCGTACTATCTTTCCCCTCATGCAGGGCAATGACGAGCTGTATTCATCGAGCGCCGCCGAACACGGCCGCCTGACACCGTTGCGACCGTTCCCGCTGTTTGACGGGGGATCGAGGTGAACCGGGCACTGAAAATCGGAATACTCGAGGGCGATGACATCGGCCTCGAAGTCGTGCCCGAGTGCGTGAAGGTGATGCGCGCGGCTGCGGCTCGCACGGGGCTGGACCTCGACTGGCATCCTGTGCCGATCGGCCGCAAGGCGCTCGATACGCTGGGCTCCACGCTGCCGGAGGGCACGCTGGACAAGCTCGACGCCCTTGACGGTTGGGTGCTCGGACCGATAGGGCACCAGGCCTACCCCAAGTCCGCAATCAATCCGCACCCGATATTGCGCAGGCACTACGATCTTTTCGCCAATATCAGACCGGCGAAGTCGTATCCGGGGCTGCCCGCTCTTTACCAGGACGTCGACCTCGTCATCGTACGCGAGAACAACGAGGGCTTTCCCCCAGACCGCAACGTCTTCATGGGGAACGGCGAGTTCCGGCCTACGCCGGACACGACCATTTCGGTGCGCGTGATCACGCGGCAGGCGTCCAGCAAGGTCGCACGCGCGTCATTCGAGCTCGCGCGTACGCGTCCGAGAAAGAAGCTGACATCGGTGCACAAGGACACCGTATTCAAGCTCGGCTGCGGCATGTTCGCGGAGGAGTGCCGCAAGCTCGCTCGCGAATACCCCGATGTGGCGTACGACGAGGTGCTGGTCGACACCTTCGCCATGAAGCTCGTCATGAAACCGCAACAGTTCGACGTGATCGTTACGACGAACACCTTCGGCGATATTCTTTCAGACGCCGCGGCCGGTCTCGTCGGCGGGCTCGGGCTCGCGCCGGCACTGTCGGCCGGACCGCAGCGCGCCATGGCGCAGGCGACCCACGGCTCGGCCCCGGACATCGCCGGGCGCAACATTGCGAATCCGTACGCCATGATCATGTCGGGGCAGATGCTTCTTGCGTGGCTCGGCCACAAGCACAATGAGCCCAAGGCGGTGGAGGCGGCGGGGATCGTGGAGCGGGCGATGGAGCGGGTAATCCGTGCCGGGCAGGTTTTGACCCGGGACCTCGGGGGCCAGTCCACGACCCGGCAGATGGGCGACGCGGTCGCTGCCGCTGCCGGGAGCGCATGAAAGAACGCATCTCGATGAGCCGCCCGGTCAAAAGACCCACACTGCGAATTCTCAGCGCGGGAGCCGCGCAATTCGTTTCGGAAAAGATCGCCGCCGAGCTCGCCAGCGAAACCGGCTGCGAGGTAAAGGCGGCCTACGGCGCGGTGGAGGCGATCAAGGCGCGCGTGCTCGACGGTGAGCCGGTCGACTTGATCATCCTCTCCGCGCCACTGATCGAGGAACTCGCCGCGTCGGGACATCTCGCAGATGGGTCGCAGCGCGATCTCGGCACCGTCGTCACCGGCGTTGCGGTGCGCGCCGGCACGCCGCTGCCGGATGTCTCGGATACGCGCGTCCTGCGCGGCAACATGCTTGCCGCGAAACGCATCGTATGTCCCGATCCGGAGATCGCTACCGCGGGCAAGGTTGTCATGCGGGCCGTGGACCTGCTTGGCATCAGCCAGATAGTGCGTCGCCGGATGAAGTTTTTTCCCAACGGCTTTGCCACCATGAACTGGCTCGCGCAGAGCCGGGGCCTGCTCGAGATGGGGGTCACGCAGAAGACCGAGATACTGGCAAACGGGGGTGTGACATGGGTCGGCCCATTGCCGGATACGCTGCAGATGAGGACCACCTATGCCGCCGGCCTCGCGGCGAAGGCGCGCAATCCGTACGACGCCAAGCAGTTCATCGCGCGGCTCATCGTGCCGACGGCACGCCCTATGCTGCAAGCGGCTGGCTTCGAATTTCCATGAGACTATGAATCATGAGCAGTGACCCGTATCTTGCCCGTCGCTCACAGCTCACCGCTCAAGGCCTACGAAGGAAAGGAAACCGCAAATGAATCGCATCGTTCACCTGGCACTGAAAGTCGAAGATCTGGAGAAGACCACGGAGTTCTACCAGAAAGTCTTCGGATTCAAGGAAGTCGAGACGCGCAAGACGCGCGACCACCTGTCGCGCCACCTCACCGACGGCGGCGGCATCGACTTTACTCTCATCAAGTACGACGAGGGCACCCAGTCCGCGGAATCGAAGGCTTCCGGCGAGGGACCGTGCATCCACCACTTCGCCATCGAAGTCGAGGATCTCCAGCAATCCACCGCCGATGTGAAGAGCTACGGCTGCGAGATCATCAGCGAACCCGGCGTTATCCCCGTGAAATTCCGGGCGCCTGGCGGCACCGTCGCGGAACTGGTGCCGGGCGGCCGCTACAAGAAATCATATGAATGATACGCTGCCAGTCCGGTCAGTTTCCGAGATTCTCGCCGAGAAAGTTTTTCGGATCACGCCGGAGCGGCTTCCCGCCTCGGTGAGGGCGCGCGCCGAGGAGCTGTTGATCGATGTCGTCGGGTTGTGCGCTGCCGCCAGGCGCATGGACTACATCAAGGCGCTCATGGCCGCCGTGGACAAAGGAGGTCCGTGCACCGCGATCGGGCACAGCTCGACCTTCAGCGCGGAGCACGCCGCGCTCATCAACGGCGCCGCGGTTCACGGCGAGGATTTCGACGACACCTTCGAGGGCGGCCCGGTTCACAGCAGCTCGGTGATCGTGCCGGCGGTGCTTGCCGCGTGCGAGCGCTTCGGCCGCGACGGCCGCTCCACGCTGATCGGCATCGTCGCCGGCATCGAGACCGTGTGCCGGCTGTCCATGGTGGTGCCTAAGGCAGTCCACAAGTCCGGATTTCATCCCACCAGCGTGCTAGGCACGCTCGGGTCGGCGCTCGCGGTGTCCGCGGCGCTCGGGCACAACCGCCAGCAAACAGTGGACGCACTCGGTCACGCCGGCAGCTTCGCGAGCGGGATTATCGAGTACCTCGCCGAAGGGGCGTCGACCAAGCGGCTGCACCCCGGCTGGGCGGCGCAAGCAGGGCTGCAGGCGGCGCGCATCGCGGCGCAGGGCGTCCTGGGGCCGCGCACGGTGTTCGAAGGCACGCACGGGCTCTACAACGGGTTCGCACGGAGCGTCGAGGGTGACTACGAGGTTGTGACCGGGGATTTCGGAGAACGGTGGTACATGGACGGCATAACGTTCAAGCCGTACGCGACCGGCACGATGAACCAGCCGTACATCGACTGCGCGTTGCGGCTCGCAAAGAGGGGGTTCAGCGCCGAGGACGTGAAGGAGGTGCTGTGCGAGACCGCGGAAGGCTACGTGCACCGGCTGTGGGACCCGCTTGCGTCCAAGCATCGGCCGCCCAACGCGTACGTCGCGAAGTTCAGCGCACCGTTCAATATCGCAGTGGCATTCGTTACCGGCGAGGCCGGGCTCTCCGCTTTCACGGAAGAGAAGGTGCGCGACGAGCGCATCCTAGCGCTCTCGTCCAAGGTACGCTACGTCGTGAATCCCAACGATCCATATCCGAAAGCCTACACCGGCCACGTTCGCATGACGCTCAAGGACGGGCGGGTCTTCGAAGAGCGCCAGCCGCACATCCGCGGCGGCGCGCACGAGCCGCTGTCGCGAGGGGATATCGAAGCGAAGTACCGCGGCAACTGCGAATACGGGGGCTGGCCGAAGGAACGGGCGCAGCGCTTCCTCGATGCCGTGCCGAAGTTCTTCGACACCCCGCTCGATCTCTCGGCGCTGCGCGGTTAGCTAGGTTCTGAGCAAATCAAGCGCCATTTCAATTTCCTTGGCGGTCTTGGCGTCTTGGCGGTAAAGTTGTTGCATGCCTTTCACGCAGGCGGCTCCCGAGCTTGGCAATCAGTACGAAGACGATGCGGCGCTGCGCTCGTATCTCGTGCGCACGCTCCCGACCGACGTTCTCGCCGACATCGAGGTCGGGCTGAAGCACATGGGCGAGCGGGCTGGCGGCGAGCTCTATCGCCTGCAGCTTGCCGATCGCGAGAACGAACCGGTACTCACCCAATGGGACGCCTGGGGTAATCGCGTCGACCGCATCGAAGTAACGGCGGTTTGGAAGCGCGCCGAGCGCCTCGCGGCCGAGCAGGGGCTGGTTGCCACGGGCTACGAGCGCAGGCACGG
>DATFWO010000355.1:0-5591 GCA_035259205.1 Burkholderiales bacterium | reverse complement strand
GTGCGGCGCCCTGGACGAGAACCTGCGTCAGATCGAGACCGCGCTGGACGTCGGCATTGCGCGCCGCGGCGAGCGCTTTGCCGTTACCGGCAGTCCCGGACAGGCCCGGCTCGCCGCCAAGGTATTGCATGCTTTCTACGATAGGGCGAAGAGCGGGCTCACGCTGGAAGACGTTCAGCTCGGCCTGATCGAGGCGACGAGTCCGCGCAAGGCACGTCCGCCCGACGGCAGCCCTGCGCTCATCACGCGCCGCTCGGATCTACACGGGCGCACCCCGCGACAGGTCCAGTATCTGCAGCACATTCTCAATCATGATCTCACGTTCAGCATCGGCCCCGCCGGCACCGGCAAGACCTATCTCGCGGTCGCCTGCGCCGTCGATGCACTGGAGCGCGAGGCGGTGAAGCGCATCGTCCTGGTGCGCCCGGCGGTCGAGGCGGGAGAGCGGCTCGGTTTTCTCCCCGGCGACATGGCGGCGAAAGTCGATCCTTACCTGCGGCCGCTCTACGATGCGCTTTACGATTTGATGGGCTTCGACAAGGTCATGAAGCTCTTCGATCGCGGCGCCATCGAGATCGCTCCACTGGCGTTCATGCGCGGGCGCACGCTCAACCATGCGTTCGTGATACTCGATGAGGCGCAGAACACCACGCCCGAGCAGATGAAGATGTTCCTCACGCGCATCGGTTTCGGCAGCAAGGCCGTCGTCAACGGCGATATCACCCAGATCGACCTCGCGCGCGGCCAGAAGAGCGGTCTGGTCGAGGCACAGGCGGTGCTGCACAAGGTCCGGGGCATCGCGTTCACCTATTTCGATGCGGAGGACGTGGTGCGCCATCCCCTGGTGCAGCGTATCGTCAACGCCTACGAGAGCTACAAGGCGCGAGCTCCCCGTCGCGTTCCCGGAGCCGCCGACGGAGACCCGCATCGAGATCCCGGGGCCGCGACTCGTGACGCCTGACGCCAAGCTCACATTGGCCGTGCAATACGGCGTAAAGGGCCGCGGGCTGCCGTCCCGCACGCAGCTGCGGCGCTGGGCCCGCGCGGCGCTCGAACGCGATGCGCGCGTCACGGTACGCATCGTCGGGGGCCGGGAGGGGCGGACTCTCAACCGGAGGTTTCGCGGCCGGGACTACCCGACTAACGTGCTCACGTTCGTGATGCGCTCCAGTCGCCCGCTCGAAGGCGATCTCGCCCTGTGTGCGCCGGTAATCGCGCGCGAAGCCCACGCTCAGGGCAAGACATTGTCCGCGCACTATGCGCATCTCGTCGTGCACGGCGTGCTGCATCTTCAAGGCTACGATCACGAGACCGGCGACGATGCCGGTTTCATGGAGCGGCGCGAATCCCGGATCGTCGCCCGCCTCGGCTATCCCGATCCCTACGCAAACCAGGGATGAGGACGGAGGGCAGAGGGATGAGGAATGGCAAAGCCATTGCCGACCGGGCACTTCAGGCCGTCACGTCATCCCTTATCTTTCATCCCTCATCCCTCTAATGACATGGCCAACGACCCTCCCAAACCCTCGTTGCTCGATCGCATCGGCGCCTGGATCGCGCGCAGGCCCGAGGACCGGGAGGAACTGGTCGAGCTGCTGCGCGCGTCCTACGAGCGCAATCTCATCGACGCCGACGCTCTCGCGATGATCGAGGGCGTGCTGCAGGTCTCGGAAATGCAGGCGCGCGATATCATGGTGCCGCGCTCGCGGATGGACGTGATCGACATCAGGCAGTCACCGGATCAGTTCATTCCCTTCGTGATGCAGACGGGACATTCCCGCTTCCCGGTGATCGGCGAAAGCAAGGATGACGTGCTGGGCATCATGCTGGCGAAAGACCTGCTTGGCTACTACGCCGGAGAGGAAGAATTCAACGTGCGCGAGATGCTGCGCCCGGCGGTGTTCATACCCGAGTCCAAGCCGCTCAACGTGCTGCTCAAGGAATTCCGCAAGAACCGCAACCATATCGCCATCGTCGCCGACGAATACGGCGGCGTTGCGGGGCTCGTCACCATCGAGGACGTGATCGAGCAGATCGTGGGCGATATCGAGGACGAGTACGATTTCGAGGACGTCGAGGACAACATCGTGCACGAAAAGGGCGGCCAGTACCGGGTGAAGGCGTTGACGGAGATCGCCGATTTCAACGCCGTGCTGGGCACGAATTTCAGCGATCACGATCACGACACGATCGGCGGCCTCCTCCTGTCGCGATTCGGGCGGGTCCCCAAGCGCGGCGAGCAGATCGGAATCGACAATCTGATCTTCAAGGTGCTGCGCGCCGACAGCCGCAGGATGCACCTGCTGGAGGTCGCAAGGAAGAAACCGTGATGTAGCAGCGGCCGCGATGCGGACCTTTCAGCAGATCATCCTGAAGTTGAACGAATACTGGGACCGCTGCGGGTGCGTGCTCCTGCAGCCGTACGACATGGAAATGGGCGCCGGTACCTTTCACACCGCGACCTTCCTGCGCGCGGTCGGTCCGGAGCCCTGGAATGCCGCATACGTACAGCCGTCGCGGCGACCGAAGGACGGCCGCTACGGGGAGAATCCGAACCGCCTGCAGCATTACTATCAATTCCAGGTCGTAATGAAGCCCTCGCCGGACGATCTTCAGGAACTGTACCTGGGTTCGCTCCGGGCGCTGGGCATAGATCAGCGGCAGAACGACATCCGCTTTGTGGAGGACGACTGGGAGTCGCCCACGCTCGGCGCCTCCGGCCTGGGCTGGGAGGTGTGGCTGAACGGCATGGAAATCACGCAATTCACCTACTTTCAGCAGGTCGGCGGCCTCGAGTGCAGCCCGGTACTGGGCGAGCTGACTTACGGGCTCGAGCGGCTCGCAATGTACCTGCAGCGCCGGGAAAGCATATTCGACCTCGTATGGGTGGATGGCGTCACTTACCGCGATGTCTACCACCAGAACGAGGTCGAGCAGTCGAAGTACAATTTCGAGCTCGCCAATACCGAGATGCTGTTCGAGCACTTCCGCCAGTTCGAAGCCGAGGCCAGGCGCCTGATCGACGCGCAGTGCGTTCTTCCGGCCTACGAGATGGTGCTCAGGTGCTCGCATACCTTCAACCTGCTCGATGCGCGCGGCGCGATCTCGGTGACCGAGCGCGCCGCCTACATCGGCCGCGTGCGCGCACTTGCCCGTCTGGTCGCCAAAGCCTATTACGACTCGCGCGAGCGGCTGGGTTTTCCCCTGGTGAAGCACCAGCGCCTGAAGCGCCCGAAGAGAAAGGCGCCAGCATAATGCCGGAAAGAAAATCGGCCAGGGCGCCGGCCGTCGCCACCCTCCTCGTCGAGGTACTCACCGAGGAGTTGCCGCCCAAGGCGCTCAAGCGGCTGAGCGAGGCGTTCGCAGAGGTGTTGGCCGCCGACTTGCGGCACGAGGATTTCCTGACCGCTGAGAGCAACGTGCGCGTCTACGCCACCCCGCGCCGGCTCGCGGTTCAGATCGCCGCGGTGCGCAGCCGCGCGCCCGACAAGGCGGTCGAGTTTTCCGGCCCGAGCGTCAAGGTCGGGCTCGACGCGGAGGGCAAGCCCACGCCGGCGCTGCTCGGGTTCGCCCGCAAGCAGGGCGTAGACGTTGCCCGACTGGAGCGGCGCGATACCGCCAAGGGGGAAGCCTTCTTCTATCGCACAATGGCGGCAGGAGGCGCTCTCGAGACGAACCTCGATCTCAAGGTGGGCTTCGCACTGGAAAAGCTGCCGGTACCGAAGAT
This sequence comes from Burkholderiales bacterium, assembly GCA_035259205.1. Taxonomy (GTDB): domain Bacteria; phylum Pseudomonadota; class Gammaproteobacteria; order Burkholderiales; family SG8-41; genus SG8-41. The sequence continues at coordinate 1,864 of DATFWO010000355.1, read as the reverse complement.
CATGAGGTGGGGGGCGGGCGACAGCAAGTTCGTGCGTCCCGTGCACGGGCTGGTCATGATGCACGGGGCGCGGGTTGTCCGCGGCGAGGTAATGGACGTGAAGAGCTCGAACCGCACGCTCGGCCATCGCGTGCTCGCCCGCAACCCGGTCAGGTTGAGGCACGCCGAGGACTACGAGCGGACGTTGCAGGAACAGGGCCGGGTAATCCCGGACTTCGCCAAGCGCAGGGCCGAAATCGAGCTGCAGCTGCGGAAGTCGGCCGGCCGGGCCGCGGCTCTCGTTGCGGGCGGCGCGCTGCTCGACGAGATCACCGCGCTCGTCGAGTCGCCGGCGACTCACGCCGGCAAGTTCAGCCCGGATTTCCTCGAGGTGCCCCAGGAGTGCCTCATCCTGTCCATGCAGCAGCACCAGAGGTACGTGCCCCTGCACCACCCGGAATCGGGCGAGCTGCTGCCGCGCTTTCTGTTCGTGGCCAACGGGAGAACGGACAATCCGCGCACGGTCGTGCACGGCAACGAGCGCGTCCTGCGCGCGCGGCTCTCGGACGCCAAGTTCTTCTACGACCAGGACCGCAAGACCCGTCTCGAAGCGCGCGTGCCGCGCCTCGCGAGCGTCGTCTACCACAACAAGCTGGGCAGCCAGCTCGAGCGGGTCGAGCGGATCAAGCTGCTGGCGGGAAAAATCGCGCGGCACCTGCGCGCCGATTTCCTGCGCGCCGAGCGCGCGGCCTGGCTTTCCAAGGCCGATCTGCTGACCGACATGGTCGGCGAATTTCCCGAGCTGCAGGGAGTAATGGGACGCTACTACGCCCTCCACGACGGCGAACCGGAGGAGATCGCCGACGCGATAGAGGGTCACTACCACCCGCGCTTCGCCGGGGACGAGTTGCCGAGCGCACCGGTGGCCGTAGCCGTCGCCCTTGCCGACAAGCTCGATGCGCTTGCCGGCCTTTTCGGCATCGGCCAGGCTCCCACGGGAGACCGCGATCCTTACGGATTGCGTCGCGCAGCCCTCGGAGTCGTACGAATACTGATCGAGCGCGAGCTGCCGCTGTCGCTCCATGAACTGGTGAACGAGGCGTTTGCCGGCTTCGATGGGAAAACCGGCGCCAACCAGGGCGACCTGCAGCAGTTCGTCTTCGACCGGTTGAGCGGTTATCTCAAGGATCGCGGATACACCACGCTGGAGATCGATGCGGTCATCAGCAAGCAGCACGCGCGAATCAGCGACAGCGTTCGGCAGCTCGAGGCCGTTCGCGCCTTCAACAAACTGCCCGAGGCCCAGAGTCTCGCCGCCGCCAACAAGCGCGTGGTGAACATACTCAAGCAGGCCGAAGCCAAGGGCGAGCGGTTCGCGAACGTCGCATTCGAAGAACTGAGGGAGCCGGCTGAGCGCGCGCTTTTCGAGGCGCTTGTTGCGGCATCCCGGGAGGCCACGCCGCTGCTCAAGGGCGGGGATTTTGCGGGATATTTGAAGAGCTTCGCGGTCCTGAAATCGCCGGTCGATGCCTTCTTTGATTCCGTCATGGTGATGGTCGAAGACAGCGGGTTGCGGCGGAGCCGCCTTGCGCTGCTCGCGGACCTGCGCGAACAGATGAACCGCGTCGCCGATATCTCCAAGCTCGCCGTCTGAACGACAGTGACTCGCGATTCGGGACACAATCCATACCGGCAAGATGCTTCTACCAGTCACCAGTGATGAGTCACCATGAAGCTAGTGATATTGGATCGGGACGGCGTCATCAACCACGACAGCGACTCTTACATCAAGAGCCCGGAAGAGTGGAAGCCGCTGCGCGGGAGCCTGGAGGCCGTCGCGAAGCTCACCCAGTCGGGAAAGCACGTCGTGGTGGCGACCAATCAG
>DATFWO010000354.1:0-3175 GCA_035259205.1 Burkholderiales bacterium | reverse complement strand
GTTGAAGAGTGTCGGCACGAGCTTGAAGCAATCGACGATGTTCGTCGGCGCGACGATGATCCGCGGATAGTCGCCCTGGCCGGCGCCCAGCACCTGCCAGAGATCGCCCTGCTCGGTCTTGGTCGGCACGCCCGTGGCCGGGCCCGCCCGCTGGACATTGATGCAGACGACGGGGATTTCCATCATGGCCGCCGAGCCCAGGGCTTCGCTCATGAGGGCAAAGCCGCCACCGGACGTTGCGCACATAGCGCGGACACCGGTGTGCGCCGCGCCGATCGCCATGTTGATCACGCCGATCTCGTCCTCGACCTGGCGAACCATGATGCCGACCTGCCGCGCGTGCCGCGCCATCCAGTGGAGCACGCCCGATGACGGGCTCATGGGATAGGCGCAGTAGAAGCGCACGCCGGCGGCCGCGCCACCCATCGCCAGGGCCTGATTGCCCTCGAAGAACGCCAGCCGTTTGCCGGCGTCGGGCAGCGAGAACGCAAAGGGCGTGAAATGGGTCTCGGCGTAGTCGTAGCCCGCCCGCGCGACGCCCACGTTTTCGGCCACGGCGGCCGGGCCTTTCCGCTTGAACTGGAGCGTCAGGATCTCCTCGAGAATCGAGAACTCGACCTTGATCAGGCGCAGGACCGCGGCCAGCGCGATGGTGTTCTGGACGAGATCACCCTTGATCGTGGGCGCCAGTGCTTTCACGGAAAACGGGCAGAGCTGCACGCCGTCGGGGGCGTCACCAGGTTTGATCGTGTCGCTGTTGAACAACACGGCCGAACCCGCTCGCATCAGCCTCAGGTGCCTATTCATCGTGTCCTGGTTCAACGGCATGAGCACGTCGATCTTGTCGCCGTGGCTCAGGACGGGCTCGTCACTCGTGCGGAGGGTCAGGAAGATGTGGCCGCCGCGAATGATGGACTGGTAGGCGTTGTAGGCGTTCACGTGGAGGCCGCGGCGGACGAAAATCCGCGCCAGGATGTCGCCTGGAGTAGCGATGCCCTGGCCCGCCGCGCCGCCGATACCGATGGCAAGGTCGATTCTGCGCACAGCTGGTCTCCTGTCGGAGCGCACAGGTACATCTGTGGCGGTCCTCGTCGTGCACCCCGTGGGGGCGAGAACCCGGCTCCGCCGGATACTTCCGCCGGCGCCCGGAAAACGCCAACCACGTGGGAGAAGGCGAGCGCCGGCAGCAGCGATCCCGCGACTGCGGGTGCAATCCTGCGCCGAACACGGGGTGAGGTCAAGGAGTCCGGCAGGGCGTGCCACCGTCGTCCATGGTGTTCAGGCCCCTAGCGCTGATTGGTGCGGTCCCCGACGAGACCAACATCCTCGGGACGGCGCGGAAGGCGCAGGGCTAATCGAGCCCGAGGGCGTCAGTAATCAGCCACGCGACGAACCAACGCCCTTCGCGCGGCTGATCAACACATAACGCTGCGAGACGACAATGTTCCGGGCACTACTCAGTGTCGAACTGGATCGCGCCGAACCCGGCCAGGATGTGGCCTGTCGCGGGATCCAGGACCGGGATCAACCACGCTTGAAAGACGCCGTGGCCGTTAGGTCCGGACACGAACGTCCCCGAGCCTGCCACGTAGATGCCCTTGAAGACCGGGCCATCGCAGATAGCGGTCGGTGGAACGCCCGCCATCGCTCCCAGAAAGCCGATGATCGGATCCAGCAGCGGGGTGCATGGCCCTCCGAATTGCGATTCGAAATGGGTGTTGATCTCGAAGCCGCTACCCACTACGAAGGCCTGGACCTGGCCGGCCTGGGTCAGCAGCGGAACATTGGCGTGATACGTCAGCGTGAACGGCGCGCCGGTTCCAGGGCCGCTCGTCACTACGCCGGTGATGTGCCGCTCCAGCACGACGTACCGACCGCTGGCCGAGATGACGAGGGGAATCGTCACGCCGGGGGCGACTTGCACCTTCTGCAGTGATTCTTTCCCGGCTGGCTTCACATCACCCTGGTCAATGCCCCAAATGAGGCCAGTCACCATGGCCGGCGCCTGAGCTGCGCCGGCGGTCCTCGGGGATACCGCCACGGCCAGGAGGGTAACGGTGGACAGGATACCGATGATCACGGTGGCGCGCATCAGTTCGGGCAGCGTGAAGCCGCGCTGATTGCCGAGCGTCACCCACTTCGTGTACCAAAATCGCATCGCACCGTCCTCCTCGCTCGAGGCTGAAGCCGCAATGCGAAAGCAATGGTGCACGCCGAATGCCACGCGAAGTTTCCGCTGCCGACGTGCGCGGTTTCGATGAGTTGGAAGTTGGCCGACATATTTCTGGGCGGCGGCGGTGAGTCGTGAATCGTCACCGCACCCAGGAGATTCTCCTTGGCGTGTGCCGTGGCAGCCTAGCCGCCCTCAGCCACCGGCTACCCCGTGAGGAAACTAGGCGGCCTGCCTTCAGCGTCGTGCGAAGCCGCGAATCACATATAAGGCGACTACGGCGCACACCACCAGGGCCAGCACGCGAAGCCGCGCGGGATCCGGTGGGCAGAGCTGAGTGGGAAGCAGCTCGCCCGCGATGCCGCGGCTCGCGCGATTGGCGCCCGCGCGCGCACATGCTAGGCGGCACCGCCGCAACGGGGTACAAGAGGGCATGGCCTACGACCACCTCGAGATCGAGGCGCGCTGGCAGCGCTACTGGGATGAGCACGGGACGTTCCGCGCCGTGCGCCGGAGCGGCCGGCCCAAGCGCTACGTCCTCGACATGTTCCCCTATCCGTCCGGCGTCGGTCTGCACGTCGGTCATCCCGAGGGGTACACCGCCACCGACATCATGGCGCGCACCTGGCGCATGCGCGGTTACGACGTGCTGCACCCGATGGGCTGGGACGCGTTCGGCCTGCCGGCCGAGCAGCACGCGATCGAAAGCGGGCAGCACCCCGCGCGGACGACGGCGAACAACATCGCGACGTTCAAGCGTCAGCTCAAGATGCTCGGCTTCAGCTACGACTGGTCTCGGGAGATCGACACCACCGCTCCAGGTTACGTGCGCTGGACGCAGTGGATCTTCCTGCAGCTGTTCCAGCGCGGGCTCGCCTACCAGGCGACGGTGCCCGTCAACTGGTGTCCCGCGCTCGGCACCGTGCTCGCCAACGAGGAAGTCGTCGACGGCAAGAGCGAGCGCGGCGGCCATCCCGTCTATCGCACGCCGCTCCGACAGTGGAT
>DATFWO010000353.1:0-8005 GCA_035259205.1 Burkholderiales bacterium | reverse complement strand
TATTTCATATATAGGCGCGTGATGCGTTGTGGCCAGGACGGACCGTATGCGAGGCGCACGGCGCAGGCCATATGTCGATATGGTCAAGCCGGGCAACGAAGCAGACGACCGTCCTGGCCGCAACCCGAGTGGGACGGGGCGGAGAGCAACGGCCCGATGCCGTTGCTCAGCGCCCTTGGGCAGGTGGACGAAGCGCAGGCGACAAGCGCCTGCTCAGGGGCGCATCTCTCTGTCGGGAGCCCTCGCAATATCGACATATTGCTTCGGGCTCTCCTCCTCGACCTGCATCCCACATCGCCTCCGTCGCACACGTGCCTATATATGAAATAGGTTCCGTTCATCGTTCACCGATCCATCATCCTCATGGACGCACTTGCCGGCCGGCTTCCCGTTTCAGTCGTAACGGGCTTCCTCGGCAGCGGCAAGACCACCCTCATCAATCGCCTGGTCAAGCGCCCGGAGATGAACCGGGTGGCGGTCATCGTCAACGAGCTGGGCGAGATCGGCGTCGACAACGATCTCGTCGAGACTTCCTCCGAGCAGATGATGCTGCTCAACAGCGGCTGCCTCTGCTGCACCTTGCGCACCGACCTGCAGGAAACGCTGCGCGAGCTCTTCATCAAGCGCCGCAACGGTGAAGTGATCGACTTCGAGCGCGTCATCGTCGAAACCACCGGCATCGCCGATCCAGCGCCGGTGATGCAGACCCTGATGACGGATACCCTGCTGCTCGAGCAGTTCCGGCTCGATTGCGTCGTGACCCTGGTCGACGCGGTGAATTCCGAATCGCAGCTCAAGGAGTTTCCCGAGGCCGTGAAGCAGGTCGCCCTCGGGGATCGCCTGGTGGTGACCAAGGGCGATCTCGCTCCAGCCGGGCAGGTGGAGCGCCTGGAGGAGCGGCTGCGCGGCATCAATCCGCGCGCGCCGGTGCGCCGCGCGCTCAACGGGGAAGTCGAGCTCTCGTTCCTGGTGGATGTGGGGCTCAGTCGCTCGCAGTCGCGCCTGGAGGACGTCGAGCGCTGGCTCGGCGCCGACGATGGCCATCACGAAGAGAAGGGCAGCCACGGCCATCGCGCTCATCATCACGACGAGGCGATCACCACGTTCACGCTGCGTCTGGACCGGCCGCTCTCGTGGCCGGCGTTCACGCAGACGATGGAGGTGCTGACCGTGCTGCGGGGACCCGACCTGCTCCGCGTCAAGGGGCTGGTCAACGTAGAAGGCAAGAGCGGGCCTATGGTCGTGCAGGGCGTGCAGCACCTGTTCCATCCACCGCTCGAGCTCGCCTCCTGGCCAAGCGCGGACCACGGCACCCGGCTGGTGTTCATCACCCGCGGCATACCGCGCGAGACCATCACTAATCTCTTTTCCGCGATCGACGCAGTTGGTGTGCGGTGAGCGGAGATTATCGATTTCCGGGCCGGGCGCACGCCCGGCGCCCGGGATTGCGGCTGGAAACTGTGCTAACTCGGGGGACTCGCAATGCGTAAACTATCGAGACTCGTCCTTGCGCTGTCTTGCGTGGCAGGTGTGGTGGCCGGTGGCGCGCAGGCATACGCACAAGGTTATCCCACCCGCCCGGTGCGGGTCATCGTTCCGTTTCCACCCGGCGGCATTTCGGACGTGCTCGCGCGCATCATGTCGCAGCATCTCGCCGGGGCGTTCGGCCAGCAATTCATCGTGGACAACCGCCCCGGAGCCGGCACGACGATCGCGGGCGAGATCGTGGCCAAATCGCCGCCGGACGGGCATACGCTCTACTTCATCGACATGACCACGCACGCGATCAACGCCACGCTGTATTCCCGGCTGCCGTACGATTCCGTGCGCGATTTCACGCAGATCGCAATGGTGGCGCAGACCCCGTTGATCCTGCTCGTTCATCCCTCGCTGCCGGTGAGATCGGTGAAGGAGCTCATTGCGGTGGCCAGGTCACGCCCAGATGAGATTGCTTACGCTTCTTCCGGCAATGGAACCATACTGCATCTGTCGGGCGAGACTCTCAAGACCATGGGCGGCATCAGGATGGTGCACGTCCCGTACAAGGGCAGCGCACCCGCCGTGGCAGCACTCCTGGCAGGAGAGGTTGCGGTAACCTTCTCGACCACGCCGCCGGCGCTGCCGCACATCAAGGCGGGCAAGGTGAGGGCGCTCGCGGTGACGAGCGCGCAGCGCTCCCCGCTGCTGCCGGATATTCCCGCGATCGGTGAGACGTTGAAAGGCTTCGACATCATCCTTTACAACGGCGTCATGGGCCCTGCGGGGATTTCGCGCGACATCGTCAGCCGCGTGCACGCGGAACTCGCCAGGATGCTCGGGCTGCCGAAGATCAGGGAAGCATGGTCCCAGCAGGGCGCGGACATCCCGAGCATGACGCCGGAGCAGGTCACCGAGCACCTCAAGTCCGACATTGCGAAGCTCGGCAAGATGGTGAAGGCCGCGGGTGCGAAGATCGACTAACCCCCGGCAGGCAGTGAGCGGCAAGCGGTGAGCAGGTAACAGCAACACGCTCTGCGGCGCTCCGCTTACTGCTTACCGCTCACTGCTTACCGTATTTATGGAAAGCGTCGAAGCGCTCCTGCCCGTCGAGCTCGGGCGCGCGCGGTTGCCGATCGCGCGCGGGGTGCGCGCGGGACCATGGGTGTTCGCCACCGGCGTGTTGGCAACCGACGAGCGCATGCGGTTCGCCGAGGAGGTGGGCGGCGGCGGCCGGCCTCTTTCGGGTGAGCCCCGCTGGTATCGGGAAGCGCGATTGATGTACCGCCGCGCGGCGGAAGTGCTGGCGGCCGGCGGCAGCGATTTTTCACGTGCCGTTCGCACCGATCAGTATTTCCCGGACTGGCGCGCAGTGCCCTTCCTCCATCAGGCGCGGCGCGAGCATTGCGGCAACTATATCGCCCCGAGCACATCGGTCCTCGAACCGGAACTGCTTCTCCGCGGCGCGGGCATGGCGATGGAAGTGATAGCCGTTCAGCGCGAGAGCAGCGGTACGGTCACGCCGGTGTATCCGCCGGGGCTGGACGTCCCCTCGACCTCTTCCTTTGCCCCGGTTGCTACCGCCGGCGACTACGTTTTCGTCGCTGGATTCATGGCGGCGTGGAAACCGGGCGATCTGGGCGGCATCGCCCCCGAAGCGAAGGTACCGGACGGGCATCTCTGGAAGGGCAATCGCATACAGCTCGAGGTCGATTACATCATCCGCAACAAGCTGATGCCGGCGCTCGCGGGCGCCGGGGCCTCGCTTGCGAGCACTGTGAAAGCGCAGGTATATCTTGCCGACATCCGGGATGTACCGGCGTTCAATCAGGTGTGGGCAAGGCATTTCGGCAGCGAGATTCCCGCGACGACCTTCGTCCCCACGCTCGATCCGGGTTTTGCGATCGCCGACGCACGTTGCGAGATCAATCTGCTCGCGCTCGCGAGTGCGGGCAGCACGCCGAAGCAGCGGGCGGGTGCTTCGAGTCCCGCGGTCTGCGACGGTCATCCGGTTGCGGTGAGGGCCGGCGATCTCCTCTGCTTCTCCGGCTTGCTTGCCTGCGACGAGCGTGGATTGATTCCGGCCGCCAGACGGCGGTCGGGGTCGAGATCCACCGTCTCAGCCCAGATGGAGCATCTGATGGATATCGTGGAACGAACTTGCGCCGGATTCGGAACGAAGCTCGAAAATGCGCTGCGCATTCAGCAGTTCCACACCGACCTCGGGGACTTTCCCGTGACCTGTCAGTTCTGGAAGCGCCGGTTTGCGGGCAGACCGCTGCCGATCTCGGCGGTGCAGGTTCCGGCGCCGCTGCTGGTTCCGGGGTGCAGCGTCCAGCTCGATCTATGGGTCTACGTTCCGTAGGCCCAGAACCTCATGAAATAGGTTCTAGAGGATACGATTGAACCAGAACATCGAGAGGATAGCGCCGAGCGTCGCGAGGCCCGCGCCGAGCGCAACGAAGAGCGCGGTAACCTCTGTCGATCGTTTCTTCTCAAGGACCAGCTTCGCCGTGAGGTACTTGTAAATCGATTTGAGATCCGCGGCGTTCTTCGCCTGGAAGTAGTCGCCGCGAGTCATGGTTGCGATATTCTTCAAGGTGTCCTCATCGAGGCGCACCCGCATCGACCAGCCTTCGAAGCCGATGGTTGCGCCCTCGACCGTGCCGACCCCGACCGTAAAAATGCGCACGCCGCGCGCGGCCGCGAGCTTCGCGGCCTCCAGGGGATCGGCGCCGGTATTGGCCTGACCGTCCGAGAGCAGCACGATCGCGGCATTGGTGTTCGACCCGGGCGCCACGGTCTTTTCCTGCTCACCCTTGCGGGCGGGATCCTGCATCCAGGACTGCGAGGAGCGGCCGTAAGCGAACTGCTCGACGTCGATACCGGCCTCGGGCATCAGCGTCGCCAGCGAAATGAGGATGCCGCTGCCCAGCGCAGTGCCGCGCTGGAGCTGGAACCGGTCTATGGCCCGAACGATGTCCTCGCGGTTGTTGGTCGGTGATTGCACCACGGACGCCGTCGCCGCAATGGACACAACGCCGATGCGGACGTGGCGCGGCTGCGCGGCGATGAACGCCTTGGCTGCCTCTTGCGCCGCGGCGAGCCGGTTCGGCTCGATATCGGTCGCGCGCATGCTTCCCGACACATCCATCGCCAGTATGATGGTTTCCTGGTGCGTCGGGACAGCGATCACTGCATGCGGCCGCGCCACCGCGAAGATCAGCGCGCAGAACCCGAGCAGAAAGAGCACCGGGGGAACATAGCGCCGGTATTTCCCGCCGGTCCCTGCCGCCTGCTCGACCATCGGCAGGTTCGCGTAACGCTGGGTGGCTTTTTTCCGGCGCGCGAGCAGCCAGAGATAAGACGCGACGACCGCGGGCACCGCGGCGAGCAGCCAGAGCATCTCCGGCCACAACAACGTCATCCCGCCGAGGTCCATCGAAAGCTCACCGCGGCTTCGGGAGGCCGCCGCCCGCGGCAAGCTGGCTGCGGCGCTTCCGCAGCACGGTGAAGCGCATGAGCGTATCGACGAGGTCGTCGTCCGTCGCGAGCTCGATGCAATCGACGCCGGCTTCGGTGAGAGCCGAGCGCAGCGCCGCCTCGCGGCGCTCCGCGCCTCGGGCGAACCGCCTGCGGAACTGGCGATCGTGCGTATCGACGAAGAGCTGCTCGCCGGTTTCCGCGTCCTGCATGACGATGAGCCCGAGGTCGGGCAGCTCGACCTCCAACGGATCGTAGAGCCGGACGGCGACGATCTCGTGTCTGCGGGCGAGCAGGGCGAGCCCTTTGGTCCAGCCCGGGGTGCTGATGAAATCGGAAACGACGAAGACGACGGACCGGCGCTTGATCACCTGCTGCGCCTTTTCGAGCAGCACGGCGAGATTGGTTTCCGTTCCGGTTCCGGGCCTGCCGGGCAGGAGCATGCGGTCGAGAAGGTGCAGGACGTGGCGCCGGCCGCCGCGTGCCGGAATCACCGAGTCGATCCGGTCGGAGTAGAGCACCGCGCCCACTCGATTGCCGTGCCGCGTGAGCAGGCGCGCGAGCACGGCGACGAGCTCCGCCGAGATGGTGCGCTTGCGCACGTCCTGCGAGCCGAAATCCACCGATCCGCTCAGATCGAGCAGGAACCAGGCCGTGACCTCACGGTCGGCGTGGAACTCGCGGACATAGGGAGTCTGCAGCCGCGCCGTGACGTTCCAGTCGATGTGCCGCACGTCGTCGTGGAACTGATACTCGCGCAGATCGGCGAGATCGAGACCAAAGGCGCGGAACAGCGTGCGATAGTCGCCGTGCAGCAAGCCGTCCAGGCGGCGGATCACCGTCCACTCGAGCCGCCGCAGCACGCTCTCCGGATCGTAGCCGCGCGCCGGGGGTGTGCCGCCGGAAGTTCCGACCAGGCGCAGTCTACGATCCGGCCGCGACTCGGACATGGGTCTCGAGCGGCTTTTCGGGGGCGGGAATCGCCTGGAGCACGCGCATCACGAGCTCGTCCGCGGTGTGGGAGTCGGAGAGCGCTTCGTAGGAAAGCACGAGCCGATGGCGGAGCACGTCGGGTACGAGATCGGTCACGTCCTCCGGCAGCACGAAGGCGCGCCCGCGCAGAAACGCGAGAGACCGGGCGCCTTCGATCAGGTGGATCGTCGCGCGCGGGCTCGCGCCGAAGGTGATGTAGCGCGCCAGATCGGGAATGCCGTAGCGATCGGGCTGCCGCGTGGCTGCGACGAGCTTCACGGCGTACTGAGTGAGAGCCGGGTCGACGTAGACCTTGCGGCATTCGCCCTGCAGCGCGGTGAGCTGCGCCGTCGTGGCGACCGCGGCCACCTCGGCCGCCGGACCGGTGACGCGCTCCACGATTACGAACTCTTCTTCCTCGTTCGGATAGCCGACGAGAACCTTCATCATGAAGCGGTCGACCTGCGCTTCCGGCAGGGGATAGGTGCCTTCGGTCTCGATCGGATTCTGCGTCGCCATGACCAGGAACGGCTCGGGAACCTTGTGCGTCTCGCCGGCGATCGTCACCTGGCGCTCCTGCATCACCTCGAGCAACGCGCTCTGCACCTTCGCGGGTGCCCGGTTGATCTCGTCCGCAAGCAGCAGATTCGTGAAGACCGGGCCGAGTATGGTGCTGAACTCGCCCGACCTCTGGTTGTACATCCGCGTGCCTATCAGGTCGGCGGGAAGAAGATCGGGCGTGAACTGGATGCGCTTGAATGCGCCGTGTATGGTCCGCGCCAGCGTCTTGACGGTGAGCGTCTTCGCGAGGCCCGGCACGCCCTCCACGAGGAGGTGGCCTTGGGCAAGGATCGCGACGAGCACGCGCTCGAGGAAATGATCCTGGCCGACTACGATGCGCTTTACCTCGTAGAGCACGCGCTGCATCAGCGAGGCGACCTCGCTGCGGCCGGGCAATTTGTCGTCCATGATGGCGGTTCCTAGAAGGGTGGAATGCCGACGGCGTTGCCGGCGGCTTCGATCGTCACCGCGAATCCGATGCCGACGAAGGTACGGGCTTCATTGGGACTGAGGATGGCGGTCACGATGCCGATCACCTCGCCGTCCATCGTGACCAGCGGGCCGCCGGAGCTGCCCGGGTTGGCGGCGGCGTCAAACTGGATGAGTCGGGTCAGCAGCCGCTGCCCTTCGGGCGACCGGAATTCGCGGTTCAAGCCGGAAATCACTCCCGCGGTCACCGTGGGGCCGATGCCGAAGGGAAATCCGACTGCGACGACCTCGTCTCCCGGCTGGAGCCGCTGCGTGGAGCCGAGCGTTGCTGCCGGCAGATCGTCGGGTATCGACTTGGCGCGGATTACGGCAAGATCGCTTTCGGGCTTGATGCCCACCAGGTCCGCCTCGGCCTCGAGGCCATCGAAGAACGTGACTGTCACGCGCTTGGCGCCGGCGACTACATGCATATTGGTAAGGATGACTCCGTCGTCGACGATCACCACGCCGGAGCCGATGCCGTTCTCCTTTTCGCCGCCGCTGCCATCATCGGCGAACCCGCGCACCCGCACGACGGACTGACGGACCAACTCGGCCGCCTTGGCCGCACGCGATGGCAGCGTTTTGTTCTCGAGTGTGTTCAGCACTGCCGCATCGATGTCCTCCTGCGTGAACTCGCGTGGCACGGGTTGCATCGAGCTGTGGACCAGAACGAGCAGCAGTGCGACGAGCCCCCCGGCGGCGAACAGCAACCAGCTTGCGTGCTGCCGTAGAAAGGCCCGGACGCGGCGGGGAGGGGAACCGACCGGGGAGGAAGCCGCCGGCGATACCGGCTGGCCCGTGTCGCGGGCTTTCGTGGAACTTTTGGGAGTGGCCCCGGGTCCGGCCCGCCGCTCCGCCTCGCGCGAGCGGCTCGTGCTGCTGTAAATTGCTGCTCTCTTCATGGGCTATCGCCCCGGTACCCCGTCCTGTACTTGAACGGTATCACGATCACGGGCTCCAAGTGTACTTCCGTTCACAGTGCGGGCATCGAAACGCGGTGACTTGCCGTAAAGCGACAGTGATAAAGTTAGCATCTACGGCC
>DATFWO010000352.1:0-14851 GCA_035259205.1 Burkholderiales bacterium | reverse complement strand
GCTGCGTCGGCGATTGTACCGGGGTGTAGGCAATCAACCGGTATTCGACATAGAAGTCCGATAGCGCCGTCTGCCTTACCGTGGGCGCCGGAGTGGCCACGATATCCTCGGTGCGGCGCGCCGCTTCTTCCAGCATGGCGTGCACCTGCCGCCAAGGCGCGGAATAGCTGATCGTGACCACGGTGTCCACGATGCAGCCGGTCCCGGGAACGGCCCGCGAGTAATTCTTGACCGATGTCGCCATGACGGTCGAATTGGGCAGCGTGATCTCCTCTCCCATCCCGGTACGGATGCGGGTGGCGAACATGCCGAGGTCCGTCACGGTACCCTCGCTCTCGCCGATGCGCACGTAATCCCCGGCCCGGAAGGCCCTGGTGTACATCAGGATCAAGCCGCTGAAGGCCTGCCCGACCACGCTGGAGGCGCCGATAGTCACCATGAGTCCCGCCAGCACCGAAAGGCCCTTGAATGCCTCGGTCTGCGCCCCCGGCAGGTAGGGATACGCCATCGCGAGCGCGAACAGGAAGATCACGAAGTTGAAGATCCTCCGGGTGGGGCGTGCGGTGTCGCTGTCGATCCAGCCGACATTCACGCGCCCCTGCTCCACGCGATCGAAGAACAGCCGGGCGAGACGGATGATCGCGCGGGCGATCACGAAGATGATCGCGACGAAAACGAGCCCCGGGAGCGACTCCGCGATCGCCAGGACGACCTCCTTGATGATGCCGAGCAGGTTGCCCTCGAGCTGCTCGCCCCATGGCCGCGTATACGGGAATTGCTGCAGGACGAGTGTCAGCCATCCGGATGCGAGAACGAGGCACAACACCCACGCGAAGAGCGTGATCAGACGCTGGGTGAACAGAAGCACGTGCCGCGAATCGAGAAAGCTGACGCCGCCCACGTGGAGGGTGTCCGAGCGGCGCGCAGCCGTCTGCGAGAGACGCCGGCCGGACCAGCCGTTCAACCAGTAGATCAGCCAGAGCACGGCCCCGTAGAGGAGCGTCGCTGCGGCAGCGTACCCGAGGTGCGTGGCCAGATAACGTGGGGTGCGCTGCTCCCTGAACTCGGTGATCGCGCTCTGCAGGCGCTTGGCGGCCTCGTTCGCGACGTTCTGCGTGGTTTCGCCCGCCTGCTCGTCGATATCGATCCTGGTGACGATGAAAGCGTGCTGGCCGTTCACCAGCACGCGCGTCCCGTACTCGTGCGCTTCGGTGGTGACGTTCACCGGTTCACCAGTGGCGAGCGCAGCCTGGATCCGTTCCGTGGAGTTTGTCGCCCGCTCCCTGGCCGTGTAGCCGGAGATCGGGCCGCGGAGCACGATGATCGTGCGGTTCGCGATCTTGACCGGCATGCCGTCGCGCTTGACGGTTTCGGGTTCCGCCGCGGTCGCCTGCGCCGCGACCGCGACCACGACGGACGCCATGGCCGCCGCGATCCACCGCTTCGCCAGGCGCGGCAGACGGTCGCCGGCGCATGATTTCGGGCGCTGCATCGTATCTCCGTGGTTGGCCGATTCTATATGCAATGCCGGCAGCATCGCATCAGGGAAGCGGGCGTGCTTCGAGCTTCATCCGGACGGCGCCCGCGGCATTCCGCAGCTCGAGCACGTCGCCGTTGATGCGGTACGATTCGGTGTCGTTGAGCGCCTTCGTGAATGCGGCTTCGAGCGCGCTGCCCGTCTCTCCCACACAGGCCATGCGGGTCATGGCGAGCTTGCCGAACCGCAGAGAGCCGGAGCTCTGCTGGAAGCTGCCGGCCAGGGTATTGCAGCCGCTATATCCGACCACTCGTCCGCCCTCGCGCCTCAGGATGAAGTAGGGCTCGCGTGTACCGGGATGAATGGTGAGCCCGTTGCCGTCAATCTCCACGGGTCTCCAGTAGGTCTCCAGGAGCTCCGCGCCGGGGCCGGGCGCGCTCGATTGCGTCGCGGTCGAACAGGCGGCAAGGAGCAACGCCGCGAGCAGCACGGGTGCGACGAGCTTCATCTCGGTCACGCCTATTGAGGAAGCGGTATGTTCGATGCGAGCTCGTAACGGACGATTGCGCGGATCTTGTTCTCGATCAGCAGATAGCGCGCGGCCTTTGCACCGGGAAGCGCCTTGTTGAGTTTCTCCGCGTAGCTGCGCTTGAGCTTGACCTCCGCATCTTCAACCGCGATCGACTCTGCCACCAGCTTCTTCGCCATTTCGTCCGGCAGCGGGCCTTTCTTGTATGCGTCGGCGTACGCGACGATGACTTTTGCCAGACGGTCGTACATCGCGTGGAGGTCCTTCTGATAGGCTTCGTAAATGGGCCAGAAGCGCTTGCCCTCGGCCTCGGTCAACTGCATGGCCCGCGAGACGAGCTGCTTCTTGTCGGCCTTCACGCTCTGAGCGAGTACTTCCATCTCCTTCACGCGTGGGTCCTGAGCGATCACCGGCGCGCTGAGCATGATGGCGAACAGCATTACCAGGCAGCGAATCATTCAGCCCCCCTTCTTGATGCTGCGTGACTGATGAGGCGTGACTAGTGAGGCGTGAGTGAAAGGAGTTGTTGTAGCACGTCTTGCCAGTCACGCCCTATCAGTCACGCAGTGCCAGTTACGCCCCATCGAGCAAGAAACTCCTTCCAGTGCGGCTCGGGCGACGCCGATAGTGTCGCCCGCACCAGCTCGCACTCGCCCTGGTGCTGCTCCGCGGTCAGCGCTTCGCGCATGAGCTGGAAACGCAGGAAGACGAGGTAGGTATTGACGACGTCAGTCTCGCAGTACCTGCGGATTTCCAGCAGCCGCCCCGCGAGGAACGCGTCCCACACCTGTGATCCGTCGAATCCGAGCTTCCCCGGCAATCCCAGCAGTTGCGCGAGATCATCCAGCGGTGCGAAAGCGCGAGGCTGGTATAGCGCCAGCAGATCCATGAGATCGACGTGGCGGAGGTGATAGCGGCCGATGTAGTTGTTGTAGCGGAACTCGCGGTCTTCGTCACCCATCTCCCAGTAACGCCGGGCTCTCACGCCGTGGATCAGCGCGCGGTAGTGCAGCACGGGGAGATCGAATCCGCCGCCGTTCCACGAGACGAGCTGCGGCGTGTATTTCGCGACGCCGTCGAAGAACCGCTGGATCAGAACCGCCTCGGGCTCCGCATCGCTGCCGAGCGACCAGACACGGAACTGGTCCCGGTCGCGCAGGGCGCAGGAGATGGCCACGACGCGATGAAGGTGCAGGGGAAGAAAATCGTTGCCGGCCGCCTGCCGGCGCAGCTGGAACGCCATCTCGGCGACTTCCCGGTCCGAGAGCTTCCCGTCGAGGCCATGCAGGCGTCGCAAGCCCGCGACGTCGGGCACGGTCTCGATATCGAAGGCGAGAACGGGTGTCATGAGAATGCAGCCTGCCGCAAGTCCGAATGGGTGACGCTCCTGTAGTGGCGTCGACCCGTTCTCGCTCACACGAATTCGAACTTCGAGCCCTCTAATTCTCTTGGTCGATAAGGAATATCCGCGCCGGTCGTGCGCGGATATTCCTCGTCATTTCCGGACCCATGTCCCACCGGCGCTCTGATAGTACCAGCCGGGCTGCGCTTTTTCGATCCAGCGCTGCCCGAACGTGTTCCGGATGTCCTGCTCCCACTCCGGGTGCCCGTTGCCGCGGGCGACTTCGCGATAGAGCGCCGCGCGATCCTGGTTCTCGGCGGCGATGAGCCCGTTGACCTGCTGGCGCTGGGGCAGCGGCACGAGGTTGGCGTCGCGCAGCGCAACGTTGCCGTCCCGCGTAAGCCCCACGGCGCCGCTCGAATAGAACGGCGCCAGCTCCCCGTGGCGCTGCTGCATGCTCCGCTGGAGGCCGGCGATGGCCGGGGTATTGACGTCGAGATTCGCCTGGGCAAGCGCGCCAGCGGAATACCCCGCCGCCACGATCGCGCACAACAGGAGTGACACTACGATCTTCATTTGCTTTCTCCAGGTGCAGGCTTGACCGTCGCGGGCGCACCGCCCTCCTTCAGCTGCCACACTTCGTCGATGATCCGGTCGGCCGCCTTTTCCGCGGCCGCGGCCGGAAAATAAACGTTGATGGTGACGCAGCCGGAAAGGGCAAGTCCGAGCTGGACGCACAGCAGGCGAGCCGCGATGCACCGCAGACGGTCGCGAACAAACGTCGAGCAAAACCGGCGCCGCAAGGGGTGGAAATTATCTGCGCTCATCCGATTGTATATGCGGTTTGATTTGCCGCGGCTTATCGCACGATCGCGTGCACGTTGTCCTGTACGATCCGCTTCAGACGTTCGACCAGATCGGGCCAGTTAACGACACGATTGTAGCCCAACACCGAAAGCGCCGGAACGCCGCTGCCCTTGACGATCACGTAGCCCTGCGGCGTGTCTTCGACGCCGCCCATCCGGCACACGTCGTGCTCCAGCCGGCAGCTCCAGCCGAGCTTCTGGTAGCCGAATTGCTCGAAGAAGCGCAGGAACGTGCGCTGGAGCGCGGCCGACGCCCCCGCGCCGCCCAGAGACGTAATGTTCTGAACGGCGGCCTGGCTGATCTTGCGGGAATACTCTCCGGCGCTGCTTTGGAGGCGCGCATCGAATTTGACCGGCTGCCAGTTGACCAGCTCGAGGCCCGTGACCGAGGCGTCGATGCGGCCGGTGATGTTCCCGAAGGAAAAAGTCCGCGTGAGCAGGTCGAGATCGAGGTTGCGCATGTCCAGGTCGGCCGCCAGGCGCGGCGCTCTCCCGAACGGCTCGGCAAGCGTCACGTTGCGCGCCTCTATGGTTCCGTCGAATATCCTGAAGATCAACGCGCCGCCCACTCGCAGCGTTGACCGCGCGTAGCTCACCTTCGGAATTGCCGCCGCGATGGCGCCGTGCATGACCGGCCATCCGATCGCCTCGGTGAACCGCTCCATCGAGATCGGGGTCAGCTCACCGCTGAAGGACCAGCGCCAGTCCTCGTCCCCCGGCGGATCGGTCGCGAACCCTTTCATCGTGAGCTTGCCGTCGAACACCGGGATCTCCACCGACTCGAGGCGAAACCGCATCCCGCGCATGGTGACCGGGAGCCTCATCGCGCCGAACGGGATCTTGAGCGCTTCGCCGCCTTTGATCTGGAGGTCCAGCTTCGTCGTATCGGTGTGGTGCCACGGAATGTGCCCGTTCGCCCCGAATACGGCGAAGCGGCGGTTCAGGTCTTCGAAAGATACGTCGTGCACGACGAGATCCACCGCTTCGAGCTCCCCGTCCCTGATTCGCAACCCGGGGAGCTCCATCGTGCCCGCGACGCGCAAATTGGCGAGCGCGGTGCCGACGAGATGTGGCTGGAGCACCCGCTCGTACAGGGCGGCGGCGTCGAGCGTCTTCGACCGCAGATCCGCGCTCTGCACGCGCCCGGCGCGGCGATCCCATTCGACGGCCGCCTCCAGCTCGCCGACGCCCGGAAGATTCAGGTTCGCGCGCGCAACGCTGATTCGACGCTCGTCGAACGTCCCCTCGGCGCGCAGCGTCTGGCCGATGGCGCGCAGATAAAGGGGCTGCCAGAAGACCTCCCCGCCCTTCCATTCGAGCCCAGCTTGCCAGCGCCACGCCGCCCCCGTCGCTTGCGCGGAGACACGGACGTCGGCGTCGAGCTTTTCGCCGGCGTGCAGTCCACTGGCGTCGCTGAACGCGACCCCACGCACCGAAAGCTCGCCCGCAACCCGCTGCTCCCCGGAGCCTTCGAGCGTGAACTTGCCGTTGAAAGTCCCGGAATTCGTCTTCGGCCAGTCCGCAGGCATCAGGGCGGCAAGATTCGCGAGGAGGCCGTTCTCGACCGTCAGCTCCGTCTTGAGCGATCGCTCCGCAAAGCTCGCCTGCAGCCGCCACGTCTCCTTCACCCGGGGTTGCACGGTCAGATCGAGGTCGCGGCTCTTTGGTCGGTAAGAGAAAGCGAGCGGCATCTTCGCACCCGCATCGACGGCGCCGTCGCGGCATTCGATGAGATCGGATTCCAGGCGAAAGACACCGCAGCTGACGTTCAGATTGCGCCAGGTTTTCCCGAGAATCGCGAGCTCGCCGATAGCGAGGCGGAAGGCCTTGTCGCTCACCAGCGCGGTGACCGCCTTGGCGGTGAAATCCGGCGCTTCGAGGCCATCCAGGACGAATCTGAGCTCAACGGCATGAGCCGCGCCGGCTGCCACCGCGTACGCGATCAGACAGGCCGCAGGAATGTGCCGGAACTTCTCGCGACACATTCCTGGCGGCACCTTGCGTCAGCGGACCACCCGGAACACTAGCCGGGGAAAACACCCGTGGAGAGATAGCGGTCGCCGCGGTCGCAAATGATGGTGACGATCACGGCGTTGTTGACCTCGTGCGAGACCTGCAGGGCCGCCCACATCGCGCCCCCCGAGGAAATCCCGGCGAATATGCCCTCTTCGCGCGCGAGCTGGCGCGTGGTTTCTTCCGCATCGGCCTGGGAAACTTCGATCATCCGGTCGACGCGCTTCCAATCGCAGATCTTCGGCACGTACGCCGGAGGCCATTTGCGTATGCCCGGAATCTGCGACCCCTCGGTCGGCTGGCAGCCGACGATCTGTATAGCGGGATTCTGTTCCTTGAAGTAGCGCGAGCAGCCCATGATAGTCCCGGTCGTGCCCATGCTGGAGACGAAGTGCGTGATGCCGCCGTGCGTGTCGCGCCAGATCTCCGGGCCGGTACCTTCGTAGTGCGACAGCGGATTGTCGGGATTGGCGAACTGGTCGAGGATCACGCCCTTACCCTCGTCGCGCATCTTCTCCGCGACGTCGCGCGCCATTTCCATGCCGCCCTGCTTCGGCGTGAGTATGATCTCCGCCCCGAATGCGGCCATCGTCTGCCGCCGCTCCGCCGACAGGTGCTCGGGCATGACGAGGATCATCCGATAGCCCATCATCGCGGCGCACATCGCGAGCGCGATGCCGGTGTTGCCGCTGGTCGGCTCGATGAGCGTGTCGCCCTGCTTGATCGTTCCGCGCTCCTGTGCGCGCTTGATCATGGAAAATGCCGGCCGGTCCTTCACCGAGCCCGCCGGGTTGTTGCCCTCGAGCTTGGCGAACAGCGTATTGCCGGTTTTCCCGGGCAGCCGCTTCAACTTGACGAGCGGCGTGTTCCCGACGAAGTCTTCGAGGGTCTTCAGTGCGGGAGCAGAACGTGTATCCATGATCTCAGAGCCCAGCGGTGCCTACGTGCAGCCAGCTTCCATGATAACCGATGCCCGCGCCCGCCCTTAGACGATTCTGGAGTGTGCTTATAAAGACCACATCCTCGGCGGGGACCTTCCGACCCACGCGGTAGGGCGGCGGCATCACAGCGGCGACCGTTCGAGCAGCTTTTGACAGTAACGCGCGACGCCTTGTTCCACGTTGAGGAACGGCATTTCGTAACCCGCGCTGCGCAGGGTCGCGATATCGGCCTGGGTATGGCTCTGGTACTTGCCCTTGAGGTCTTCCGGGAACGGAATGTACTGGATGACCGCGCGCTCGCGCATCGCGGCGAGCGTAAGCGGCGGCTCGCCGCGCGCCTTGCGACAGGTATTTACAGTGGCGACCGCCACGTCGTTGAAGCTCTGCGCCACGCCGGTACCGACGTTGAAGATACCGGATTTCCCGGGGTGATCCAGGAGAAAAAGATTGACATTCACGCAGTCTTCCACCGAGACGAAGTCGCGCCTCTGCTCGCCGTCGCCGTAGCCCCCGCTGCCGGAAAACAGTCGCACATGGCCGGCCCCGCGGTACTGGTTGAAGAAGTGATAAACCACGGAAGCCATCCGCCCCTTGTGCTGCTCGCGCTCGCCATAGACGTTGAAATAGCGCAATCCGGCGATCTGGGCGCTGCGCTCCTCGAAGCGCCGCCGCACCAGCTGGTCGAAGAGGAACTTCGAATACCCGTAGATGTTGAGCGGGGCCTCGCACTCGCGCGTCTCGCGGAATTCCCGGCTCGCGCCGTAGAGCGCCGCCGACGACGCGTAGATCAGATGCACCTCGTCGCGAATGCAATAGTCGAGCAGCTGCCGCGAGTACTGGTAGTTGTTCTGCATCATGTAGCGGCCGTCGGCTTCCGTCGTGTCGGAACACGCCCCCTGGTGCAGGACGGCATTGAGAACGCCGTCGAACTCTCCCTTGTCGATCTTGTCGAGGAACTCCTCCTTGTCCAGGTAATCGGCGATGTCGCAGTCCGCCAGGTTGACGAACTTGTCACCGTGCTGCATGTCGTCCACGGCGATGATGTCGGTCATCCCGCGGTCGTTGAGCGCCCTTACCAGGTTGGACCCGATGAACCCGGCTGCGCCTGTCACTACGTAATACATTATGCGTCGCCTTGTTTTCCAGGGGATGGGGGATGAGGGATGAGGGATGACCTGGAGCCCGATGCCCTCTCCAACATGGCTGCAGCTTCGATCCTCATCCTTCCGCCTTCCGCCCTCATCCCTTGCCGAACAACTCGTTCGGCGTGACGACCGCGGTCCCGAACTTGCCCACGACGATCCCCGCGGCGCGGTTGGCTATCCGTACGGCCTGATCGAGCCGGACACCGGCGGCGAGCATGGCGCCCAGCGCGGCAATGACCGTGTCGCCCGCTCCGGTAACATCGTACACCTCGCGCTTCTCGGCTTTTACCCGCAGGACGCGGCCCTGTCGGTACAGGGTCATGCCGTCGGCCCCGCGCGTAAGCAGCAGCGCTTCCAGCCCGAGCTGCCGCCGCAACGCCTGTGCGCGGCGCTCCAGGTCGGATTCGCTCTTCCAGCCGCCGACGACCTCGCGCAGCTCCGCAAGATTGGGCGTCATGACGTGTGCGCCCTTGTAGCGGGTGTAGTCGTCACCCTTGGGATCCACCAGCACTTTCTTTCCGGCCACGCGCGCACGCGCGATCATGCGCGCGATGTGTGCAAGGCCGCCCTTGCCGTAGTCCGACAGAATCACCGCGTCGCATGAGGGCAGCGCAGCATCGAAATCGGCAAGCTTGTACGCGAGCACTTCGCGCGAAGGCATGGTCTCGAAATCGATGCGCAGGAGCTGCTGCTGGCGGCCGATCACCCGCAGCTTTTGTGTCGTCTGGACGGATCTGTCCTTGTGGAAGTTGACCCGCACGCCGCCTTTTTCCAGGATGCCCCTGAGGACGGCTCCTTCCTTGTCGTCGCCCACGACGGACAGCAGCTGCGTCCTGATACCGAGCGCCGCGCAGTTGCGCGCGACGTTCGCTGCGCCGCCGGCGTTGGTGCGTTCCTCTCTGAAGAGGACAACCGGGACCGGTGCCTCGGGTGAAATCCGCGACGCATCGCCGATCCAGTAGCGGTCGAGCATGACGTCGCCGACGACGAGAACGCGGGCGCGTGCAAGGGATGCGGGTTGATGGATGAGGGATGAAGCATTTCCCTTCCGCTTTGCGCCTTCCCCCTGCCGCCTTTCCTTGCCCGCCTTCATCGTCGAATTGTAGCGTCAGCTCCGGCCGACGGCCGCGATTTCATCGTTGATGGCGCGCAGCGCCGCTAGGGGATCAGCCGCGCGCGTGATCGGTCGGCCGACAACCAGATAGTCGGCGCCGTCCGCGACCGCGGCGGCGGGCGTGGCGACGCGCTCCTGGTCGCCCTTGTCGGCGGCGGCTGGCCGTATGCCTGGCGTGACGAGCACAAAGGATTTTCCGCATTCCCGTTTGAGCAGCGCGGCCTCGCGCGCCGAACAGACTACTCCATCGAGACCGCAGGCCTGCGCAAGGCGTGCCAGCCGTAGGACCGCTTCAGCCGGGCTGCCGCCTATTCCTGCATCCGCGAGATCGGCCGGCCCCATGCTGGTCAGCAGCGTAACAGCGGTGAGCCGCGGCGGGGAGCGCAAGCCCGCGAGCGCTCGCCGGGCCGCCTCCAGCATCGCGCGCCCGCCCAGGGCGTGCACATTGATCATCCAGACGCCAAGGCGCGCCGCCGCGAGGCACGCTGCTCCCACGGTATTGGGAATATCGTGGAACTTGAGGTCGAGAAACACGCCGAATCCGGACCGGACGAGCTGCTCCACGAACGACGGGCCCGCTGCGGCGTAGAGCTCCATTCCGATCTTTACCCGGCACGTCGCCGGATCCAGCCGCGACGCAAGATCGAGCGCTTCCTTTGCCTCAGGATAGTCGAGCGCCACGATGACACGGGGATCGCCCACGCGTGCTATCTCTCCCCCAGTAATTTACCGCTCATGCCTGCTCCGCCGCTCACGCCGGTATCTTCGCCTCTTCGGTACGGCGCGGAGCATAGGTTTCCCACGCGGAGCACGCAGGACAGTGCCAGTAGTACTGGCGGGCGCGGAACCCGCAGTTCTCGCACTTGTACATCGCGAGACTGCGGGTGTGCTGGTACACCAGCTCCTTGATAAGCTCCAGATCGCGTCGCCGGTCGAGCGGCGCCTCCAGCAGCTGCGCTTCGAGCAGCTTGTCGAGGCCAAGCAAGGTCGGAGTGCGCCGCAGCTCGTCCCGCACCAGCCGGTAGGCCTGCTCGGTCCCCTGAGACTCCAGGGTGCCCTGGAACACGATGTTCAACAGATCGAGCGAGGGATACTTCGCGAGATAGCCACGCAGCAGATTGAGACCCTCGCCCGTTTTCCCACATTGCTTGAACGCGTTGTACATGCGCTCCGCGGTGAGCGCCAGGAAAGCGGGATTCTGGCTTTCGATCCGCATCCAGGCGTCGACGGCCGCGCCGGGACGCCCGGCCTGGGCCTCCACGTCGCCCAGCAGGACGTTGGCGCGCACGCACAACCGGTGATGGGCAAGCGCCTCTGCAAGATGGGGGCGCGCGCCCGCGGGATTCGATTGGATCAGCTCGGTGCTCGCAAGCTCGCAGTGGAAATTGGCGATTTCTTTCTGGTGCGAGCGACCGGTCACGGCCTCGAGCTTCTCCGCCATGGCGATCGCCCGCACCCACTCCTTTTCCTGCTCGTAGATCTCCAGCAGGAACCGCAGCGCATCCTCGGCGTGCGGCGACCCCTCGAGCTTCAGGAACAGCTCCTCCGCCCGGTCGAGCAGGCCGGCCTTGAAGTAGTCCTGCGCCAGCTCGAACAGCGCATGCAGCCGCTGCTCGGTCGCGAGGTCGGGACGCTCCACCAGATTCTGGTGCATGCGGATCGCGCGCTCCACTTCGCCTCTTCTGCGGAACAGGCTCCCCAGCGCGAAGTGCAGCTCTATCGTCTGGGGGTCGACCTTCACCACCTCGATGAAGGCCTCGATCGCCTTGTCGGGCTGCTCGTTCAGCAGGAAGTTGAGCCCCTTGAAGTACGACTTCGGCAGCACCCGCGACTCGGAGACGAGCTGCTTGATGTCGATGCGCGCGGCGAACCACCCGAGCGCGAAAAACAACGGCAGCGCGAGCAGCCACCAATAGTCAATTTCCATCGCGCCGTTCCACTAGTGTCCCGCCTGCAATCCGTTGTGAAGTTTTCTCTGCGTCTCTACGCCCGCGCGATCGACCTCTTTTCGAGGCAAGCCGCTTCTGAGCGCGGTCAATTCCCGCCGCAGCCGGAACAGCTGGGGGAGGCAGGCAACGACGCCGAACGCGGCCCCCGCGCAGAACGCGACCAGAATCACGAAAATCAGCGGCGCCTGCCATTCGGCGCCCAGATAATACCGCACCGCGACCGGGTCGGTATTCTTTACGGCGAGCGAAAACACCAGCAGGAACAGCGCGAATTTCACGACCCAGAGCAGATAGCGCATTGCCTCTCTCTCCCGTCTAGCCGGAATCCCCGATACGCCGTGCCGGATTCTCAGCAGCCAATAAAAAACGGCATGATCTTTCGATCATGCCGCCGCAATCCAAGCGATGCTTCAGCGGATCGCCACTATTTCTTGATATCCACACGTTCGCGCAGTTCTTTCCCCGCCTTGAAATGAGGAACGTACTTCGCCGGCACCTGGACCTTCTCGCCGGACTTCGGGTTGCGCCCGGTGCGCGGCGGCCGGTAGTTGAGTCCAAAGCTGCCGAAGCCCCGGATCTCGATGCGCTGGCCCTGGGCGAGGCTCTTCGACATCGCATCGAGCACCATCTTCACCGCGAGTTCTGCATCCTTCGCCACCAGCTGGGGATAGCGCCCCGCGAGCTTCGCGATCAACTCCGATTTGGTCATGGTGCTTTCCTAGCTATTCTATTGTTGATTGGCCACATCCAGCTTAGCCTTGAGCAAGGCCCCGAGGTTCGTGGTGCCGGTGCTCGCCTGCTTGTCCTCGGAAAGCTTCTTCATCGCCTCCGCCTCTTCCGCCATGTCCCTCGCCTTGATCGAAAGGTTGATGGTGCGGTTCTTGCGGTCGAGATTGATGACCATCGCGGTCACCTTGTCCCCCTCCTTCAGCCGGGTGCGGATGTCCTCCACCCGGTCGCGTGACACCTCCGAAGCGCGCAGATAGCCCTCGACGTCGGCATCCAGCTGGATCACCGCTCCCTTGCCGTCGATGGCTTTCACGGTCCCGGTCACAATCGAATTCTTTTCGTGCGCCTGGATGTAGTTCGAGAACGGATCGCCCTCGAGCTGCTTGATGCCGAGCGAAATCCGCTCGCGCTCCACGTCGATCGAGAGCACAACGGTCTCGACTTCCTGGCCCTTCTTGTAGTCGCGCACGGCTTCCTCGCCGGGCCGGCCCCAGGAAAGATCGGACAGATGCACGAGTCCGTCGATGCCGCCCGGCAGTCCGATGAAGATGCCGAAATCGGTGATCGACTTGATCTGCCCCTTCACCTTGTCGCCCTTCTTGTGATTCATGGCGAACTCTTCCCAGGGATTGGGCATGCACTGCTTCATCCCGAGCGAGATGCGGCGGCGATCCTCGTCGATCTCCAGCACCATCACCTCGACCTCGTCTCCGAGCTGCACCACCTTGGACGGGTGGACGTTCTTGTTGGTCCAGTCCATCTCCGAGACGTGCACCAGGCCCTCGATGCCCGCCTCGATCTCGACGAACGCGCCGTAGTCGGTGAGATTGGAAACCTTGCCGAAGAGCCGCGTGCCCGGCGGATAACGGCGCGAGAGCCCGACCCATGGGTCCTCTCCGAGCTGCTTCAGGCCCAGCGAAACCCGGTTCTTTTCCTGATCGAACTTCAGCACCTTGGCCTCGACCTCGTCGCCTACGGTCAGGATCTCCGAGGGATGCTTTACGCGGCGCCACGCGAGATCGGTGATATGCAGCAGGCCGTCGATGCCGCCGAGATCCACGAACGCACCGTAATCGGTGATGTTCTTGACGATGCCCTTGACGACCGCCCCCTCCTGCAAGGTCGCCAGCAGGGCCTCGCGCTCGGCACCCTGGCTCGCTTCCAGCACCGCGCGGCGCGAAACCACCACGTTGTTGCGCTTGCGGTCGAGCTTGATGACCTTGAACTCCATCTGCTTGTTCTCGTACGGCGTGGTGTCCTTCACCGGACGGATATCGACCAGCGAGCCGGGCAGGAAGGCGCGTATGCCGTTGACCGTCACCGTGAGACCGCCCTTCACCTTGCCGTTGATGACACCGGACACCACCGTCCCCTTTTCGAGCGCCTCCTCCAGATCGAGCCACGCCGCGAGCCGCTTGGCCTTCTCGCGCGAGAGCCGCGTCTCGCCATGGCCGTCTTCGACGGCCTCGATCGCGACCTTGACGAATTCGCCGGGTTTGGCCTCGACCTCGCCGCGGTCGTTTCGGAATTCGTCCAGTGGGATATAGCTTTCGGACTTGAGCCCCGCGTTGACCACCACGTAGTTGTCATCGACCCGGATGACTTCCGCAGTGATCACTTCCCCTATCCGCATTTCCTTGCGGGCGAGGCTCTCTTCGAACAGCGCGGCGAAATTTTCTGTGACTGGTGCTGGGGTTGGGGTTGGCGTTGAAGCTCTGACCGGGGAGGGCGTTTTCATCATTCGGCTGTGAGATCGTCGGCTAAGCCCGCCGGTTCCGGCGGGGTTGGTTAAAAAAACCATGAGTCGGGGTGAACCTCATGGCGTCCGGAGTGCCTCTTTATACAGCGCCAGCACCCGCGCCACTGCCTCCTCCACCGACATGCGAGTGGTGTCGAGCAGCGCCGCATCGGCGCACTTCTGCAGCGGTGCCACGGCGCGCTCGCTGTCGCGCGAATCGCGCTCGCGGATATCCTGCAAAAGGGCGGTCATATTAGCACTCATTCCTTTTCCCATCAACTGTTTATATCGCCGTTGCGCGCGCTCTTCAGGGCTCGCCGTGAGGTAGATCTTGAGGGTTGCATCGGGGAATACCACCGAGCCCATATCGCGCCCGTCCGCCACCAGCCCCGGCATCCGGCGAAAGGCGCGCTGGCGCTCGAGGAGCGCGGCCCGGACGGCCGCGTTGGCGGCTACCCTGGATGCGGCCGTGCTGATCGCTTCGGTTCGTATCTCATCGGTCACGTCACGGCCGTCGAGCATGACCGTATCGCCCCGGAATTCAGCCCTCAGATCACGGGCGACGGCGGCGAGTTCGGCTTCGTCATCCAGCCGCACCGCGCCGCGGTCCGCAGCAAGCGCAACGGTCCGATAGAGGGCGCCGCTGTTGAGATAGTGAAACGCGAGCGCTGAGGCCAGCTCCTGCGCCACCGTCCCCTTGCCCGACGCGGAGGGGCCATCGATCGCGATGACGGGAGGCCGCAGCACTGCCAAGGTTCAGCGTTCAGAGATCGCCGCCAGCGCGTCGAAATACTCGGGAAACGTCTTGGCAACGCAGCCCGGATCGTTGATGCGAACTGGAACCCCGCCCAGCGCCGCCAGCGAGAACGACATCGCCATGCGATGATCGTTGTAGGTGTCGATCGCGGCGTGGGACGGCAAGCCGGCGACGGGCGGCGTGACTTCCAGATAGTCGCTTCCTTCCTCCACCTTGGCGCCCAGCTTGCGCAGCTCCGCCGCCATGGCGGC
>DATFWO010000351.1:0-15943 GCA_035259205.1 Burkholderiales bacterium | reverse complement strand
TAACCAGCCCCAAGTCGCGGATCTACGAGCCCGAGCAGTTGAAGGACAAGCCGATCGCCGTCAGCCCGTTCAACGGCTCCCATTTCACGACCCTGAAGCTGCTCGAGGGATTTTTGAAGCGCGAGCAGATCCGCACCACTTTCGCCGGAACGATGAAGGAGCGGCTGGAAGCGGCGAGCCGTGGCGAAGTTGCGGCTGTGAGCCTGATGGAGCCGTGGATCAGCATCGCAGAAAAGCGCGGCATGCGCGTGCTCATGGAATCGCACTCGACGCGCAGCGAAGCCGCCGGCGACGAGCTGGACGGTCCGACTCTGGCGAAGATGTTCCGCGCGGAAGCCGCCGCCGCGCAAGCCATCGACAAGAACCCCGAAAGATACGCGCACTATCTGGTCGAAGAAGTCGGCGGCCTGATCGAGCCAGGGGAGCTCAACCTCTCGCGCATTCTCAACGCGCCGCCCGAGCCCTATACGCGGGAACGATTCGAGCATACCTATCAGTGGACCCTGGGTTGGGAGCTGGTGCCGCCGGGCGCCACGTACGAGTCCACGGTAGACAACCGCGCCTGGCAGTGACGAAAGCCGGGTAAGCAGGATCCCGCCAGGGAGGGAGGGACATGTCGCAAGTACAGCTATCCATCGCGACCACCGACTACGATCACTTTCGCGATTTCAGGCTGGGCTTCGTGAAGGCCGAGGGCATCGATCTCACTTGGCTCAATCTCGGCCACCACGAGTGCTTCGCGCGCTTCACCGCCAACCGCGAATTCGACCTGTCCGAGCTGTCATTCGCGAAATTCGCGGCACAGGTAACCCGCGACGAGAGCGACATTATCGGACTGCCGGTCGTCTGCTCCCGGCTTTTCCGTTTCAGTTCGTTCTACGTGAACAAGAAGAGCAGGATCAAGACGGTGATGGACCTGAAGGGACGGAGGGTCGGCTCGCCGGAATGGGCCCATTCCGCGGCCGTGTACATGCGCGGCTGGATGCATAACGACATGGGCGTCAGGCTCACCGACGTGCACTGGTACCAGGCGGGAGCGAATGCGGCGGGGCGCAAGGAGAAAGTCGAGCTGAGCCTTCCGAAGGGACTGACCCTGACGCGCGTTGGGGACAAATCCCTGAGCGACCTGCTGGCCGCGGGCGAGATCGATTGCGCCATCATCGCGCGCCCGCCAACCTGTTTCCTGGAAGGCCATCCCGACGTCGAGCGGCTCTTTCCCAATTATCACGAAATGGAAGAGGAATATTACGAGCGCACCCGCGTCTGGCCGATCATGCACATCATCGCGATGAGGAAGCGGATACTCGACGAGCATCCGTGGGTCGCGCGCAACCTCTACAATGCGTTCCTTGAATCGAAGCGCCGCAGCATCGAGCGGCTGCTCGATCCCGCCGTATCGCGCTATCCGCTCGCATGGCTTCCCACGTACGCGCGAACGATGCGCGACATGTTCGGTGGCGATCCGTTTCCCTACGGCATCGAGGAAAATCGGCCGACGTGGGAGCAGATGGCGCTCTATACCCACCAACAGGGTATAGCGCATCGCCAGTTCAAGCCCGAGGAAATCTTTCCGCACGGCATCATGACGAGAGTAGTGATTTGACATGGCTCGTTCGGCCAATTCGCCCGCCCGCCCAGTGCGCCCACGCGCTACAACGCCGCCCGTGGATCGCGGCGCGCCGGAGGACAAACCGCCCGAGTCCGGCGGGCCGCTGGCAGTCGAGTTGATCAAGGATCTGGCCGCGGCCAGCCGTATCCTCGCGGCCCAGGGTGTCGTGGACGGGTTCGGGCACGTATCGATGCGCCACCCGTCTGCGCCCGACCGCTACCTGATGGCACGCTCCATCGCACCGGCCTTGGTGACGCCCGGCGACATGATCGAGTACGACCTGGAGAGCGTTCCGTGCAATGCCAACGGCCGCGCCAGCTTCCTCGAGCGTTTCATCCACGGCGCGATCTACAGAGCGCGGCCGGATGTCATGTCCGTGGTTCATAGCCACTCACCAGCCGTGGTCCCGTTCGGGCTCGTCGGCGTGACCATGCAGGCGATGTTCCACAACGCCGCCTTCATCGCGGCCGGCGTTCCCGTGTTCGACATCCGCGAGAAGTTCGGGGCGACCGACATGCTGGTCGGCAACGAGGCAAAGGGCGCCGCGCTCGCCGAGATGATGGGCGACAAGGACATCGTGCTCATGCGCGCGCACGGCAGCGTGGCGTGCGGACCGTCGCTGCAGACCGCGGTATTTCGCGCGGTTTACACCGAGGTCAACGCCCGGATCCAGCACTGGACCATGGCCCTGGGCGGTGGTGCAACCATCGCGGCACTCGACGACGAGGAAGGCCGGCTCGCAGACGCTGTCAATCAGACTGCAGCCAGGCGCGCATGGGATCTATGGCGCAGCCAGGTCAAGTGGTAAGAGAGCATGATGAGTGGTGCCAGTCACCGATTGAACAGGAGCCAGCCATGCCAGACGTCGCATTGAAGCCCCGCGAAGCAGTTACGACCGATATCAGCGCATTCAAGCAGCAGCTCGTGGACTGCATCCGCATGCTCGAGCAGTCCGACATCATCGACTACAACGGACATTGCAGCATTAGGCTCGACGATAACCGGATCCTCATCAACGTCGGCTCGTGCCAGCGCAGCAAGCTCACCGTCGCGGATATCTGCACCATCGACATGGAAGGCAACGTGATCGAAGGTAATGGCAAGCCGCCCCTGGAGTTCCACCTGCATGCCGGCGTGTACCGCGCGCGGCTTGACGTACGGGCGGTCGTGCACGCTCACCCGAAATGGTCGACCTTTCTCACCATGGTCGGGCAGAGCTACCTTCCGGTTTACGCGCAGGGCTCGCTGGTCTATCCGATGCCGGTGCTCGACTCGCCCAACTCGATCAACAACAAGCCCATGGCCGATCGGCTCGCGGCGGCGCTCGGCGACCGCCCAGCCGCCATGATGAAATCCCACGGCGCAGTGACGGTGGGCAAAACCATCGTCGAAGCCTTCGTGCTCGCGAACTACCTGGAAGAAAACGCCTACCGGCAATACATGGCCCTGCAGATTGGCAAGCCCTATTCGTTCACCGACGAGGAAGTGGCGCTGTGCCGCGAGAAGCTCTGGACGGAAAGCCTGTTCAAGCGCACCTGGGATCATTTCCGGGCAAAGCTCGGATAGGAGCGCGCCGGTCCCGTCAGGCCTTGCCGAGAGAGCTTTCCACCATCGCCGTGAGCTCCGGCGTGACTTCGACATCGACGCCAAACCATGCCTTCCACGCCGGCCGGCCCTGATTCAGGAGCATGCCCAGGCCGTTGACCGTCCGGTTCCCGCGCCGGCGCGCCGCGGCGAGGAACGGCGTCTCCAGCGGCGTATAGATGATGTCGGCGACGAGCGCGCTCCGCGCCAGCTTGTCGAACCTGACGTCGAGCGCAGGCTGACCGATCATGCCCTGGCTCGTCGCGTTGACGACCATGGCCGCTCCTTCGATCATGTCGTGCCGTTCATCCCAGGACTGGACTTTGATCGGGCCGCCGAACTCCTCGGCGATGCCGCGAGCGCGGGCCAGAGTGCGATTGACGAGCCGGATCTCCCTGGCACCTTCTTGTGCGAGCCCGTAGCACACCGCGCGCGAGCCTCCGCCCGCGCCGATTACCGCCACCGGTCCCGCATCTGCCCGCCAGCGTGGCTGGGTCTGCTTCAGATTTTCTATGAAGCCAAACCAGTCATTGTTGGTGCCGGCGAGAAACCCGTCGGAGCGCACGGTCACGCAGCTGATCGCGCCGATACGCTTCGCCACGGTGTCGACTTCGTCGACTATCGCCATCGCTTGCTGCTTGTGCGGTATCGTCAGGTTGCAGCCCGAAAAGCCCAGCGGATGCAGCGCCCGCAAGGCGGCGGCAAGGTCCCCGGGCCGGATGGCGAGCGGCACGTAGGTGCCGGCCAGATCGTGTTTCCTGAACCAGTAGTTATGCAGCATCGGCGAGCGCGAATGCATGATGGGCCAGCCCATGACTGCTGCCAGGAGGAACCGGTCTTGCGACATAAGATGTGATCGGTGCTGGACGGTGATCTGTGATTGGTGATCAATGATGAGAACGATTTTCCGCTGCGGGAAACCGATCACTGATTGCGCTTCGTGCAGCGCTAGCCGCCCTTGATCTGCCTACCCGCACGCACGTCATCGACCAGCGCGGAAAAGGCTTCAAGGCACAACTTCGCGGTGTTCGCGTAGGTTTCTACCCTGGAATCCAGCCATTTTGCGCCGTAGCCGATCGCGGTGTGGGCTAGACGCACGCGGCCGTCGAGCCACGGCCCGCCGCCGAGCCCTCCGAGGACCGGGATCGCTACGGCTTTCACGACCGCCGGACCCGCAACGGGGCCGGAGTGCCTGAAGTCGAGGAGCGCGGCGCCCGCCTCTTCCAGCCGCTTCGCCTCCTCCACGAGTTTCTCGACAGGTGCCTGCTCCCCGTGAAACTCGGCAAAGACCGGGACACCGGCGCGGACTATCGCGCGCACCATTTCAGGAGCGCCATGAACCTTCACCATGGCGGCGCCCCCCTCCGTAGCGAGCCGGATGGCCGCGCCCACGACAGCCTCGGTGCCCGCCTGCACCGGCCCGAAGGGAATGTCGCAGCTCACGAGCGCGCGCCTCACGCCGCGGCGCACAGCCTTGCACACCACCAGCAGCTCTTCAATCGTCACTTCCGTTTCGGTAGTGTGGCCCCACAGGTTCATACCCACCGAATCCCCCACGGAGACCATGTCCACCTCGGCACGGTCGGCGATCTGGGCAATCTGGTAGTCCCAGGCCACCACTCCGACGATCTTGCGCCGGTCCCGCTTCATCTGCTGAAGCGCGGCAACCGTGAGGGCGGGCTCAGCGGGGGCCACAACCGGAACGCCTCTCTTGCTCCGGCGAACGCTCAGGTCTTCGCGGCGGACTTGCCGCGCTTCTTGAGCAGCGCGTCCAGCCGTGGATAGACGCGGCGGGCGTTGCCCTCGAAGATCTTATGGCGGTCGTGCTCGCTGAGCCCGCGGATCTGGTCGATGTAGCGCTTGGTGTCGTCGTAATGGTGCCCGGTCTGCGGATCGATGCCCTTCACCGCGCCGACCATCTCCGAGGCGAACAGGATGTTGTCTACCGGGACGACCTTCGTCAGCAGCTCAATGCCCGGCAGGTGGTAGACGCACGTGTCGAAATAGACGTTCTTCAGGAGATGCTCGCCGAGCGGCGGCCGATTCATGTCCTGGGCGAGTCCCCGGTAGCGGCCCCAGTGATACGGCACGGCGCCGCCGCCATGCGGGATGATGAGCTTCAAGGTCGGGAAATCCTTGAAGAGATCGCCCTGGATGAGCTGCATAAATGCCGTCGTGTCGCCGTTGATGTAGTGCGCGCCGGTTGCGTGGAAATTCGCGTTGCAGGACGACGACACGTGGACCATCGCCGGCACTTCAAGCTCGCAGAGCTTCTCATAGAGCGGGTACCAGTGCTTGTCGATCAGCGGCGGATCCGTCCAGCGGCCGCCTGCCGGATCGGGATTGAGGTTGACGCCGACGAAGCCCAGCTCGTTCACGATACGCTCGAGCTCCGGTATGCAATTCCGCGGCGATACCCCCGGGAACTGCGGCAGCTGGCCGACACCGACGAAGTTATCAGGCAACAGCTTGCAGATACGGTGGATGAGATCGTTGCTGAGCGTCGTCCATTGCCTGCTGATCGCCTCCGTCCCCACGTGATGCGCCATGCCGCTCGCGCGAGGCGAGAAGATGGTCAGATCGCTCCCCCGTTCGGTCTGGAACTTGAGCTGCGGCGCCACACTCTTCACCAGCACCTCGTCGCTGATCCCGAGGTCGGTCGACGTCGGCTTGCGGGCGGCATCGGCAAGGGCTGCGAGCTGCTTGTCGCGGAACAGGTGCAACGCCTGCGGCTCGGTCGTGTAATGGCCGTGGATGTCAATAATCATAGAGGTGACGAATAATGGTTACGAATAATGGTTACGAATAATGGTGACAGGCCACAAATAAGATCATGAGCAACGGGACAGGATTGTACGTCACCCGTATCTCGTCACCTGCACCTCGTCACCCGTATTAGATTTTATAGGCCTCCAGCGTTTCGGGGGCGAACATCTCCTCGGGCGTCAGCCGCCGCGGCGACAGACCCTGCTCGTGGTGATAGCGCAGGAAGGTGTCGAGCGCATGGCGGCTGCCGTGAAAGCCGTAGGGCCACCAGTCTTCGCCGAATTCGCGGACCGCGTCCTCGATGTGCGCTACGAGCCACGGCATCATCGCCTTGTGGGCAGCGGTTTCGCGCAGGCTGCGGTAAGTGCGCAGCTGAGCCTCTACGAAAGCCTTGTAGAGCGACATGGCGATCCAGCGGTTGGCGTCGTACAGCTCCCGGCGGATCGCCACGACGTGCATGATCGGAAAGATCTTCGTGCGCCGGTAGTACTCGCGCTCGACTTCCACGTAGTCCGGGAACAGGCGCTTCACGGCATCGGGCCGCGAATAGAAAGTCGAAGGCGCGCGCGCCGTGTGCAGCGCGTCGATCTCGCCCGCCGCGATCATGCCCGAAAGCGTCTTGTCGGGGCCGATCGGGCGCACCTTGAAATTGGGCGGGAGGTCGAGCTTGATTTTTTCGTCGCGCTGGGTTTGCTCCTCTCCCCCGGTCCAGTACTCGACGCTGTCTGGCTTCACGCCGTAGTCGTCGGCCAGGATGCCGCGGATCCACACCGGAGCCGTCATCTGGTATTCGGGGGTGCCTATTTTCCTGCCAACCAGGTCTTTGGGCTCGCGGATGCCGCTTCGGGCCGAAATGTAAATGCTGGAATGACGAAAGTAGCGTGAAATGAACACCGGAATTGCGACGAAGCGCCGCGGGTCCCGGTGCAGCGACACCGTATACGACGACATCGACATTTCCGCGACGTCGAACTCGCGGTTGCGCGCCATCCGGAAGAAGGTTTCCTCTACGGGATGCTCCAGGACGATGAGCTCTATGCCGTCGGGCTGCACCGAGCCGTCGGCAAGAGCGCGGGAGCGGTCGTAGTCCCAGATCGACAGCGTCAGGCGCAGCTTGCTCACAGCTACCGCCGGCGACGAGACACGGGTGACGAGATACGGGTGACGAGGTAGCGGTGCCGTGGTGACGTCGCAAGCCCCTCGTCACTCTCAATCGTCACCATTAGTCGTCACCTCATTCGCCACGGTCACACAGTGACCGGGTCGGTGTCGAGCTCGCGGAACAAGCCGTCCCATGCGCCGTCCTTGAAATGCACCTCGCAGGGCAGTTCGATCGCGCAGGAGCGCACGCGCTGCGTGACGGGATCCAGCCCCGGCAACGGCTTGCCTTCGCGGTTGTTCCTGGCGGCCTTCAGCAGCAGCCGGCGCGTCATGATGATGCCGTTGTCGGTTGAGCACAGATTTTCCCGCGTGCGATCCTGTATGGGTCCCATGCTCTCCTGGAGCGATGCGTCCTGCATGGCGATGCCCTCGATGCCGCTGTAGTTGACGCCGGATTTCTGTGTGCCGCGATTCATCAGGTAGTCGTTCCTCTTGTTGGCGAACGGGACGAACGTTCCAGGCACGTACTTCACATGGATGCCCTTGCCTTCCTTCATCGCTTGCAGCTCGGGCGCAGTGAGCGCGCGTCCGGGGTGATAGTTGATCGACCATGCCCAGCAGCTCTCGTCGTCTATGGGCACCCAGGCGTGGCCGCCGACCGGATGCCCGGCCCGCGGTGGAATGAGCGTATGCCACGGCATGATGAAGGGCGTGATCCGCCAGTACCAGCGATCGTTTTCCGCTTTGCGGCGCGCGCCGATCAGCAGGCCTCCGGCGTATTCGACGACCTCGAAGTGCGGCATGCGGTCGCGCAGGTTGTACTCGTTCGCACGCTTGCCCTCCTTGAACAGGGGATCACGGTTCAGCGCGCCGCTGTGCAGGAACGACACGTGGCTCGAGTCTATGCCGCCCTCTATCGCCTGCAGGTAGTTGCACTCCTGGAGACGCTTCGAGACAAAACGGCGCTCGGGCGCCACCCGCACCCATTCGAGGGCCGGCGACTCGGGCTTCAGCTCGGGCGGGCCCATGTAGGTCCAGATCACGCCGCCCGCCTCGATGCATGGATAGGACGTGAGCCTGATGCGGGAGCGCATGCCGGTCTCCTCCGCTTCCGAAGGCAGGTCCACACACTGCCCGGTCACGTCATATTTCCATCCGTGATAGGGACAGCGCAGGCCGCACTCCTCGTTGCGGCCGAACCAGAGCGATACGGCGCGGTGCGCGCAGAACTCGCTGATCAGCCCGATGCGGCCCTGCGTGTCGCGGAATGCGACGAGCTTCTCGCCCAGCAGTTGCACGCGCACCGGGGCGCCGTCCGGCTCCGCGATTTCATCGGCCAGCAGCGCCGGTACCCAATAGCGCCGGAACAGGTCTCCCAGCAAGGTGCCGGGACCGGTGCGGGTCAATTGCTCGTTCTGCTCATGGGTAAGTGCCATGTCTGAATACTCCTGAGTTGAGCCACGGAAGCAGTCTCTGATTCCGTGCGTCTCCGTTCGTGGACGAAAGTCCTCTACTTGGCCGCCTTTGCAACCGGCCCCCATCTCGCGACTTCGGCGCGCACGAACCGGGTGAAACCCTCTGCGTCCAGGTCGTTAGGCTCTATGCCTTCAGCGATCAGCCGTTCGCGCAGCTCCGGTGCCGCGAGTGCTTCCCTCACCGCAGCATTGAGCCGCCTGACGATGGCCGCGGGCATGCCGGCGGGTCCGGACAGCGAAAACCAGGTCGTCGCAACGAGATCCTTGTAGCCGTTCTCGACGAACGTCGGCACCTCCGGAAACAGCGTGAGCCGCTTCGCCGCGGAGTGCGCAAGGGGACGTGCGCGGGCGGACTTGATGTGCGGAGCCGCAGTGGTAAGCGTGTTGAAGCACGCCGGGATGTGTCCTCCCGCCAGGTCCACCATCGCGAGCGCGGCACCCTTGTACGGAATGTGGACCAGATTCGCTCCGGTTCGCATGCGAAACAACTCGGCGACCAGATGGCCGTTCGTGCCTGGGCCGGGCGAGCCGTAGGAAATGCCCTGCGGCGCCGATTTCGAGAGCGCCACGAATTCATTGAGGTTTTTCGCGTCGACCCCGGGATGCACCACCACCACGATCGGTGGTCCGCCGAAGAGCGCGATGTGCGTGAAGCTGGTCACCGGATCAAACGCCACCGTGGCCATCGCCGGTCCGATCGCATGGGAGGCTATGCCGGAAACGAGCAGGGTATAGCCATCGGGCGCGCTCTTCGCGACCAGATCCGAACCGACCGTGCCGCCGGCGCCCGCACGATTATCGACGACAAAGTTCTGGTTGAACCGGACGGACAGGCGCTCGGCGACCATGCGCCCGAGCGTGTCCGCGCTGCCACCCGGCGCGAACGGAGCGACGACGCGCACCGGACGCGCCGGCCAATCCGGCGCAGCCGCGGCGTGCAACTGGACCGCAAGCATACCCAGCCCGATAGCGAGTATCGGTCGGAATGCGCCGGATAATCCGGCCAATACTGACCTTCCATCCCTCATCCCTCGTCCTTCGGGGCCATGTGCTCTGCCGGATCGATGCACACCTTTCCATTCACGAGGCGCACTTTCCAGACCTTGATCGGTTCCGTGGCCGGCGAACAGGTGGCTTGGCCGCTCGGTATATGAAAGCGCCCCTGATGCCACGGACATTCGATTTCGTCCTCGATCACGTAGCCTTCCGATAGCAAGCCGGGACCGTGCGTGCATTCGTCCTGCGTCACGTAGTAATTGCCGCCCACGTTATACACGGCATAGACACAGCCCTGTCCCTCCGCGCGCAGCGCACAACCCGGCGCCACCTCCGACGCGTCGCACAGTGGTATCAATTCTTCGTCACTCATGCCCGTATTTTAACGGCAAATTCGAACCTTCCCTACCGCCCGCGTCGGCGCGGTTTCGCGGTTCTGCGGGCGAACCGGTATATTAGTATGCGGCTGCCCGATGGGCCGAGGAGGTCACACCATGAAAATAACAGGCGCGCGTGCCTGGCTGTTCGCCGTTCTGCTGTTGCCGTGCGGGTCGCCCCTTGCCCAGCAGAAAGCGGACGACCGATACCCCAGCCGGCCGGTACGCTGGGTAGTGCCGTACGCGGCGGGCGGGCTTCCAGACACGATCGTGCGCGTAGCGGCGCCCAAGGTACTCGAAGATCTCGGTCAGCAGCTCGTTATCGACAACCGCGGAGGCGCGGGAGGCATCGTCGGCTCCGAAATCGTGGCGCGCGCCGCACCCGACGGCTACAACTTCCTGGTGGCCGACGTCGGCCAGCTCGCGATCAACCAGTTCGTATACTCCAAGCTTCCCTACGATCCGGAAAAAGACTTCCGTCCCGTCAGTCTGATCGCGACCTCCGTCCTGTACCTTGTGGTGAACGGCTCGGTGCCGGCAAAGAGCTTCGGCGAACTGGTCGCGCTGGCCAAGGCCAAGCCGGGTCAATTGAACTACGGCTCCTCCGGCATCGGCAGCATTCATCACCTTTCCACCGAGGCGCTCAAGAACGCATTTGGCCTGAACATCGTCCACGTTCCTTATAAAGGCACGGGCGAGACGATACCTGCGCTGCTGGGAGGCCAGGTGGCGATTGCGTATGCGGCGCTGCCCTCGATTGAAGCCCACGTCAAGGCAGGCCGTGTCAAGGTCGTTGCGGTGAGCTCCCTCAAGCGCACCGCGCGCATGTCGGAGGTGCCGACGGTTGCCGAGCTTGGAAGCCCCGGTTACGACTTCACGCCATTGATCGGGCTCGTAGCGCCCGCCCCCACGCCGCCGGCCGTGGTCGCCCGGATGTCGAACGCCGTCGCCAAGGCGATGCAGGCACAGGACGTCGTGCAGCGCTTCTCTCAGCTCGACATCGAGCCGGTGGGCAGCACACCGGAGGAATACGGAAAACGCCTCCGCGAGGCGGTCAAGAAGTACGCGGAGGCGGTGAAGTTCTCCGGTACCCGCATAGATAACTGAAATGCGGTGATCCGTGCTCGGTGACTGGTCGCAAATCACCGAGCCTTGATCACTGATCACCGGTCACGGATCACTGTTTTTTCAGGAACAGCTCGTCCCAGAGCTTGCTCCATTTGTCGGCCTCGTCGAGCACCGTGACCGGATCGAGCATAGTGTAGTTGAAGTTGCTGAGGCTGCTCTTGATCCGGGTGCTCACCGGCGGCCGCCCCATGTCCTCGTACATCTTCTGGCCTTCCGGAGAGAGCACAAAATCGGCGTAGAGCACGGCGGCGGCCGGGTGCGGTGCGTTTCTCGGGATCGCGAGTCCCTGCGGGCGTGCGACGGCCGGATCGACGGCGACCCAGTCGATGGGCGCTCCCTTGCGCTTCAAAGTTTCGGCATTGCTGCTGTAGACGGTGAGCCCCACCGGTATTTCCCCGGCAGAGATGAGTTGGGCGAGCAGCACGTGTCCTTTGCGGACTTCGGGCTTGAGCTCCGCGAGCTTCCTGAAGAACGCCATACCCGGCTCCTGTCCCCATTTCTTGACCAGGGTCGCCATCCACTCGGAATCGGACGCTTCGATGCCGATGCGCCCCTTCCATTTCGGGTCGGCGAAGCCGAGATAGCTCTTGGGAAGTTCCTCCCGGCGCACCAGACGGGTGTTGTAGCCCACCACGAATATCGTGAGGCGGTCGGGCATCCACAGACGGTGTTTCGGAATGCTGTCGCGCGGCAGATCGGCCGCATACGGGGTGTAGTACGGCGCGAGCACCTTCTCGCGTACCAGCGACTCCAGCTCCGGGCTGTTGGTCGCGATTACATCCGCCGCATTCCGATCCGCTTTGGCCTCGCTCAAGGTACGCTGGAGCACGCGCTCCGAAAGCGCACGCCACAGCTCGACCTTGATGCCGTACTTTTTCTCGAACGCCTGCGCCATGGGCTCGGCCTCGGTCGGAGCCAGCGAGGTATAGACGGTGAGCCCCCCCTCCTTCCTGGCTTTCTCGACAAGGCGTAGTTGCCGGTCCGCCCCCTGATAGAGCAGAACGTCGTCGTTCTTGCCGGCGCTCTGACCGATGGCAAGCGCCGGCATCAGCCAGGCAAGCAGCACGAACAGCGTGCCCAGCCTTGAGCGCAGTTGCATCCGGCCTCCTCCTCGTTATAAGTGCGGCGCCGACCTTCGCTTTGGGGTGGCGCGTCGGTGCGGTATTCTATGATCAAAAGCGGGAACGATCATCATCAACGCGCCGCTGACCATCACGGAGGAATCGATGTCCACGAACACGACGGCAGCCGGCACGAAGCGGCAAGAGCGGGACGGCAGGGATGACGCAGCGACCATACAGAACGACCTGCGAGAATTCATCACGGCGGTCGAGCGGCGCGGCGAGCTCGCGCACGTGAAGAACGCGCACTGGGACCGGGAGCTCGGAGCCGTTACGGAAGTGCTCTACCGCCAGAAGGTCGAAAAGGCGCCGATGCTGCTCTTCGACGGAATACCGGACTATCCCGCCGGACACCGCTGTGCCTACGGCATGTTCGGCTCGCCGTATCGGCTTGCGCTCGTGCTCGGCATGGAGCCGGCGCTGTCCGATAACCGCAAGGAAATGCTCGATCACTTCCGCAAGAACATCAAGAAAGGGTTCAAGCGCATCGCGCCCAGGCGCGTGACGAGCGGCCCGGTCCTGGAGAACGTGGTGCGCGACCAGGATGTCGACATGCTCAAGTTTCCGGTGCCGATCCACCATGAGGACGACGGCGGTCGCTATATCGGCACCGCCTGCGGCGTCGTCACGCGGGATCCGGATACGGGCCGGATCAACGTGGGCACCTACCGCGTGCAGGCGATGGGGCCCGGCACCTGCGCCTCCTACATCTCCAACGGCAAGCAGGGCCGCATCCATCGCGACAAGTATTTGAAAGCGGGCAAGCCCTGCCCCGTCGTGATCATCATCGGCACCGATCCCATCACCTATCTTGCCGCCGGTTACACCATGCCGGACTCGATGCCGGAATACGAGTGGGCCGGCGGGCTCATGGACCGCCCGCTGGACCTGATCGAGGGCGAATTGACCGGATTGCCCTTCCCGGCGCGGTCCGAGATCGTGATGGAGGGCGAGATTTCCGCCACGGAAACAACGCTCGAGGGCCCCTTCGGAGAGTGGCACGGCTATTACGCGGGAGACGCTCAGCAGGAACCGCTGATCCACATCAAGCGCATCTACCACCGCAATAATCCCATCCTCACGTGCGCGGCGAGCCAGAAACCGCCTCATTCACACCTGTTCGAGCGCTGCTTCCTGCGTTCCGCCGCCCTGCTCGACGCGCTCGAGGGAGCCGGCATACCGGACGTTCGCGGGGCATGGCTGCACCAGGCGGGCGCCGGCCGCACCTTTTGCGTAGTCTCTGTGAAGCAGCGCTACTTCGGCCACTCCACGCAGGTGGGCCTGGTCGCGTCCCAAGTGGCTTCCGTCGGCTATGTCAGCCGCTGGATCGTGGTGGTGGATGACGACGTCGATCCAACCGATATACACGACGTGATCTGGGCGATGGGGACGCGCTGCGATCCCAAGACGCGCACTACGCTGCTTGACCATTGCTGGTCGTCGCGGCTGGACACCATGGTCACCGACAAGACGCTACCCTACAACTCACGCATGGTGATCGATGCCTGCCGCCCCTATGAGCATCTCGACACTTTCCCCAAGGTCTGCGAAAGCTCGCCGGAGCTCGCCGCAAAGGTTCGGGCCAAGTACTCCGACCTCTTCCGCTGATGCGGGAAGGGTCTCGCGGTGACGCCTCCCGCAGCATCCAGCACGCTCAAACCGCAACTCCGGGCGCAGTCACGGTCGTTCGACCTGAAATGGGTCGTCCTCGGTGCTTGCGTGGCCGCCATCGTCTACCTGGCGCTCATACCGCTCGGGTTCCTCCTCTGGCAGAGCTTCTTCACGCCGCACACTGCCGCCAAGCCCGCTGAGTTCACCCTCCAGAACTACGTCCAGGCTTATTCGAGCCTCGAAACGGCTCGGCTGCTCGTCAACTCGCTGCTGTACTCCATCGGCACGGCGCTGCTTTCTCTATTCGTCGGAACGGCGCTTGCCTGGATGAACGAGCGCACGAATACACCGTTCAAGCGGCTGTTCTTCGGGCTGGCGCTGGTGCCGCTCATCATCCCTGGAATATTGTTCACCGTTTCCTGGATCATGCTCGGCAGCCCGAAGATCGGGATTCTCAACCTGTGGCTGCAGCGGTGGTTCGACACCGACTACGTTTTTTTCAATGTCTATTCGCTGTGGGGCATGATCTGGGTAGACGGCCTGCACTACTCGCCGATGGCGTTCCTGCTCATGACCGCGGCGTTCCGCTCCATGGATCCGGCGCTCGAGGAATCGGCGGCAATGAGCGGTGCAAACCTCGCTCAAACCGTCTGGCGGATCACGCTCGCGCTCTCGTGGCCGGCGGTGTTCGCGACCTTGCTCATACTGTTCGTCCGCGCGCTCGAGTCGTTCGAGGTGCCGGCGCTGCTCGGTATGCCGGCGGGTATCTTCGTATTGACTTCGGCCATCTACGAGGCGATCCACCGCTATCCGAGCCAGGTCGGGCTGGCATCGGCCTACGGGGTCACACTGCTCGCCCTGACCTCGGCCGGCGTTTATTTCCAGTCCCGCCTCTCCGGCGCCGGCACGCGCTACGCAACGATGACCGGCAAGGGTTTCCGCCCGCGCCGCATCGACCTCGGCGGCTGGCGTTACTTCACCGCCGCACTCTTCGTCGCCTATTTTCTCCTGATCGTGGGGCTGCCGCTCTTCGTGCTCGTGTGGTCGTCGCTGCAGAAGTTCTACACCGCACCCTCGATCGCGGGCCTTGCCAACCTGACCCTGGATCCGTACCGGTTCGTATTCAGCCATCCGACCATGGCGCGCGCGTTCTGGAACAGCCTGCTGCTGTGCCTGGGCGCGGCGACGGTAGTCATGCTCGTTACCTCAGTTATCGCCTGGATCGTAATCAAGACCAGGATCCCCGGGCGCTGGGTGCTGGACAATATCGCGTCACTGCCGATGGTTTTCCCCGGGCTGGTGCTCGGGCTCGCAACAATGATCTTCTATCTCAACGTGAACATCGGCGTCTACGGCACGATGTGGATCATGCTGCTCGCCTACATCACGCGGTTCATGCCATACGGATTGCGCTACGCCAGCGCGTCCATGGTGCAGATCCATCGGGAACTGGAGGAATCGGCTGCGATGAGCGGCGCCTCCTGGGGCAAGACGTTCGTCCGTATCATTCTGCCGTTGCTGAAGCCGGGTTTGCTCGCCGGCTGGATCTACGTTGCCATCGTTTCGGTGCGCGAGCTCTCGACCTCCATCCTGCTCTACAGTCCCGGCACCGAGGTGGTCTCGATCGTCATCTGGGAGTTGTGGGAGAACGGCCAGTACGTAGAGCTCTCAGCGGTTGGCGTCCTCCTGATCCTGTTCTTGTTTGCGCTGGTGCAGTTCGCGCAGTGGCTGGGCAGCAAGTACGGCATCAAGGAGAGCTGAAACGACCGCCGATTCCCTTGTGATAGAGCACGCCAAGAGCATGGTCTAACGTCCCGGTTCAGGCGCGCCGATCCACGCGCGCCCCCCCGCAACCGTTGGCCAACGCGCAGTTTCGTTCAGCGCCCTGGTCGGATCACAGATCACGGCTCACGCCTTCCCTTCCTAGGCGTGCGCCTTACGGTCCGGATCGACGATCTTCTCCAGCTTGCCCAGCACGCGCATGCACGGGAGCAACTGCGCGAGGCTGCCGTTCGGCTCCCGCTTCCCCTGGATCGCGGCGATGAACTCGCGGTCTTCCAGCTCGATCCCGTCCATCGAAACGTCAACCTTCGATACGTCGATCTTGACGTCCTTGCCGTCGCTCAAGTCGTCGTAGAACGCCTTGTAAGTGCCGTTATCGCAGACGTAGCGGAA
>DATFWO010000350.1:0-3178 GCA_035259205.1 Burkholderiales bacterium | reverse complement strand
CACCGCCCTGCTCGAGCTTGAGCACCAGATTCCTCCGGAAATCGCCTGGGTGCTGCGGGTCGACGGTCACACCGACGTGCGGCCGATCGCAAATATTCAGTTCCCGTCGAACTGGGCGTTGTCGGCAGCCCGCGCCATATCGGTCGTGCAGTATCTGATCAGCAAAGGCGTCTCGCCTCAGCATCTGGTCGCCGCAGGCTTCGGTGAATTTCAGCCGCTCGACCCTGCCAACACC
Source organism: Burkholderiales bacterium (assembly GCA_035259205.1). Classification (GTDB taxonomy): domain Bacteria; phylum Pseudomonadota; class Gammaproteobacteria; order Burkholderiales; family SG8-41; genus SG8-41. The sequence goes on along the minus strand of DATFWO010000350.1, from coordinate 2,943 downwards.
GAGGACGCCTATCGGCGCAACCGCCGCATCGAGCTCAAGCTGACCGAACGGTGAACGGCCTGATGGTGGCCGCAATTTCGGACGGAAAACCGGTGTCCACTTTTCCGGAAAATGTTCCGGGGGTCACGCTGCGGCCCTATGTCGAGACCGACGAAGCGGCGACGATCGCGCTGTGGCAGCGCACTTGGCAGCTTGCCTACCCGCAGCTCGATTTCGCAGCGCGGGTCGACTGGTGGCGCGATCGCTGGCGCAAGGAGCTCGTGCCCGCCGCCGAGATCATGATTGCGGAGCTCAACGGTGGACTCGCCGGTTTCGTCACCGTCGATGCGTCGGGCTATCTCGATCAGATCGTCGTCGCGCCAGAAGCCTGGGGCTCCAATGTCGCCGTCGCCCTGATCGATGCCGCCAAGCGAATTTCGCCAACGCGTCTTGATTTGCTGGTCAATCAGGATAACGCGCGCGCAATCCGTTTCTATCAAAAGCACGGTTTTGCGATTGCTGGCCTTGATACCAACCCGCGCTCGGGCGCGCCCTTGTACCGGATGAGCTGGCGGCCGGAGTGAACCGCCCGCCGCACCATTCAAGACATGTCGAACTGCAGCCGCGCCAATCGCGCATAGAGCCCGCCGTTCGCCACCAGGCTCTCGTGTTTTCCCTCTTCGACGATGCGACCCTGATCCATCACCAGGATGCGATCGCACTCAAGCACGGTTGCGAGCCGATGTGCGATGACAAGCGTCGTGCGCCCCGTCATCAGCCGTGCCAGCGCCGTCTGCACCAGCTTCTCGCTCTCGGCATCGAGCGATGATGTCGCTTCGTCGAGCAACAGCAGCGGCGCCTCCCGTAGGATTGCGCGCGCAATTGCGATGCGTTGGCGCTGACCGCCCGAGAGCGTGACGCCGCGTTCGCCGACCGGCGTCGCCAGGCCCTGCGGCAGCCGGGTAATGAACTCGGTTGCGGCCGCGAGGTCGGCGGCGCGCGCCACATCGGCATCGCTCGCATCGGGACGGCCGAACCGTATGTTGTCCGCGATGCTGGCAGCGAAAATAACGGTGTCCTGCGGCACCAGCGCGATATGGGCGCGCACGTCGCGCGGATCGGCCCGTGTGAGTGGCACGCCGTCGAATGACACCGTGCCGTCGACCGGATCGTAGAAGCGCAGCAGCAAATGAAAGACCGTGCTCTTGCCGGCGCCTGAGGGGCCGACGAGCGCGACTTTCTCGCCGGCGCAAACCGAAAGAGAGATTCCGTCGAGCACGAACGTGCTCGGGCGCGCCGGATAGGCGAAGCGCACCCGATCAAAGGCAATCTCGCCACGGCGCCCGGCAGGAAGCGGGACCGGATTGCGCGGCGCCGTGATCTCGGGCTGGACTGCGAGCAGCTCGGCAATACGCTCGGCGGCGCCCGCAGTCTGCGCAAGCTCGCCCCACACGTCGGACAGCTGGCTCAACCCCCCGGCAGCGAACGCCGCGTAGAGCACAAACTGCCCCAGCCGCCCGGGCGAGGTTCTCCCCGCGAGCACGTCCTGCGCGCCAACCCAGAGAATGATCACCACGCTGGCGAACACCAGAAAGATGATGATTGCGGTCAGCAGCGCGCGCGCCCGGGTCGATGCGACCGCCGCCTGATAAGCGCGCTCGACGGCGGCCCGAAAGCGCGTGCCGGCGAGCACCTCATTGGTATAGGCCTGCAGCGTACGCACGGCGCCCATCAGCTCCGCCGCATAGGCCGATGCATCGGCGAGCGTGTCCTGCGCGAGGCGCGAGCGGCGGCGCACCATACGGCCAAACGCAACAAGCGGCAGCACGATGATCGGGATCACGGCGAGCACAACGGCGGACAGCCTGGGGCTCGTCACCACCATCATGATCGCCGATCCGAGGAACAGCACCATGTTGCGCAGCGCGGTGGAGACCGAGACGCCGACCGCGGATTTGATCTGGGTGGTGTCGGCTGCGAGCCGCGAGATCAGTTCACCGGTCAACGCTGCATCAAAAAATGCAGCCGACAGCGAGGTGACATGTTCGAACACAGCAGCACGCACATCGGCAACCACCCGCTCGCCGATCGTAGTCACAAGGTAGAAGCGCGTCGCGCTCGCCGCTGCGAGAATGACGGCGACCAGAATCATGACCGCAAAATATTGGTCGATCAGTCCGATGCGCTCGGGCGCAAACCCGAAATCGATCATGCGGCGGAGCGCGATCGGAACCGCAAGCGTCGCCAGCGCTGCAACCAGAAGCGCGGCGAACGCGAGCGCGATACGGCCGCGGTAGCGCGCCGCAAACGGCCACAACGCGAGCAGCGGTCGCAGCCGACCTCTGCGCTGGGGGGCGGCCACCATGGCGCCCGCGATCCCGGTGGCAGCGTTGTCATTCATGCTCGCGATCCGCCGACGTCACCCAAAATTCGCCTCGTTGAGTCCGGTGCTGCCATAGAGCCATTGCAGGGTGTCGAACCACTCGTCTTGAGACTTCGCGCGCATCACTGCATTGCGCAGGTGCGCATGCGCGCCTGCCGGGTGGTAGACGTGCTCGCCGATCGCACGTGATTGGAGCTGCACGCGGGTGGTGCGCAGCACGCGCCGCGACCGATAGGCCTCGAATGCCTTTTCCAGATCGCCCGGAAACGCTTCAACCATATGCGAGAGGCAGACCGCATCCTCCATGGCCATGCAGGCGCCCTGGGCCATGTATTGCAGCATCGGATGCGCGGCGTCACCGAGCAGCACGACCCGACCATCCAGCCAGTTCTCCACCGGCTCACGATCGCACAGCACCCACAGCTTCCAGTCCGTCGCAAGATCGATGATCTGGCGCGCTTTCTCGTGCACATGTGCAAATCCGCGCATCACTTCGTCGCGCGGCACCGGCTTTCCCGCGACCGGCTCGGGTGCATCGTTGTGACAGGTGATCACCAGGTTGAAGACTTTCCATCCCGACA
>DATFWO010000349.1:0-22482 GCA_035259205.1 Burkholderiales bacterium | reverse complement strand
GTCGCTGCGGCCGGCCGGGCGCTGGAGCAGGCATTCCCCGGTGTGCGGATCATCTGCTTCGGCCATATCGGCGACGGCAATCTACACTACAACTGCTTCGTCCCCGGCCGCAACCGCGGGGACCCGGCGGCGCTTGCTGCGACCGACGTCAACCGCGTCGTGCACGACGTCGTGATGGCGTTTGGAGGCAGCTTCAGCGCCGAGCACGGCATCGGCCAGGCCAAGCGCGGCGCGCTCGGCCTGTACAAGACGGCACTGGAACTACAAATGATGCGCATGCTCAAAAACACGTTCGACCCGCGTAATATCATGAACCCGGGAAAGGTGCTGCCGGATGACGTGCCACACTGATGCATTAGCGCGCGCGCCTGTTGCTGAAAAGCTGTTCGAACCTGAACCTGAGGTATAAGCCGTGAGCGATAAAAGTGGCAGGCAGGATGCGACCGTTGCCCCCGGGAAAGTGGTGAAGACCGACGAGGAATGGCGGTCGAAGCTCACGCCCGAGCAGTTTCACGTTACCCGCGAGAAGGGAACGGAACCGGCCTTCACCGGCGTCTACTGGGACAACCACGACAGGGGAGGCTACCGGTGCGTGTGTTGCGGCGCCGAGCTGTTCAGCTCCGATCACAAGTTCGATTCGGGCAGCGGCTGGCCGAGCTTCTGGCAGCCTGCGAAGAAAGAGAGCGTTGCGGTCGAGGCGGACGACAGCTACGGCATGCGCCGGGTCGAGGTGCATTGCAGCCGGTGCAACGCGCACCTCGGCCACGTCTTCGAGGACGGGCCCCAGCCCACCGGGCTGCGCTATTGCATCAACTCCGCTTCCCTCGACTTCCAGAAACGGTGAACAGTCAACAGTGAACGGTGAGCGCCAACGACCCGCGACAACAGAGGTCACCGGGCGGAGACCCGATCGGTCGTTCACCATTCACTATTCACCATTCACGCGCGAAACGGCATAATACGCGCCCATGAAATTCCTGTTCGATTTCCTGCCGGTCGGCGTGTTTTTCGTCGCCTGGAATCTATACGACATATTTGTCGCGACCGCGGCTGCCATTGTGACGACCGTCGCACAGGTCGCGTGGATGTGGCTGCGCCATCGCAAGGTCGACAACATGCTGTGGGTGACTCTGGCCATCATGGTCGTGTTCGGTGGTGCGACGCTCGCCTTCCGCGATCCGACCTTCATCAAGCTGAAGCCGACCGTGCTCTACTGGGTGTTTGCGGCCGTGCTCTTCGGCGCGCGGGCTTTTCTCGGCAAGAATCTGATCCGCTCCATGATGGAAAAGCAGATCACGCTGCCGAACGAGGTCTGGGGCAAGGTCAACGGCAGCTGGATCGGATTCTTCCTGTTCATGGGGCTGCTCAATCTCTACATCGCCTACACGTATTCGGAAGCGATCTGGGTCAAGTTCAAGGTATTCGGCGGCATGGGGCTGATGCTCCTGTTCGTCATCCTCCAGGCGCTCATGCTCGCACGCCACGTCGTGGACAAAGGGCCCGAGTGACGGTCAGCGCCCGGATACAGGGGAAACTCGCCGCGCTCGAGCCCATTGCGCTCGAAATTCACGACGATTCCGCGAAGCACACCGGGCACGAGGGCGCCAAGAGCGGCGGCGGACACTACCGCGTAGTCATAGTATCGAGGCGGTTTGCGGGACTTTCCATCCAATTGCGGCATCGGATGGTGTACGATGCGCTAGGCTCGATGATGCAAAAGGAAATTCACGCGCTGGCCATCAAGGCGTACGCGCCGGAAGAAGTCCATCGATGACAGTCAAAGGAAACTACAGCATGAAGATAGGCAATCTGACCTTGCGCCTCGCCGCCACGCTCCTCTGCATCGCTGCCGTCACGGCCGAGGCGGAAGCGCAGGGCGTCAAGGTGAACGGGAAGGAGATCCCGGCGAGCCGCATCGAGACCGCGGTCAAGCTGCGCATGGCCCAGGGCCAGCCCGACTCTCCGGAATTGCGCAGCGCGGTGAAAGAGCAGCTGGTCAATCAGGAGCTCATCGCGCAGGAAGCCATCAAGAAAGGCCTGGACAAGCAGGGCGAAGTCGCCGCGCAGATCGATCTTACCCGCCAGGAGATCCTCGCCACCGCGTATCTGCGCGATTACATCCGCGCCAACCCGGTGACCGACGACGCGATGAAGAAGGAATACGAGCGGCTCAAGCCGCAGCAGCCGGCCAAGGAATACAAGGCGCATCACATACTCGTCGAGAACGAAGATGAAGCCAAGGGTCTGATCGCCCAGATCAAGAAGGGCTCGAGCTTCGAGAAACTGGCAACCGAGAAATCGAAGGACCAGGGCTCGAAAGTCAAGGGCGGCGAGCTCGACTGGTCGCCGGCGGAGCGCTACGTCAAGCCGTTCGGCGATGCCCTCGCCAAGCTCAAGAAGGGCCAGATGACCGATACCCCGGTGCAGTCGAATTTCGGCTGGCACATCATCCGCCTCGACGACGAGCGCGCCATGAAGGTCCCGTCTTTCGAGGAGGCCAAGCCCCAGCTGCATCAGCTCATGCAGAACCAGATGGTCCAGAAGGCGCTCGCGGATCTGCGCGCCAAAGCCAAGATCGAGTAGTCGGTAGTGGAGCGGCGGGATTTCATCAAGGCGTGCGCCGCGACCTGCGCCGTCGGCGCCCCCGGCGAGTTGCCGGCCAAGAATCTCACGCCGCGCTTTTATGCGCGCACGCAGCTCACGGACGCGCGCGGGCAACCGTTCCGGGCCGCGCGGCTCGTGCCGCGCCGCAACTATATCTTTCATTATCCGTTCGAAGCGACGCCGTGCTTCCTGCTCAATCTGGGCAAGCCGACGGTGGGCGGCGTGGAGTTGAAGACCGAGGACGGGTCGATTTACGAATGGCCGGGAGGCGTCGGGCCCAATCGTGCCATCGTCGGGTTTTCCGCGATCTGCGCGCATCGAATGAGCTATCCCACTCCGCAGATCAGCTTCATCAGCTATCGGGATCGCGCCACTGCATCAGCAACCGCGCGCACGGACGTGATCCACTGCTGCTCCGAGCACAGCGAATACGATCCCTCATCGGGCGCCCGCGTCGTGGGAGGGCCGGCGCCGCAGCCGCTTTCCGCCGTGATCCTCGAATACGATCCCGGGAGCGACGGACTGCAGGCGGTGGGCATGCTCGGCGGCGAGATGTTCGACGCCTTCTTCGCCAAGTTCGAGTTCAAGCTTGCGCTCGACTACGGGGCCGCAAGCGTGCGCCGGCAGGTAACCGCCCGCACGGTGGTCAAGGAGCTGGAGCAGTTCTGCAAACAGCAGGTACGCTGCTAGCGCGGCGCACCTGCTGTTTGTAATGACGCCGCTTCGCGGCGTCGATCACTTGCATTGGCTTCAGAAATCATCCAACGAAGTCCGTTGCTGGCAACGGACCTAATGATTAGCGCCGTAAGCAGCGTTAATCATCCGCACCAGCGGCGGGCATTCCGGAACATCCTCATCCACGGCCCGTCCTCACCCCAATCGTCCGGGTGCCACGAGTTCTGAACGGTGCGAAACACCCGCTCGGGGTGGGGCATGAGTATGGTGTAGCGGCCGTCGGGCGTGGTGAGGCCGGTGATTCCGGCCGGCGACCCGTTGGGATTGTACGGGTAAGCCTCGGTCGCGGCGCCACGGTTGTCCACGAAACGCAGCGCTACCAGCGGTGCCGCCGTACGCAACGCCGCATCGTCCGGGAATTCCGCGTAGCCCTCGCCATGGGCGACCGCGATGGGCACGCGGCTTCCGGCCATGCCCTCGAAGAAGAGCGATGCGGAGCGCTGCACTTCGATCATCACGAACCTGGCCTCGAACTGCTCGGAGCGGTTGCGTACGAAGTGCGGCCATGCTTGAGCGCCGGGGATGAGGTCGCGCAGGTTGCTCATCATCTGGCAACCGTTGCATGCCCCGAGGGCGAAGGTGTCGCCGCGCCGGAAAAACGCTTCGAACTCCTCGCGGGCGCGCCCGTTGAACAGGATCGACTTCGCCCAGCCTTCCCCGGCGCCCAGGACGTCGCCATAGGAGAAGCCGCCGCCGGCGGCAAAGCCCTTGAAGTCCCGCAGGCCGATACGCCCGGAGATGATATCGGTCATGTGCACGTCGATCGCGGCAAATCCGGCGCGGTCGAACGCCGCCGCCATCTCCACCTGACCGTTGACGCCCTGCTCGCGCAGTATGGCGACGCCGGGGCGGGCGCCGCGCGCCACGAACGGGGCCGAGACGTCCTCGGCGGCGTCGTAGGTCAGCACTGAGTGCAGGCCGGGATCGTCCGCGTCCAGGACGCGGTCGTATTCCTGCTGCGCGCATGCCGGATGATCCCGCAGCCGCTGCATGCGATAGGTGGTCTCCGACCATGCGCGCTGCAGGTCCACCCGCGATTCGTCCAGCAGCTCAGCATTGCCCGACATGATGCGCAGCCGGCCGCTGGCGGTCACCGTCCCGAGCCGATGACAGGGAATTTCCGAGAGCGTGAAGTGAAGCTGCGCCGCGGTCGCATCCTCGCCGCACCGCACCTGCACCACGGCCCCCAGCTCCTCGTTGAACAGAACTTCGAACGGCGATCGCGCCGTAACGAGGCCACCGATGTCGAGCTCGGCGCCGCAGCGCGCGGCGAAGATCATCTCGCAGACGGCCGCGAATAAGCCGCCGTCCGAACGATCGTGATAGGCGAGTATTCTGCCTTCCGCGTTCAACTTCTGTATGCTCTTGAAGAAGGTTTTCAGCCGTCCAATATTCACATCCGGCGCGCTGTTCCCGAGCTGTCCGTAAACCTGCGTCAACGCCGAGCCGCCGAGACGGCACTCGCCCGCTCCCAGATCGATGAGCAGGAGCTCGGTCGCGCCGCAATCGGTGCGCAGGCACGGGGTAAGCGTCTTGCGCGCATCGGCCACTGGCGCGAACGCCGAAACGATGAGCGACAACGGGGCCGCGACCTCTTTCTTTTCGCCGTTCTCTTCCCATGCCGTCTTCATCGACAGGCTGTCCTTGCCGACCGGGATGCTGACCCCGAGCTGCTGGCACAGGTGCGCGACGGCGCGCACGGCATCGAAGAGGGCAGCGTCTTCTCCACGATGCCCTGCCGCCGCCATCCAGTTCGCGGAGAGCTTGATGTCGCCGATGTCGGCGATCGGGGCCGCTGCGAGGTTGGTGATCGCCTCCGCCACCGCCATACAGCCTGCACCCTCCGGACTGATCAGCGCCAGCGGCGTGCGCTCCCCCATCGCGAAAGCGACGCCGCAGCAGGTGTCGAAGCCCATCAGCGTAACCGCCACGTCGGACACCGGCACCTGCCATGGCCCGACCATCTGATCGCGCGCGGTCATGCCGCCCACGGTGCGATCGCCGATCGTGACGAGAAATGTCTTGTCGGCCACCGCCGGCAGCCGCAGCACACGGTACGCGGCCTCGCGCAGACCGATGCTGGCGCTCTCGAACGGGAGCAGCTCGTGCTGCTCGCGGGACGCGTGGCGCGTCATCCGCGGCGGCTTGCCGAGCAGCACGGAGAGCTCCATGTCTACCGGACGGTTGCCGAATATCCGGTCGTTCACCGTGAGCCGGCCATCGCCGGTGGCGTACCCGATGAGGGCGAACGGACACCGCTCGCGCTCGCACAGCGCACGGAAGCGGTCGAGGTCGCGGGGCGCGATGGCGAGCACGTAGCGTTCCTGGGCCTCGTTGCACCAGATCTGCAGCGGCGACATGCCGCGCTCTTCGTTCGGGATGAGCCGCAGATCGATTTGCCCCCCGCGCTTTCCCGCGTGCACCATTTCCGGGACCGCATTGGCCAGCCCCCCTGCGCCGACGTCGTGGATCGAGAGTATGGGATTGTCGTCGCCCTGCGCCCAGCAGCGGTCGACCACTTCCTGGGCCCGGCGCTGCATCTCGGGATTGCCGCGCTGCACGGAATCGAAATCGAGCGCTTCCTCGTTGGCGCCGCTTTCCAGGCTCGATGCCGCCCCCCCGCCGAGCCCGATCAGCATTCCGGGCCCGCCCAGCTGTATCAGCAGCGCACCCGGCGTAAGCTCGCGCTTGAGCGCGTGCCGGGCGTCCAGGCTGCCGACGCCGCCCGCGATCATGATGGGCTTGTGGTAGCCGCGCGTTTCTCCGGCGACCGGTTGCTCGAACGTGCGGAAGTAGCCGGCGATATTGGGGCGCCCGAACTCGTTGTTGAACGAAGCGCCGCCGACCGGTCCTTCGAGCATGATTTGGAGCGCCGATGCGATCCGCCCCGGCCGGCCGATCCCGCTCGTTTCCCAGGGCTGAACGAAGCCGGGAATCGCAAGGTTGGAAACGGTGAAGCCGGTGAGCCCCGCCCTGGGCCTGGCGCCGCGGCCCGTTGCACCCTCGTCGCGTATCTCTCCCCCGGATCCCGTTGCCGCGCCGGGAAAGGGCGATATCGCGGTCGGATGGTTGTGCGTTTCCACCTTCATGACCGTGTGGGTCAATTCGTCGACGCGGCGGTACTCGCCGTTCTCGCGGGGATAGAACCGCCCGACCGCGGCGCCTTCCATGACGGCTGCGTTGTCGGAATAGGCGACCACCGTGCCGTGCGGAGCCTTCTCGTGCGTCGCGCGGATCATCTCGAACAGCGTGTGCTCCTCGCTGCGGCCGTCGATCACCCATGCGGCGTTGAAGATCTTGTGACGGCAGTGCTCGGAGTTCGCCTGGGCGAACATCATCAGCTCGACGTCGGTGGGATTGCGCCCGACCCGGTCGAAATATCCCGCAAGGTATTCGATCTCGTCCTCCGAGAGCGCGAGCCCCATATCGCGGTTCGCCCGGACGAGGGCCGCGCTGCCGCCGCCGACGACATCGATAGACGAGAGCGGCCTGGGCTCGAAGTGCTCGAACAACCGGTCGGCTTCCTCGAAACGGGCCAGCACCGTCTCGGTCATGCGGTCATGGAATTGCGCCGAGAGCGCCGAGCGCTCCGCGGCCTCCAGCGCGCCGCCATCGCGCGTAGCGATCCAGTATGCGGTGCCGCGCTCGATGCGCCGCACCGCGTCCAGCCCGCAATGCCGGGCGATGTCGGTTGCTTTCGACGACCACGGAGAAATGGTGCCGATCCGCGGCACGACCAGCAGCAGCTCTCCGCCCGCTTCGACTGCCGCTCGCGCAGGACCATAGGTGAGCAGCCGCGCGAGCTTCGCTTCCTCGCCGGCCGCAAGCGGCCGTTCGACTTGCGCGAAATGCCAGTACTCGGCGTGGATGCGGGATACGCGATTTGCTGCAGACGAGGCGGAGTCGAGGAGCTTGTCGAGCCGGAAGGCTGAAAGGGCCGCGCGCCCTTTCAGCCTGAGTATGGACGACATGAGCGAAATCGTAGACGCTAAAGACGTATTTTAGCGGAAAACCTCGTTTCCCATGAGCTGGAGCAGGCGACGATTGGGCTAAACTAGAGCGTCTCTCGAAATACAATTCGTCCGTGTTCACCTCCGTTTATCTGCGGCTGATACGCAAACCACCATGAGCCTATTTCCTCCCCGCGACCAACCGATCTATCTCACCGCGGACGTGCGCGCGATCGAAACCGCTGCCGCAGCCAGGCTCGAGCCGCCGCCGCTGATGGAGCGCGCGGGCCTCGCCGCGGCGGAAGTCGCGCGCGCGGTTGCGGACCCGAACGGCAAGCCGGTTCTGGTGCTGGCGGGCCCGGGTAACAACGGCGGCGACGCCTTCGTCGTGGCACGCCATCTCAAGCAATCGTGGTTCGACGTGACCGTAGTCTTCGCCGGGGACGAAAAAAAGCTCTCTCGCGACGCGACCGCGGCCCTCGCCGCGTGGCGCGCTGCGGGCGGCGGTATCGTGCCCGCCCTGCCCGGGGCGCGGGACTGGGGATTGGTGGTGGACGGCATCTTCGGCATCGGCCTGGAGCGGGAGGTTACGGGCGCCTATGCGCAGTGGATCGCGGCGACCCATGGTCTTTCCGCTCCCATACTCGCACTCGATGTGCCCAGTGGCCTGCATTCGGATACGGGGCGGGTCCTGGGATGCGCGGTGCGCGCCGCCCACACGGTAACCTTTATCGCGCTCAAGCCGGGCCTGCTGACCCTCGATGGTGCCGATCACTGCGGCGAAATACACCTGCGCGCGCTCAACGTAGACAGCGAGGGGCTGCGCCCGGCGCGCGGCCGCCTGCTCGGCGGCGAAATCCTTGCCGCTGCGCTCAAGCCGCGTGCGCGCAACAGCCACAAGGGCGATTATGGGAGCGCCGGAATCCTCGGCGGCGATCGCGGCATGGTGGGAGCGGCGCTGCTCGCCGGGCGGGCTGCGCTCAAGTCGGGAACCGGACGCGTCTACGTCGGGATGCTCGCCGGCAATGCGCCCCTCGTCGATTCCCAGCAGCCGGAACTGATGTTGCGCAGCATCGACGACGTGCTGAAGCTCGATCATCTGACTTCCCTCGCGGTCGGGCCGGGATTGGGACAAGCGCCCGATGCGGCGTTCTACCTGCGATGGGCGCTGGAGTCACCGCTGCCGGTCGTGCTCGACGCCGACGCGTTGAATCTGGTTGCCGCCGACACCCAGGCCGCGGCGATGCTCAAGGCGCGGCGAGGACCGACCGTGCTCACCCCTCACCCCGCCGAGGCAGCGCGGCTCCTAGGAATTTCGACGCGCGAGGTGCAGGAAGATCGGGTGGCGGCCGCGCTGAAGCTCGCCGGAACGTTCAAAAGTCTTGTCGTGCTCAAGGGCACGGGCAGCATTTGTGCCGCGCCGGATGGCGTGTGGCATATCAATACATCGGGTAATCCCGGGATGGCGAGCGCCGGGATGGGCGACGTGCTGACCGGGATGATCGCCGGATTACTCGCGCAGGAAGTCCAGCCCACAACCGCTCTCCTCGCCGCGGTGTATGCGCACGGGGCGGCCGCCGACGCTCTCCTCGGCCGGGGGGTCGGGCCGGTCGGCATGACGGCGAGCGACGTGATCGACGCAGCGCGGTCGCTGCTCAACCGCCGCTGAAATTCGACTGGCGCGGGCGAGGCTCGAAAGACTCGGACGCTCGCCTCAAACGCGCTCGGGCGATTGCTGCCACGAGCCGATGTCCGGCACGCGGAATTCGTGCGCGTTGGCTACTTCACGCCCGCCGGCGCCACGCGAAGCTGCCGAACCCGAGCAAGCCTGCGCCGAGGAGCAGGAGCGTGCTCGGCTCGGGGACGACGTCGAAAACGGCGATACAACCCAGCGCGCATTGGCTATTCACCACACCACCGGGTCCCGCTCCACCGAACGGCACAAAAGCTTCGTGGGAGACCGGGTCCACCGCCACAGAATGCGCGCCCGGCGAAGTGACGAGGTTCTGCAGCCAGTTTCCGCTGTCATCCACGATACCCAGTTTCGGCCCACTCAAGTCGTTTCGCGCGGCAAGGAAAAACAGCTTGATGACGGGATCGTACCAGACCATGTCTTCGCCGCTAACCTGCGGAATGGTCTTGATTGAGCCGTTTCCACCGTTGGCTGCCGGATCGAGAAAGATCGAGCCCGTCGGCGTCGCCGAGCCGCAGCCCACCAGCAACTTGCCTGCGGCGTCGACGGCAAGCCCGGCCGGACCACAAACGCCGTTGGCCCCCAGGCCCAGCGCGGCCAGGTCGTAGACTTTCTCCACATTACCCGTGAGTGGATCTATTCTCACGACAGCCCCCGGCCCCGTGTTGTTGAGAGCCACGAGGTTGAGATAGAACTTCCCCGTGGTCGGGTCGAAGACGGACTGTTCGGCCCCACCGTTCGCGCCGCCCGCATTCGGCGCATTGTGCCCGTCGGCGTTCGTGCCATCGAACGTGATCTTCGTGACGATCGTGTTCGCATTGCCGGTGGTGTTGATCAGGGTCGCGAACGGGATACCGTTGGTCGGCGCGTTGTTGGCTGCGAGCACGCGGTTGTGAACCGGGTCGAACGCCATCTCGTCGACGCGCCTGTCGGTAGCTGCACTACCTGTAGTGACGAACGGCAGGCGCGCTCCGGCAACGAGAGCAGGGTTCAACACAACGCCGCTGTCGAGGTTGTAACTCTTCAATTGGCTGTTGCCGTCCCCGACGTAGATATTGTGCTGTCCCGGTAGGTTCGAAATTACCAGGCCGTCGGGCCCCGACATCGCGGTAACCGGGGGCGCTGGCGGCGGGGGGTTCTGGCCGACGAACTCGTGATTGAGACCGCCGATCCGTCCGACGAAGCTGTTTGTCTTCGCTGAAAACACATCCACGGAGGCGTTCGAGCGATCGGCGAGATACACGAGCTGCGTGTTGCCGTCGAACCACATGATGTCGTAGGAAGTGAGCGCGCCAGTCAGCGGACCGGGCGTACCATTCGTGTTGTCCGAGCTGGGCGGGACAGGAATCCTTATCCCGGTGTCGAAATAGACTGGATCCGCCAGACCCGGGGTGGCGCCCCCACCGAAGCAGAGTGCGGCCAGTCCCCCGACCACGCATGGGATCGTTTTCGCGCGCATGACAGTTCTCCTTCGCGATAGCTTTCCCTCCCAAGCGATTGCGTCACACGATGTTCAAGCATAAATCGTGCTATGAGCGGCAACCGCGGCGCAAAGCGTTAACTATAAAGGACGCTTTCAGAAAACAGGGCTCGCGCGGAAAAACCGCTGAGTAAAAAATCACGACATATGCCGGTGTAGTATGCGCACTACAAATGGAATCCTCGCGACAACGGATTCAAACAGTTGCATGTTCAGAACAACGTCAACGGGCGGCTTACGCCCGAGATCGGTTGTAAAGAAACTAGACTTACGCCAACCTTACACTCGCCCAGTTCTTGGGTTGCTCCTGTCATATGCTTTTGTCTTGGGAGGAAAGGGCAGCGTCCAGCCCACTGCTTCGATCCTCACAAAATACTCACAAACGTTTGGGGGGCGCCGTCCATTTATTGGCCAGGACTGGGTCATGACGGCCTACCGGCACGGCCATAGCCGCCGGCACGATCTCCACGCTATGTCAACTTAGTACCGTTCGAATATCCGCTGGAGCTCGCCGGGATCCTTGGTCGTCGTCAGCGCGAGCATCAGCAGGATGCGAGCCTTCTGCGGGGTCAGGTTATCGCCCCAGACATACGGCCGCGGCCCCTCGCCGGCGCGGGTCTCGGTGACCCGGCCCATTCCGCCGCGATTGGTCATCACCACCGGTATCCCCCTGGCGGCGACCCGCTCCACGGCCTTTTCCATGGCGGGCGTGCCGGCGCCGGTCGGGAACCCGGCGATCACGAGGCCCTCGGCGCGGCCCTGTGCCACGGCGGCCTCGATCAACGCGCCGTCCGCATCGGCATAGGTATAGATGATGTCCACCCGCGGCAGCTTCTGCAGGTGCAGGACGTCGAAGGGCGTCGCGCCGGTGTGCTGCCTCAGCGGCGCGCGATAGAAAGTGATCCGGTCCTCGTCCACGAAACCGAGCGCGCCGAGGTCGCGGCTGTTGTAGGTCTCCAGCCGATAGCTGATGCTCTTGGTAACGTCCCGCGCCGCGTTGATGAGGTCGTTCGCGACGATCAGCGCGCCCTTGCCTCTCGCCTCGTCGCTCGCCGCGACCCGGACCGCCTGGAAAAAATTCTTTGGGCTGTCCGAGCTCAACGTGGTGAACTGCCGCTGCGCCGCGGTCAGCACCACCGGCTTGTCGCTCTTGACCGTCAGGCTGAGGAAATAGCCGGTTTCCTCCAGCGTGTTGGAACCGTGCGTGACCACCACGCCCGTGACCTCGGGCTCGCGCGAGAGAATTTCGTTGATGCGAACAGCAAGCCTGAGCCAGTTCTCGACCGTGATGCTGCTGCTCCCGACGCGGATGACCTCCTCCACCTCGAGCCGGGCGACTTTCTTCAGGGCCGGGATCGCGTCGACGACCTCGCCCGCATGCAGGCGGCCCGACGGCGTGTTGGCGATGGTCCCGCCGGTAGCAACCACCTTGACGAGCGGCAGCCGCTCCTGCGCACCGGCAGGGCTTGCGGCCAAGGCTACGACAATGATTGCAGCGTATCGCCAGGCACAACCGTGACGCGTGGCCGATGACGAGTGACCCGTATGCCTAAAAAGCCGGAGTTGCCGCATGTTGTTTCCCCCTGTAGTCTGGCTACCCTCGGAAATCTTACACGCACCCAAGCCGTACCGCGGCTCGGATCCGGCCCTCTCCACCGGTTTCAAGCCCGGCAACTGCCTCGAACTTCCAGGTGTCATTACGTATCCAACCCGTGCCCGCTACAGAACACCGAGGAACAATGGTCTCGCCTATCCCCCACCGCCATGTCCTGGTGGTGGATGACATCGAAGACGTGCGCGTAGCAATTCGTATGCTGCTCGAGCTCGAGGGACACACCGTGCGGGAAGCCAGGGACGGCGAATCCGCACTGAAAGCTTTGCTCACGGGTGAGTTTGACATCGCCTTGATCGATCTGGGCCTCCCCGGAATGGATGGCCACGAACTGGCGCGGCGCATCCGCCACACGGACATCGGTGCGCGCATCAGCCTCGTGGCGGTCAGCGGCCAGGGGACCGACAAGCACTATGACGAGGCGATCGACGCCGGTTTTGACGAGTTCATGCCCAAGCCGCCAGACATGGGCGTCCTCGGATCATGGGTCAATGAGCTCCCTCGCAGGCATGCTCAGAACAAGTGATCGGGACTGCTGGCAGGCCTTCGACACTCACAAAACCGGATCCCGCAAGCCTTCGCGCGGTCCTTCCTCGTTGATCCCGATTGACTTTGAGAGATCGGCCGCGGAGAAACGCTCCGGCTTTTGGTGAAAGCGTTTTCAAATAATTGTGAGAAATTTCACTCACCGCGCAAGGTTCGCGCGACCTGTTTCGAGGGGTCGAAGTTCAATTTGAATGCTGCATCTTTCTGGAACCCCGCCCCTCCCCGTCCGGTCCCTTTATCCAGGAGGACCGCGCATTTCGCGGTCGTACTGGATGGAGGTGTCAATGAACTCGAAACTGATATCCGCATTTGGGGCATCCGCCCTGATGGTTTGCGCCATGCAAGCGCTGGCGCAGATCACATTCTATGAAGGTGAAGGATTCCGCGGGCGCGCGTTTACCGCGGACCGCCCGGTAGCCAATCTCGAAGGTTACGGGTTCAACGATCGCGCTTCGTCGGTGATCGTGGACAGCGGCCGCTGGGAGGTCTGCGAATTCCCGCGCTTCCACGGGCGCTGCGTAATGCTGCGACGAGGTAGTTACGATTCGCTCGAGGGCATGGGTCTGGACAACCGGATTTCCTCGGTACGCCCCGTGGAACGTGTTGCGCGCAATTACTACGAACCCGAGCCCCTTCCCGCACCCACCTACGAATATCGCCCTCGCCCGTCCGAACGGATCTACCAGGCTCCCGTCACGTCGGTGCGTGCCGTCATGGGGCCGCCGAGCGAGCGCTGCTGGGTAGAACGCCAGCAAGTGGTTGAGCCGGCCAGTGGGCCGAACGTCCCCGGCGCGGTCGTCGGTGCTATCGTCGGCGGGATACTCGGCCACCAGGTCGGCCGCGGGACCGGCAGAGACGTCGCCACGGCCGGCGGTGCGGTCGGCGGTGCGGTAGTCGGCTCCAACGTCGCACGCGGCAGCGGTGGTGTCTATGATCGCGACATACGTCGCTGCGAAACCGTTGCCGGCGGACCACCCGAGTACTGGGATGTCACCTACGTATTCCGCAACGTCGAGCACCGCGTGCAGATTACCGCACCTCCGGGACCGACGATTGCCGTGAATGAATACGGGGAACCTCGCGCATAGCTGAGGGTTTCGCGAAAAGCGGCCCCTCGGGGCCGCTTTTTTTATTAAAAGCCACCGGACTCCCTGGTTCACGCCGGGCCGGGGCGGCCGCGCCGTATCTGCTCTCATCTGTGCCGGAGCTCGTGACGTTGTCGCTACGAACCAGTCGCGAGAGCAGCCATTGACACGCAGCGCTCCGCACACGACACTCGCCGCCGACCCATATTCTCGACAAGGATAATGCCGACATGAACCAGCCACACCTCCGTTCAAAATACGGCGACGGCGCCTACGACGCCGGTCTGCGCCTTCAGCCGCAGACCTTCGAGCGGCGCATCGCGGAGTACGACAGCCTCGATCAGCATTTCGCGAGGCTCTGGCTCGATTTCGGCGTTACCGGAATGCTCCAGAGGCCCGCACTGGACACGCGCACCCGTTTCCTCGTGCTGATCGGCCAGTTCACGATGGCGAAGAGCTACGAAGACCTCGAGGACACCGTGCGCGCCGCCCTCGCTGCCCGCGTCGCGCCGAGCGAGATCCTGGAAATCATCCTGCAGTGCATCGTCTATGGTGGCCACACGACCGCCGCGCCGGCGATCCGGCTATTTCACCGCATCGCCGGGGAGCTCGATCTGCTCGACGAGCTGAAGGCGTCGTCGCTACCGCCCGACGGCAGGGACCGGACGCGCTCGTACGAGGAAGAGCGCAAGACGTGGCACCCGGATGACATCGCCGACCCGCGCTTCGAGCGCCTGATGGCGCGCTACGGCTGGCTGGCGGCGGGGCGCGGCCTTACCCTCCGACCGCGGCACCATCTCAACATCTTGGCGTGGCTCGACGCCATCGATCCCGAGTTTGCCCGGCTTTGGGTGCGCTTCTGCTACCAGGGCATGTACGGGCGCGACGTCGTCGATCCGAGAACGCGGCTGCTGTGCGTCGTCGGCAACTGCCTGGCGATCGGCGAGAGCACGCAATCGCGCGGTCACATGCGCGGCGCGATGCGCAACGGCGCCTCGCCGCGCGAGGTGATCGAGGTCATCCTCATGACGTCCGTCAACTTCGGCATGCCGCCGGCGCTCCACGCGCTGGAAGCTTTCGTCCAGATCATGGCCGAGGACGGGCGCCTGGCGGAAATCGGCAATCCGCCCGTGCGGGTCGAGACGTACTCGAAGTAGAACCTATCTCAATAGTAGGCACGTGTGCGACGGAGGCGATGTGGGATGCAGGCCGAGGAGGAGAGCCCGAAGCAATATGTCGATATTGCGAGGGCTCCCGACAAAGAGATGCGCCCACAGCGCCCCGTCCCACTTGGGTTGCGGCCAGGACGGTCGTCTGCATCGTTGCCCGGCTTGACCATATCGACATATGGCCTGCGCCGTGCGCCTCGCATACGGTCCGTCCTGGCCACAACGCATCACGCGCCTATTATTGAGATAGGTTCTGGACCTGAAAACGCGAAGGACGAAAACGAGATTGGCCGCGCAGATACACGCAGATGAACGCGGATGAACTGCCGCTGACGGAGTAAAAGGGGCCAGGCTAGAACCCAAACTCGGCTTGCTGCGCACTGCGAGCGGGAGTCAAAAGAAGCGCGTGCTAAATTGCATGAGGCAGAAACGAGACTTGATATCTAGCATATCCTCTCGCGAGGGAAACAATTTATGAAACGAATCTTTGTGTTCACTGCCCTGGCATTCACCACGGCCTGCGCGTCCGCCGCCGACTATCCGACGAAGCCGATCCGGATCGTCGCGCCGTTCCCACCGGGCGGTAGCGTCGATCTCGTCGCGCGCCTGATCGGCGCGGAGCTCTCCAAGCCGCTCGGCCAGCAGTTCATCATCGACAATCGTACCGGAGCCTCGGGCATGATCGGCACCGAGCTCGCGGCGAAGTCGCCCCCCGACGGCTACACGCTTCTCGTCAACACACTGCCCTTCGTGACGAACCAGTTTGCGTTCGCCAGGGCGCCGTACGACCCGATCAACGACTTCGCGCCCATTTCGATGCTCGCCTCCGTGGCCTCCGTCATGGTGTCCCATCCCGCGCTGCCGGTGAACTCGATGAAGGAGCTCATTGCGCTCGCGAAAGCGAAACCCGGCGAGATCACATACGGCACGGCCGGCCCGGGCACGAATCCGCATATCGCGGGTGAGCTCCTCAACAACCTAGCGAAGATCAAGCTCGTCTCCGTGCACTACAAGGGTGGCGGCCCGGCGATGATCGCGACGATCAGCGGCGAGACCCAGCTCTACTTCGTCAATTCGATCCCGGACGCGCTGCCGCACATCCAAGCGAACAAGCTGAAGGCACTCGGCATCACCGCAACCAGGCGCAATGCCGCCTTACCGCAGGTCCCGACCATGGCAGAGGCCGGCGTGCCCGGCTACGAGTTCGTTACCTGGCAGATCCTCGCAGCACCGAAAGCCACGCCTCCGCAGATCATTGCGACCCTCAATGAAAAGATTCGCGCAGTGCTAAAGACGCCCGAGGCGGCGAAGCGCTGGCAGGATCGCGGCCTGGACGTGATCGCGAGCACGCCCGAGGAGGCAGCCGCTCAACTGCAAAGCGAAGTGAAGAAGTGGCGCGCAGTGTTCAAGGAGCAGGGAATAAAGGCTGAGTGACGAGGGCGGTCTGGTGCCATCAGGTAAACGCAGCTGAACGCGGATGAAACCACCGCCTGTGAACATCCCTCCGCAGCCGGTCAGAGAGACTGAACACTTCGAGGCAGCGTTTTGGGTTTTACTATCTGCGTGTATCTGCGTGTATCTGCGGCTCAATCGCGTTTTTAGCCGATTCTAGTCCGTCACCGCGCCGCGCGAAGCGCTCGAGACCTGCGCCGCGTACTTGGCCATGATGCCGCGCGTGTAGGACGTCGGCCGCGGCTGCCATCCCGCCCGCCGGCGCGCCAGCTCGGCCTCGGATATGTTGAGCTGCAGCAGGCGCTGCTCGGCGTCGATGGTGATCGAATCGCCTTCCTCGACCAGCGCGATCGGTCCGCCCACCGCGGCTTCGGGCGCAACGTGCCCGACCACCATGCCGTAGGTGGCGCCGGAAAACCGGCCGTCGGTGATCAGTCCCACGTCTTCGGCGTGGCCCTCGCCCACCAAGGCTGAGGTCGGCGAGAGCATCTCGCGCATGCCTGGACCGCCCCGCGGCCCCTCGTAGCGGATGACCACCACGTCGCCGGAGCGGATCTTCTTCTCGAGTATCGCCGCCATGGCGGCCTCTTCCGAGTCGAACACGCGCGCCGGGCCCGTGATCGCCGGCCGCTTGAGTCCAGTGATCTTGGCGACCGCGCCTTCCGGCGCGAGATTGCCCTTGAGTATGGCGAGATGCCCATAGGCGTACATCGGGTTCTCCCACTGCCGGATCACGTCCTGGTTCTTGCGCGGCTGCGACGGAACCTTCTTCAGGAGATCCCCGATGGTCTTGCCGGTAACGGTGAGGCAATCGGCGTGGATCAGGTCGTGCTCCAGCAGCATCTTCATCACCTGCGGTATACCCCCCGCTTCGTGAAGGTCGGTCGCAACGTAGCGCCCCGACGGCTTGAGGTCGCACAGCACCGGCACGCGCCCGCGTATCGTCTCGAAGTCCTCGAGCGTCAACGGCACTTCGGCGGCATGCGCCATGGCGAGGAGGTGCAGCACCGCGTTCGTCGACCCGCCTACCGCCATCACCACCGAGATCGCGTTCTCGAAGCTCTTCCGCGTCATGATCTTGCGCGGGAGCAGGTCCTTCTTGATGGCGGCGATGAGGACTTCCGCCGATTCTGCTGCGCTGTCGTGCTTCTCCTTGTCTTCGGCTGCCATCGTGGAGGATTTGGGCAGGCTCATGCCGAGCGCCTCGATCGCCGAGGACATCGTGTTGGCGGTGAACATCCCGCCGCACGAGCCGGCGCCGGGGCACGCGCGCCGCTCCACCCCCATCAGCTGCTCCTTGCCGATCTTGCCCGCCGTGTATTCACCTACCGCCTCGAACGAGCTCACAATGGTGAGGTCCCTGCCCTTGTAGTGGCCGGGCTTGATGGTGCCGCCGTAGACGAAGACCGAGGGGACGTTCATGCGGCCGATCGCGATCATGGCCCCGGGCATGTTCTTGTCGCAGCCGCCGATCGTGAGCACCCCGTCCATGCGCTGCCCCTGCACCGCGGTCTCGATCGAATCTGCGATCACCTCGCGTGAGACGAGCGAGAATTTCATGCCCTCGGTGCCCATCGAGATGCCGTCCGAGATCGTGATCGTGCCGAACGTCTGCGGCATCGCGCCGGCTTTCTTCGCGGCGGCTTCCGCCCGCTTGGTGAGGGCGTCGAGACCCAGGTTGCAGGGCGTGATCGTGGAGTAGCCGTTCGCGATGCCTATGATCGGCTTCCTGAAGTCCGTGTCCTTGAAGCCGACCGCGCGCAGCATGGCGCGGTTGGGCGAGCGCTGCACGCCTTGCGTAATGATCTGGCTGCGCTTGTTTAACGGCATTTGCCTACTCCTGCTGAATGGATACAGCCCGATTGGAGTACGAATTGTAAGACAAAACTCCGCGCGCGACCGGCATTGTCCTGCCGCGCCCGGCGTACGGAAAAAGCGAAGTGCGTCGGCAGCGCCGTGCGGTCCGTCACGACGGACATATTCAGCGCGCCTTCCGCGGTACGGCTCCAGCGGTGCCGGTTCTCCCGGTGTCCTCATCGTCGGCCCCGGGAAGTAAATGTCGCGGCAGGAACCAGGCATTCGCGATCAAGGTCGGCACCACGGCGCTCGCTATGACCGCCGCGACGAGAGCCGAGTACTGAGCCTGGGTCACGATCCCGTGCGAGAGCCCGAAGAGCGATGATATCGTGCCGAACGTGAGCCCCGTCGCCATCAGCAAGGTCGTATACATGCCGTCCTTGCGGGACGAGCGAAATGCCCGTGTCACCGGATACACGCCGATGATCTTCGCCGCGATTTTCGTCACCAGCATCACCAGGAATGCCGCGGGCGCGATCAGGAGCGCCGGCACCGATACGAAGGATCCCGCCCGGATGAAGTAGAAAGGGGTCAGCAGGCCGAAGCACAGGGTGCGCAACCGCCGCACGAGCGCATGATCTCTTCCAACCGTGCCCGCAAGCATCATACCCAGGACGTAAGCTGGAAGGACGGCTTCGCTGTCCGCCCAGGCAGCGAGCGCGCCCACGCCGAACAGAATAACCAGCAGGTATTTGGCCTCGAGCTCCGACGCGCGTCCGCCGTAGCGCTTGAAAAAATGCACCGTCACCCAGGGCACGGCCAGCGCCGCAACCACCAGCGCTCCCACGAATACGAGCGTCCTCACGGTAAAGGGGGCGAAAATCAATCCCAACGCAACCACCGTCC
The DNA here is from genome assembly GCA_035259205.1 of Burkholderiales bacterium. GTDB lineage: Bacteria > Pseudomonadota > Gammaproteobacteria > Burkholderiales > SG8-41 > SG8-41. The sequence goes on along the minus strand of DATFWO010000349.1, from coordinate 3,453 downwards.
CGAGGTCGGTAATGAAACACGCCCCGAGTACCGTCTTGCCGTATTCGGTCGTGTTGAAACCGAACTCGATCATCACCGCGTATACCACGGCGACCGATGTCGTGGACATGGCGACGCCGGCGAGCCAGCTCGCCGCCGGGTCCCATCCAAGCAGCCACCGCGCCGCCGCCGCGCAGCCGAGGAAAGGAGCGAAGAAGCTGACCAGCCCTACCGCAGTCGCTTCCTTCCACTTGCGCCGGAATACGTCCGGATCGAGCTCGGCCCCCGCCAGGAAAGTGAGGACAATCGCGCCGGCTCCGGCCAGGAACCTGATCCACCCCTGATCGACAGCCAGCATTGACGTGCCGAGCGCCGCGCCGGCACCGATGCCCACGACGATCTCGGCGAGCGCGGTCGCCACCCGGAGCCAGATCGATACCAGGCCTGCAACGAGCGCCAGTCCCAGCCACAACGCGGCCACGGCCCATGTTTCGGTCATGTTGGAGCCTCCGACAGTGGTTCTTCTGCTTGTGCGGACTCGTCGGAGCGGCGGAGAGCGACGACTACGCCCCGCTTTGCCAGCGAGTCACGTAGGCATCATCAGCCTTGCGGCGGTTTTTTCCGGGGAGGAATGCCATCTCCCCGAGGCGGAGTCTACCCGATGCGGGGACGCTCAGGAAAGTGCGAAGAACCTAGGCCGGCTACCCGTCTAATGGGGGCCCGGTTCAGGCCGCCTGCACCGCGGCCAGAACTCCGTCCGCGATGCGCCGTGGTCGCTCGCTGATGCCGTAGATATCGGCAGCGTCCCCGCGCGGATCGATCTCGATGACCTTGGTGCCCCGTTCCACGTACACCTCGCTGTGGGTGAGCCCGCGCAGCCTGCCGGCGAGCGGCGCGGCGAGCACCACGCTTCCGATGCGCGCGACTTCCTGGCCGCGTTCCAGATAGCTGCCGATTTCGCATCCCGTGACGAACAGCCCAGAAGCGGGCGCATAGATGTAGCGGTCGCGGGCATGCCCCTCGATCTCCTTCGGCTCACCTTCGAGGGGGCGGGTCGCGCCCTGTCGGACGATGCTCCCCAGGTGGCTGCCCCAGGCCGTCTCGATCGCCAGATCCACGTTCTCCCCGGCGACGAAGTTCGGTCCCAGGCCCACAGTGATCCGCGCCTGCCCGCGCAGCATCGCGGGTATCGAGCGCTTGCGCATGCGGGCATCGATGAGGATGTCGGGCCGCAGCAGTGGGAGCATCTCGCCGAAGTCCCCGCTCGCGACAGGCAAGGCCTTGCCGCAATCCAGCATCATGCTTACGCCGGCGCAGTCGCGCTGATGCTTGGCGAGCACCCCGGACAGTTCGGCTTTACGCTCGAACAACGCGTTGGTAAAGGCCATGCCGCGGCGCGTATGCGGCGGACGCGGATCGTCGTGGATCGCGACGCGGTAGCCGGCCCCAAACAGCCGGTGGGCGATCGCAGATCCGATGTCACCGCAGCCGCGGATCAGGACGGTCTGGCCGGCGCCGGATGTATCCATGGCCTGGAAATCTGTGCACTCTGGAGAGGATCAGCCCAACAACGACATCTTCTTGTCTATTCTCCTCCCGGACCTCCTCCGACGGCAATCACAGCGGGCAGCGTGCGTATGCGCAACTCCGTGTCGTTCTCCCAGCGCGCGGGACGACCATTCACGAAAGCAGGCGGCGGGCTGCCCGCATAAGGCCAGGCGAGGACCAAACCACCGGGCGGCGGGCGCAATCCTCCGGCAATTTTCAGCACGAGGCGTCCCCGGTCATGTCGCAGCGTATAGCTCAACTCACCGTAGTGCGTGCGCAGCCTTTCGATGGCTATACCCTCGCCGGCGAGCCAATCGGTCGGCACGCCCGCGGCCAGCACCAGGGCTCGATCCGCTGCGCGCTCGTAAGCGAAGAGGTCCAGCACCGAGCTTATGAAATCGGATGCGATCCACGCGTGAGGCATGTCGCCCACGAAGCGCGGCTCGCGCAGCTCGCGCCCGACGACCTCGGCCCATTGATTCCAGGATGCGGGACGGCGGTCTTTGAGAAAGAAATCGAGCAGCTCCCGGGCGCGTTCGCGCGAGCCCAAGCGCACGTAAGTCCCGACGCTGCGAAGCTCGTACGGTGTATAGGCCTCCCATTTGATGCCGCCGTCCCGGCGCAGGAGGAATTCCTTCCAGTAGCGCTCGAAAGTCTGCCGCAGCTCCCGTTGCGGCAGGTAAGCCTGCTGGCCGGCGACCGACAGCGCGATCGTGGTCGAAGTGGGATCGAAATCGCCCCGATCGGCGCTCGCGGGAAGGTAGTCGATGTCGTGCCGGGCGATGCTCGCTCGCAGCGACGCCTGCAGGTCGCGGTCGAACTCCTGGCGCTGGCGGACGAGCCGCCGTGCGTCGTTGCCGCGACCGAGCGCCTGCGCTGTGGCGACCGCGCCGTCATAGCCCGCCAGCGCCCAGAAGTCGTCCCAGTATGAATAGGCGGGGCGGTCGGAATAGCCCTCGTGGCTGATCGATGGAGGCATCAGCCCGTGGAACGCACGCCGCTCCGCGGTCAGGTTCTGCGCGGTGCGCTCTTTCAGCCGCAGGCTGTCCATGTAGGCGGCAGCGGCGGCGACGCGCGGCCACATCGAGCGCAGCCAGGCGCGGTCGCGCGTATAGCGATATTGCTCAGCGATCAGATGCAGCAGCTCGCCGGGGCTGTCGTTCTCCGCCACCGGATCGGAGCCGCGATAGTCCACGCAGCAGGGCACCTTGCCGCTCGCGAACTGGTGCGCGGCGAACCACTCGACGTATGCGCGCGAAACCCCGGCGTGCCCCAGCCTCAGCAGGGCACTGGACATCATGGCGCCATCGCGTATCCACGAGCGCGCGTAGGCGCGCGTGCCGGGTCGGAGCGCTGCCTCGCTGCGGCTGATCAGGATGTGGGCGAGCGCCGTGCGCAGCGTGTCCGCCAGCGGCCGGCCGGCGGGCGGCAGGCGCAGCGCGACGCGGTTGAGCTTTTCCCGCCACGCGGCTGCGGCCTTCTCCTGCTCCCGGTCGAGCCAGGCGGGCGTATCCTGCACCGGCAGCACGGGCTCTCCCGCCAGCGGCACGACGATTGCGATCCTGCGGTTTCCCCGCGGCGGAAGCGCCAGGCGGTAGAGCAGCAAGCCCGACGCAAAGCCCGCCTCGTCTTTGACGCTCGTCGCAGGCGCCGGGCGCGGCATCGCCAACAGCTCCGGGACGTTCCCGGCATCGAATCCGGCGGCGATGACCTCGTCGGGCTTCTGCAGCGGAAAGAGCCGCCTCCGGCCGTCGACGCTGAGCGCCCGTCCGTCCCAGGAGAGATCGCGGATCGGCGCCACGCCACCCTGCACATTCAGAAACTGGGTCGGGGGATTGACCTGGAGCGGACGAACCGCCAGAACCAGGGTCACGACGCGCGGGCGATCCGACCGATTTTTGAGCGTGTAGTGCGCGATCAATTGGG
>DATFWO010000348.1:0-13068 GCA_035259205.1 Burkholderiales bacterium | reverse complement strand
AGCGACGGACTGGAAAAGCTCTATAAGGTGCAGCCCGAGGCACAGGCGAAGGTCGAAAAGGCAGCGGGCTACGCGGTCTTCGATATCTCGGCTTTCTACGCCATCCTCCTCGTCGGGCAGAAAGGGAAGGGCGTGGTGTTCGACAACGCCACCAAGAAGCCCACGTACATGACCAGCTTGCGCGCGGGGACCGGTCCCGGCATCGGCAAGCAGCGCGTCTACCAGATCTTCGTTTTCAAGAGCAAGGGCGCGATGGACCAGTTCATACTCGCCGGCGACCTGGGCGGGGACGTGGGCGCCTCCTACGGTGCAGGCACGGGCGGGACAGTGGTCTCTTTCAACCCGAGCATCGACATCTATCAGGTGCCCGAGTCGGGCATGGCGGTTCAGGCGAACTGGGGCGGCACGGTGTATTCTGTGGACACCCAGCTGAAGTAGAAGGCCGCATACCACGAAGCCGGCGTCTGTTGTGAACCTAGGTTCATGGCACGCCGAGCAGCAGGTAGACGCTGTAGCGCCCGCTCTGCCCGATTCCGAGGCCAAAGTAGGCCGGTCCCAGGAAGGTATCGGCACCGAGGAAGATTGATCCCGAATACCTGGTAACGTTCTCGGCCCCGGTCTCGAAGCGGTTCTTCACCTGTCCTGCCTCGAGCGAGGCGCCGATGTACACACCCGAGCCCAGGATGTCGGGCAGGGGCAGCGCGCGGTTGTAGTACATGAGGCGGCCAAACGCCATGCGGCGTCCCGAGAACTCTCCGACCTGGTAGGCGGACAACCGCAGCGGACCGCCCAGCGAAAACGCCTCGTACGCGGGCATGTCCGAGCCGAGATCCGTGCCGGCGGAGATGTCGAGGTTGAAGGTGTGCGCGCCAAAGCTTTTTGCCGCGTTGAAGGCCCCCTCGAGGCGCTGGTAGTTGCGATCGGAGCCGAGACTGCGGTCGGCAACGTAGGCCGTCAAGATGGTGCGATGGCCGTCGCGCGGGAAGAACGCGTGATCCATCTTGTCGCCGTATAGACGCATGCTGATGCCCGCAGAGGTTTCCCTGAGGCTCGGCAGTACCGGAGAGCCCGTATCCACTTTTGCGTCGATCCGCTGCCACACCGGACCCGCCCGCACTTCGCCCCAGGTGCCGAGCACCACGCCGGCGTCCACCCCCAGCCGCCCGTAGTTGGCGTCGTAGATCGCGATACGGTCGTCGCCCACGAACACGCCGCGGCTGGTATGCCCCACCTTGGCGTATGGCGCGACGAAATAGCGGCCGCGCTCCTCGACCGGCTGGTAGAACTCGGTGAACAGGCTGGAATCGGTGCCGACCTGCCCTTCGATCAGCCACTCCCCGCCCAGCCGGTTGAGCCACGTCCGGCGGTAGCTGCCGAGCACGTTGTAGCGATTCTCGCCCTGGAAGTCGGTCGCAAGGCCGAGGCCGAAGCGCAGGTAGTCGGGGCCCCACGATTTCTCGCGGGGCTGGATCAACATGACACGTTTGCCGGGCTCCTGCATGATGCGGTAGTCCACGCTCTCGAAATCGCCGCGACCGTAGATGCGCCGCAGGTCGGCGGCGATTTTCTCCTCGGACAGCTCTTCGCCGGGCCTGGTCTGGACAAGCGAGCGCAGGACCTCGGGATTAGTGCGCTGCAGGCCCTCAAAACGGATCTCGTCCACGGTGCCCAATCCCCTCACGTGCGCGGTCTGCGTGGTGCGCAGGGCGGCGTATTGCTCCGGCGTCACGCTGTAGGCTTTCAGCCGGTCGGCCAGGGCGCGCGTCGCTTCCTCGCCGATGCGGATCGCGTCTGCGGCGCGATCGAAGCTGCCGGCGGAGATGTCGCCGAGCTTGGGCTCGATGAACACGTCGCGCTCGCGCAGGTTCTTGACCTGCTGTTCGACCGTCTGCTTGCCGAGCAGGTTGATGAGCTGGAGCGACACGCTCAGCGCAGAGGTGATCTCCTCGCGCTTCAAGGGCGGAGTGGAGATGTTGACCGCGATCACCACGTCGCCGCACAGCTTGCGCGCCTCGTCGATCGGCAGGTTGTTGGCGATGCCGCCGTCCACGAGCAGGCGGCCGCCGATCTCGACGGGCGCGACCGCGCCGGGCACCGACATGCTGGCGCGCATCGCCTGGGACACGCTGCCGCTCTGAAGCACCACCGATTCCCCGGTCACGATGTCGGTGGCCATGGCGCGGAACGGCACGGGCAGCTGCTGGAAGTCGGTGATGTCGCCCGCGGGCTGGGTCAGCACGCGAAAGTACGACTCGATCGAGAGGCCGGCGATGATGCCTTTCGGCAGGGCGAGACCGCCGTCCTTCACTCCAAACTCCGGAGCGAACAGCGTCTTGTAATCGTCCTGCTTGCGGCGGATCGAAATCTCCTCCCGGGGCGGGCGGTCGCGAAATACCGCATTCCAGTCGGTCTTGCGCACGGTCTCGTCCATCTTCGCCGGAGACACTCCGGCGGCGAAGGTGCCGCCGACAACGGCGCCCATGCTGGTCCCGGTCACGCAGTGCACCGGCACGCGCAGCTCCTCCAGCACCTTGAGCACGCCGATGTGCGCGAGCCCGCGCGCGCCGCCGCCCGAAAGCGCGAGGCCGATGCGCGGCGACGTCACGGGGGCGGGAGGTGCGGCGCTCTCCTCGGCGGCCGAAGCCCGCCCTGACGGTTGCGACGCCAGCGCGGCGAGCAGGATGGCGCCGGCAATCTGGAGTGACGGTGTGATTGATGATCTCATGGGAATCCCCCCAACATGGCTGCGCAAACCGCCCTTTCTCGGAAGGGCCTCGCGAGCCCGTGAACACCATCGAGAATAGGTGTATGGTTCCACTGCGGCAAGAGGGCCGGCGCGTATGGGACGTTGGTCCAATGGCAGCCGGCCCGGGTATGGGCTACTCTAAAAAGTTGGCAACGGAGAAAGGAAGACGATGCGCATCGACATGATCCCGGCTGTAGCGGCAGCCTTGCTGCTCGCGGCGCCGGCTGGCGCGGTGAACGTGAACGTGTTCAAGGACGCGCCGATTACACGGCTCAACGCGGAAGAGGTCAAGGAGTTCAGCGCGTTCGTCAACAAGGCGCTCGACGATGGCAAGGAGGGCGCGACCCTGGAATGGAAGGCGCCGAAGACGACATTCACCAGCAAGGTCACCCCCGGCAAGAGCTTCGACGACGGCAAGCTCAAGTGCCGCGAGGCGACGATCGAATCCGATTCCCACGACCGCTTCCAGCGCGGCAACTACACTTTCTGCAGGGGCGACAAAGGTAACTGGGGATTCAGGACGCCGACCCGCGCGAAGGCGTCCAAGCAATAGGAACCGGCCCGCGGCCGGTCCGGGGCTGCCTCCAGCGCTTGCGGCAGGCAGCTAATCCGCGGCGGTCGCGCCCCTGACGTAAGTGTGATCGGGAATTTCCGCGGGCGCCGGATGGAGCTGGAGATATTTCACGTTCTCGAACGGGACCACCAGCAGCGAGCCGTCGACCTCGAACAGTGCGTAGCGCCTCTTCAACACGTCTTCGAGCTTCATCTGCGCGGCGTAGATGTTTTCCGTCTGCCTGGGAAAGGACAGCGACATCCTGGTGCCGTCGTTGAAGTGGATAATGACGCCTCTATCGTGAACGTCCATTTCGGTCTCCCGTGGGAAAAATAAGCGCAGCCTCCATACAGCGTAGCACACGCATTGCGTCCGGCGGCCGCGTTTCGACGCGGCATGACATCATTTGAATTCACCTCCCTGAAGAGGAATCCTGCATGAAAGGCACGATGCTCGTTTTCGCCGTCCTCGTGTGCGCGCTCGCCGGGCCGGCCGCGGCCCAGACGGGAGCGCTCGACAGGATCCGCTCGAGCGGCGTCATTACGCTCGGCTACATCGAAGGCGGCGCCCCGTTTTCCTTCGTGGGCGAGGACAAACAGCCGCAGGGCTACTCGGTGGATCTCTGCCGCGAGGTAGCGCTCGGCATCCGGACGCAGTTGAAGCTCGCCAAGCTCGAGACGCGCTGGGTGGCGCTCACGATACAGGACCGTCTCGAAGCGGTGCGCAGCGGCCGCGTGGACCTCGAATGCAGCACGACGACCTGGACCCTGGCGCGCCAGGCGATCGTGGATTTCAGCCTGATCACGTTCGTGGACGGCGGCAGCATCCTCATGAAGAGCGGCACGAGCCTCGGCCGGCTGCTCGATTTCGACGGCAAGCGCGTCGCCGTCATCACCGGGACCACCACCGAGAAGGTTCTGCGCGAGGCGCTCGTCCAGCGCTCGATCAGGACCGAGGTGGTCACGGTCAAGACGCGTCCCGAGGGATTGAAGCTGCTCGAGGACGGGCGGGTCGACGGATTCGCCGCCGATCGCACGACCCTGATCGCGCTGGTGCTGGGCGCGGGGGCCGGATCCTTCAGGCTGCTCGACGAGGATTTTTCCGTAGAGCCCTACGCGCTCACGCTCCCGCGCGGCGATTACGAATTCCGCCTCGCCGTGAATCGCGTGCTCGCGCGGCTGTACCGCAGCAGCGAGATCGTGAGCATCTACAACCGCTGGCTCGGGCGGCTGGGGCCCCCCAGCCTGCTGCTTTCCACCACCTATTTCGTGCAGGGACTGGCCGACTAAGAGTGCCTAACAAGATGAATTTCTTTTTTCCCTCATCCCAACCCTTCTCCCGGGGGGAGAAGGGCTTCTCTTCCCTCTCCTTCCAAATTCAGCGCGAAGCGCCTCGAAGCTCCTCTCGCCCCTCAGGAGAGGGGGTGGGGGTGAGGGAAGCAACGCGCGACGTTGCCCGGGAGAGGGATCGAGGGTGAGGGAAGCACAGTCATTTGTTTGAGACTCTAAGAACGAGAGTCCTTGTGAGCCGCAGATAAACGCAGATGAACACAGATAGAACCAACTCGAGAATCCGGTTCTGCAGAAAATGCTGCTGTTGCGTAGAAGGCCGGGCATGAAATCGAGACACGGGCCGGGCGCATCCGGATGGGTGCTGGCCACCGTACTGTGCCTCGCGCTTACCGCGTGGGCGCAGACGATCCGCATCCCGGATTTCCGGCAGCCGGCCGCGCCTGCCGTGGTCAAGCCGGGCGAGCGCTGCGACGAGTGCGGTCGCGTACTTTCGATACGGGAGATCCAGGCGGAGCGCAGGCCCGCCGTGCCGCAGGCTTTTCAGAACACGAGCGTGGTAGGCAGCTCGTCGCCCGGCGACGGTACCATGGTCGGCGCCGTGGTCTATCTGCCGCTGGGGAACGATCCCGGCGACCGCCCATTCGTCGGCGGCGTGGGCACGCCCGAGATGCGTGAGCGCTTCCGCGAGACCACCTACGAAATCGCGGTGCGCCTCGACGACGGAGCCACCCGCTTCATACGGCGCAGCGACGGTACCCGCTTTCGCGTGGGCGACCGGGTGCGCGCGACGGGAGTGGACGGGCTCGAGCTGGTCGTCGAGTAGTTGGACCAAGGTTCAATAGCAGGGAGGCCGCTTGTTAAACAAGAATCAGCGGTATCAGAGCGCGTCGCGGACTAGAACCTAAGTTCCCAAGATGATCCACCAGCCGCTATCGCGAGACCTCGCGGCGATCACGCTCCGGGTCCTTTCCATCGGCCTGATGATCGCTGCGTGCCTCTGGGTATTGCAGCCGTTCATCGGCGCGACCGTCTGGGCGACCATGATCGTGGTCGCGACCTGGCCCCTGATGCTGGCCGCCCAAGCGCGGCTCGGCGGGCGGCGCTGGGCGGCGACAACGGTCATGACCCTCGCCATGATCCTCCTCCTGTTCGTGCCGCTCGTGCTCGCCGTCGCCACCCTCGTCGACAACGCGGACGAGATCGCGGCATGGGCGAAATCCGCGCTGGCCGCCGGGGTGCCGTTGCCGCCGGCATGGGTGGACGACATCCCGTTCGTCGGGCCAAAGATCGCGAGCTGGTGGCAGGAGCTGGCGGCAAAAAGCGCCGAGGAGCTGGGAAGCCAGGCGGCTCCGTACGTGCGCAAGATGGTCCAGTTGGTGGTCGGCCAGGCGGGTACCGCCGGGTTGACGCTCGTGCACATGCTGCTGACGGTGATCATCTCCGCCATCCTCTACGCAACGGGCGAGGCGGCGGCGACCGGCGTGCGGCGTTTCGCGCAGCGCCTGGCCGGCGATCGCGGCGAAGCCTCCGTCATCCTGGCCGGGCAGGCGATACGGGCCGTCGCGCTCGGCGTCGTCGTCACCGCCATCGTTCAGTCGGTCGCCGCGGGAATCGGCCTCGCGATCAGCGGCATCCCGTACGCGACGGTGCTGACGGCCGTTATCTTCATCCTGTGCATCGCGCAGCTCGGCCCGATACTGGTACTCGTGCCGGCGGTGGTCTGGCTCTACTGGTCGGGCGATGCGCTGTGGGGCACCGTGCTGCTGGTGTGGACCGTGCTGGTCGGCGCGCTCGACAACGTGCTGCGCCCCATCCTCATCAAGCGCGGCGCCGACCTGCCGCTCATCCTCATCTTCGCCGGCGTGATCGGCGGGCTGATCACGCTCGGGATCATCGGCCTGTTCGTCGGCCCCGTGGTGCTGGCGGTGACCTATCGCCTGCTGGAGTCGTGGATCGCCGACATCGATCAGGAGGGCGGAGTTTCGCCGGCGACCGACGTCCCAGCCGCGGCAACAACTACGTCCCTTCCTCGGGAATCGCTGCCGCCGAAAACGGGAGCCTGAGCAACAGGGTGCGGTTGCCGCAAGTTGTCGGAAGTCGGTTCCGAGCGCGCGCGTGGCTGTTGACGTGTGACGGGCAGCGCATGTCATCCCTCGAGAATCCACACTACCCAACGTCATTTCAGTCACGCCTCATCAGTCACGTCCCGCCAGTCACGTAGTACCAGTCACGCCCTGACAGGCTAAGGCCCACCCTTCGGTCGCTGAACCAAGGTCCAATGGCGCAGCGCAGGACGTTCCTGAAGAATCTATTGCCTCCGGAACGGACTTGCGAGATGAGCAGACGCGCCCGCAGAAGGCACAGGGCATCGAAGCACGAGCCGGCGCCGGCAACGCCCCGGGCGCAGCCGACCGCCGCGTCTCCACCGGCGAGGCCGACCCGGCGCTCATGGCGGATGATCGCGACGGCTACAGTGATGGTCGCCGGTTTCGCGACGGCCGGCTATTTTGCCGCCGGTCACTTCTCGAAGACCCCCGCCTTGGCGGGAGTGCCACCGAAGGTGGTGGAAGGCGACGGCGTGGCGGGACCGAAGGGCATGGTGTGGGTCCCGGGGGGCGAATTCCTCATGGGGAGCGATCACAAGCTCGCCCAGCCGAACGAGCGCCCCGCGCACCGCGTAAAAGTCGCCGGCTTCTGGATGGACCGGCACCACGTCACCAATGCCGAGTTCCGAAAGTTCGTCCAGGCGACCGGCTACGTCACGACCGCGGAGCGCAAGCCCGATTGGGAGACGCTCAAGGTGCAGGTCCCGCCGGGCACGCCCAGGCCGCCCGATTCGGCGCTCGTCCCCGGCGCGATGGTATTCGTTGGCACGGACCGCCCCGTTCCCCTGAACGATTATTCCCAGTGGTGGCGCTACGTGCCGGGCGCGGACTGGAAGCATCCGCAGGGCCCGGGCAGCAGCATCGAGGGCAGGGACGATCACCCGGTGGTGCAGGTCTCGTACGAAGACGCGCTCGCGTACGCGAAATGGAGCGGCAAGCGCCTGCCGACCGAAGCCGAGTGGGAATTCGCCGCCCGCGGCGGGCTCGAGCAGGCGACCTATGCCTGGGGCGATGAGCTCGAGCCGGGCGGCGCGAAGATGCTGAATTACTGGGACGCCAGAGAGCGGCGCTTCCCGGTCGTGAGCGCAAAGGCCGGCGGCGCTACGGGCACCTCGCCGGTCGCTTCGTTCCCACCGAACGGTTACGGCCTCGTCGACATGACGGGCAACGCCTGGCAATGGGTAGCCGACTGGTACGACTCCAACTATTTCGCCGAGCAGGCGAAGCTCGCCGCCGTGGTGGCTGATCCGCGCGGACCGAGCGCGAGCTACGACCCCTACGACCGCGGCGTGCCGATCGATGCACCGAAGCGTGTCACGCGCGGCGGCTCCTTCCTCTGCAACGTGGATTACTGCCTGTCGTATCGGCCCAGCGCGCGGCGCGGCACCGACCCCTACAACCCGATGTCGCACATCGGCTTCCGCCTGGTGACGACGCCCGAGCAATGGACTGCAGCGCGGAAGCGCGCGGCTGCCGCCAGCGCAGGAGCGGGATCGTGAGACGGCTTCTATTCTGGCTGGTCGCGGCGCTGTCGCTTTGCGTGCAGGCGCAACCAAGCGATCCGCTGCCGTCATGGAATGACGGAGCGGCGAAGAAGAGCATCGTCGAATTCGTCAAGGCGGTGACGACAAAGGGCGGCAAGGACTACGTCGCGCCCGCCGAGCGTATTGCCACCTTCGACAACGACGGCACGCTCTGGGCTGAGCAGCCGTTGTACTTCCAGCTGTTGTTCGCGCTCGACCGGGTGAAAGCGCTCGCGCCGCAGCGCCCGGAGTGGAAGGACAAGGAGCCGTTCGCTTCACTGCTTAAAGGTGACGTGAAAGGCGCGCTGGCGGGAGGGGAGCGTGCCATCGGCGAAATCGTGATGGCCACGCACGCCGGCATGACCACCACGGAATTCGAGCAGATTGTGAAAGACTGGATGGCCAGCGCGCGGCACCCCCGCTTCAAGCAGCCCTACAACGAGGTTGTCTACAAGCCCATGATCGAATTGCTCGCCTATCTGCGCGCGAACAGCTTCAAGACCTTCATCGTGTCCGGCGGCGGCATCGAGTTCATGCGGCCATGGGTGGAGAAGGTGTATGGCATTCCGCCGGAGCAGGTGATCGGCTCCAGCATCAAGACGAAGATGGAGATGCGGGACGGCAAGCCGGTGCTGGTGCGTCTGCCGGAAATCAGCTTCATCGACGACAAGGCCGGCAAGCCGGTCGGCATCAACTCGCACATCGGCAGGCGCCCGGTCGCCGCGTTCGGCAATTCGGACGGCGATCTGGAGATGCTCCAGTACACCGCCGCGGGCGGAGGCCGGCGCCTGATGCTGATCGTGCGCCACGATGATGCCGAGCGCGAGTTCGCCTACGACCGGCAGTCGAGCATCGGCCGGCTGGATAAGGCTCTGGACGAGGCGACGGGCAAGGGCTGGACCGTCGTGAGCATGAAGGACGACTGGAAGAAGATTTTCGCGTTCGAGTAAGCCTTCAACCAACAGGAGGTCCTATGAGGAGCATGCGAAGCATCTGGCGGGGCGTACTGGTCGCGGCCGCGCTGGTCATCCCGTTCGTGGCCCAGGCGCAGGACAGGAAGCCCAACATCGTCGTGTTCTGGGGCGACGACATAGGCCAGTCCAATATCAGCGCCTACTCGCACGGCCTGATGGGCTACAAGACGCCCAACATCGACCGCGTCGCAAGAGAAGGCATGATGTTCACGGACTACTACGCGGAGCAGAGCTGCACCGCCGGCCGGGCGTCGTTCATCACCGGACAGTCGGGTCTGCGCACCGGCATGACCAAGGTCGGTCTGCCCGGCGCCACGCTCGGCCTGCGCAAGGAGGATCCGACCATCGCCGAGATGCTCAAGCCGCTCGGTTACGCCACCGGACAGTTCGGCAAGAACCACCTCGGCGACCGCAACGAGTTCCTGCCGACCGCGCACGGCTTCGACGAGTTCTACGGCAACCTCTACCACCTCAACGCCGAGGAAGAGCCGGAGCTCTACGACTACCCGAAGGATCCGGGATATCGCGCCAAGTACGGCCCGCGCGGAGTGCTCGATTGCAAGGCTTCCGACAAAGACGATGCTACCGACGAGCCCCGCTTCGGCAAGGTCGGCAGGCAGGTATGCAAGGACACCGGCCCGTTGACGAAGAAGCGGATGGAGACGATCGACGACGACATCGTCGCCCGCGCGGTGGATTTCATCCAGCGTCAGCAGAAAGCCGGCAAGCCGTTCTTCGTGTGGATCAACACCACGCACATGCACCTGCGTACGCACGTCAAGCCCGAGAGCCTCGGCCAGTCGGGCAAGTGGCAGAGCTTTTACCACGATGCCATGATCGACCACGACAAGAACGTCGGCACGGTCCTCAAGGCGCTCGACGACCTCGGCATCGCCAACGACACCGTGTTCTTTTACAGCACCGACAACGGCCCGCACATGAACACCTGGCCCGACGGCGGGATGACGCCGTTCCGCAACGAGAAAAACAGCAACTGGGAGGGCGCATACCGCGTTCCGGCGATGATCCGCTGGCCGGGGAAAATCAAGCCCGGCCAGATCTCGAACGAGATGGTCGCCCACCACGACTGGCTGCCGACGCTGGCCGCGATCGCCGGCGACCCGGACGTGACGCAAAAGCTGCTCAAGGGCTACAAGGTGGGCGCGATGACCTACAAGGTCCACCTCGACGGCTACAACCTCGTGCCTTATCTCACCGGGCAGGTGGAGAAGAGCCCGCGCGAATCCTTCCTCTACATCAACGACGACCAGCAGGTGACCGGGCTGCGCTATGACAACTGGAAGGCGGTTTTCATGGAGCAGCGCGCTCCCGGGACACTGCGGGTCTGGGCAGAGCCGTTCGTAACCTTGCGGTTTCCAAAGCTCTTCAATCTGCGGACCGATCCGTACGAGCGTGCCGACGTCACTTCGAACACGTACTACGACTGGATCATGGATCACCCCTTCCTGTTCGTACCTGCCCAGGATTACGTGGCCAAGTTCCTGGCAACGTTCAAGGAGTACCCGCAGCGGCAGAAGGCGGCGAGCTTCAACCTGGACGAGATCATGGAGAAGATGAAGGAGAGCCACGGCAAGTGATCTCATGAGGGGCAGCGATGTGTCGCCTGCTGTCGGGGCTGCTCGCACTCGTCACCGCCGCCGCGTTCGCGCAAACAGGCGGATCGAAGCCCGGGCCTTCGCCGAAGCCCAACATCGTCTTCATCCTGGTGGACAACCTGGGCTATGGCGAGCTCGGCATCTACGGCGGCGGCGTGCTGCGCGGCGCGCCGACGCCGCGCATCGACAAGCTCGCGTCCGAGGGGACGCGGCTCACCAATTTCAACGTCGAGTCGCAGTGTACGCCGAGCCGCTCGGCGATCCTGACCGGGCGCTTCGCCATCCGCTCCGGCACGCATTCGGTGCCGCTGCCCGGCACGCCGGACGGGCTCACGCAGTGGGAGGTGACGCTCGCCGAGGTGCTCTCGGGCGTGGGCTACGCCACCGCGCACTTCGGCAAATGGCATCTCGGCAGCGCGCAGGAGCGGCTGCCGAACCACCAGGGGTTCGACGAGTGGTACGGCATCCCGCGCACCACCGACGAGGCCATGTTTCCGTCGCAATCCGGCGCCAAAGCCGCGGGCAGGGCCTTCATGCACGTCATGGAAGGCCGCAAAGGCGAGAAGAGCCGCGAGGTCGTCGTCTACGACCTCGAGCAGCGCAGCCTGATCGACGCCGAGCTCACCCGCCGAACGATCGACTTCATGAAGCGCAACACGCAGGCGAAGAAGCCTTTCTACGCGTACGTGCCTTTCACGCTGGTGCACTTTCCGACGTTGCCGAATCCGAAGTTCTCCGGCAAGACCGGATTCGGAGATTTCGCCGACAGCCTCGCGGAGATGGACGCCAACGTCGGCGAGATCCTCGACGCGGTCGATTCGCTCGGCATCCGCGACAACACCGTCTTCGTCTTCGCGAGCGACAACGGCCCGGACCCGACGGCGCCTTCCAACGGATGGTCCGGCCCGTGGCGCGGCTACTACTTCACCCACATGGAAGGGTCGCTGCGCACGCCGTTCATCATCCGCTGGCCCGGGCGCGTGCCGGCCGGGCGCGTCAGCAACGAGATCGTGCACGAGGTCGACACGTTCGCGACCTTCGCCAGGATCGCCGGCGCGAGAGTGCCGCAGGACCGCGCGATCGACGGCGTCGACCAGACCGACTTCTTCCTCGGCAAGTCGGAGCGCTCGGCGCGCGAAGGCTTCCCCGTGTTCGTCGCCGACCGGCTGGAGGCGGTGAAGTGGCGCAACTACAAGCTCGCGTTCTACGAAGCCCAGCGCGACTGGTGGAGCCCGCCCATCAAGCTCGGCGTGCCGAAGATCTTCGACCTCGTCAAGGATCCCACGGAAGAATACGGCGCCACGCTGACACCCAATGCATGGGTCGTCGAGCCGATGATGAAGATCGTCGGGGAATTCGAGGCCAGCCTGAAGAAGCATCCGCCGATCGCGCCCGGCACTGCCGATCCGTATCTACCCGCGAAAGGGAAGCCATGAACAGAACCGCGATTGCACTCCTCGCGCTCATCGCGGCTCCGGCATTTGCCCAGGCACCGGCGCCCGTCCTGCCCAAGCCCGACGCTCCTTTCAAGGGCAAGATCGGCCCGACCTGGAAGGAGTCGAAGCCCGACTATCCGCGCCCGCTGGCGGCGCCCAAGGGCGCGCCGAACGTGCTGCTCATCCTCACCGACGACACCGGCTTCGGTCATGCGTCGACGTATGGCGGCGCGGTGCCGACGCCGGCTATCGACCGCCTCGCGGCCAATGGCCTGCGCTACAACCGCTTTCACACGACCGCGCTCTGCTCGCCGACGCGCGCCGCGCTGCTCACCGGTCGCAACCACCACTCCGTCGGCACGGGCGTGATCATCGAGATGGGCACCGGCTATCCCGGATACACGGGGCTGGTGCCGAGCAGCGCGGCCGGATTGCCCCAGATCCTGCGCATGAACGGCTACGCCACGGCCGCCTTCGGCAAGTGGCACAACACGCCCGCGACGGAGATCAGCCCCGGCGGCCCGTTCGATCGCTGGCCGACCGGCAATACCTGGGGCTTCGAGACGTTCTACGGCTTCATGAACGGCGAAACGAACCAGTGGTATCCGGTCCTCTACCGGAACATCTCTCCCGTGCCGGCGCCGCGCACCCCGGAGCAGGGCTATCACCTCACGGAGGATTTGGCGGACGAGGCCATCGCCTGGATCAACGGCGTCAACGCGACCGATCCGAACAAGCCCTGGTTCCTCTATTTCTCCACCGGCGGCATCCACGCGCCGCACCACGCGCCCAAGAGCTATCGCGACAAATACAAAGGCCGCTT
>DATFWO010000347.1:0-4938 GCA_035259205.1 Burkholderiales bacterium | reverse complement strand
TTGGTTGAGGCCAGCTGAGCCCTTGACATTCCCCTGGTCCACGTACTCGCCGCGCACGCGGTGCGGCCCGGTGATGTTCCAGTCGCCGAAGATAGCCCAGGCGCTAACCTTGGCGTCGCTCGGTAGGCGGGTAGCCGCAGTCGGGCCCGTGTTCACGTCCCACTTCATCCGCGCATAGACACCGCTCACCTTGAACACGCCCGCGAAGGTGTAAGCCGCGCCGACGTTCCAGCCGTTATCACTGCCGCCGGTATACCGACCCGAATTAGCCGTCGAAACCGTACCGCTGCCGGCAGCAGTAAGGGCAAAGGATGCCGACCCCGGATCGTAGTTCCTGTGGTGCTCGTAACCGCCCGCAACGTAGAACGGTCCGTTGGTGTAGCTCAAACCCACGCCCCACATGCGCGGCTTGGTGGCCGTCTGTCCGCTGATCTGGCCGGTTCCCTCGTTGGCGTTCGAGATCGCAACCTTGCCCTCGAAGCCGGCCCAGCTCGGGGTCCAGTAGGAGATGAGGTTACGCTGACGACGCGAGAAGCTGGCAGCCGATGCCTGTGTGTTACCGCCCGCAACGCCGTTCGCGACGTTGGCCGCGGAGGTGCCGAACAGCAGGCCAGCGCTGCCGAAGGGGCCGGTAGTCGAGAACGGCCGCAACGGAGCGATCACGATCTTCATCGGCGCGTCCCACATGCCGACGAACGCGGTGCCCCAGCCGCCCTTGAAGCCCACGCCGCTGTTCTTGCCGCACAGCGTGTTGGTCGCGGAGCCGTCGTTCAGGGTAAACGTGCTCTCGCACTGGAACCACGCGGACAATCCGCCGCCCAGCGCTTCTTCGCCCCTGATACCGAACGCGCTGTCGTTGGTCTGCATCATGTCGGTATTGAGCCGCTGGCCGCCCTGATCCACCCACAGCACGTTCTCGACGATCGTGCCGTAGATCTGCACGGTGCTCGCCTGGGCGAACGCCATTCCCGGTGCAGCGAGCGCGCCTGCTACCGCCACCGCCATCATCTTCTTCTGCATGCTGATCTCCTTTGAGTTTGCTTGGTCGGGGCGATCACATCACGTGTTTGCGACAACCCCAAAATTCTTCCCCCCTTGCGGGAGGTTGTGCCTATATTGCCAAACGCCGCTGCGTACCAGCAACCAAAACGAGAGATTTTCCCCGTGATTTCAAGGCATTTGTTGCATGCGCGCAACAGGGCGGGGGCCCGCCTTCCTTCCGGCCGGTCCTTGAGCTGATAATAGCTCATCGCTTCAATATCTTACAGTTGATTTTTTCGGGCGCCACGGCGAACCGGTTAGAATGACGGCTGAAAAAGTCCGGGGTCTCTGGTGATCCAAGATCTGATCGAGCAGGGCTTGCAGCAGCACAATGCGGGGCGCCTGCTCGAGGCAAAATCCCTTTACGAACAAGCTCTTGCGATAAATCCGCGCCAGCCGGACGCGCTCCACCTGCTCGGACTCGCCGCGCTCCAGAGCGGCGCTCCCGAGCAAGCGGTGACGCTCATCAGACAGGCCGTAGATCTGCAGCCACGGAACTGGGCGTTCCGCGGCAATCTCGCGATGGCGTTTTTCGAGTTGCGCCGCTTCGAGGAAGCGCAGGCGACTTTCAAGCAGGCGAGCAAGCTTCGTCCCGACGAGCCGCAACTCGAGATGGGGATCGCGAACTGCATGGCGATGCGCGGGGAGCTCGCGGCGGCCGAAGCGCAGCTGCGCAAATTGATCCGGCGCCGCCCCGGGTTCGCTCTGGCATGGCTCAACCTCGGCAACAGCGTGCGCGATCAGGGACGCATGGAAGAGGCCGCGCCGCTGTTTCGCCGCGCCATTCAGCTCGACGCCAATCTCGCCGAGGCGTACAACAATCTTGCTGCCGTGCTGCTCAAGCTCGGCCGCCTCGATGAAGCCGAGCGGGAAATCCGGCGCGGCATCGAGACGCGGCCCGACGACGTTCTGCTTCACTGCAATTTCGCTTCCGTGCTCATAGACTGCGGGAAATTTGCCGAAGCGGAAGCAGAGTGCCGCACGGCTCTGGCGCTGCAGCCGCATTTTCCTATGGCGCTCTCGACCATGGGCGCGGCGCTCGGCCATCAGGGACGCCTGCACGACGCCCTCGCGTACCACCAGGAGGCGGTAGCGATGGCGCCGGAGGATATGCGCTCGCTCGTTGCTCTGGGCATCGCGTATACCGAAATTGGTCTGGCGGCGCGGGGCCTGCCCGTGCTCGAGCGCGCGCTGCTGCTGGAGCCCGATAACTGGCAGGCGCATCTCTGCCTGGCGACCGCGAAGCGAGGCCTCGGTGAATTCGATGACGGTTGGCGCGAATATGTCTACCGCCCCGGCCGCGAGCGGTTCATCAAGCTCTATCCCGACGTCAAGCTGTCGACTACCTTGCCCGACGAGCTCGCAGGCAAGCACGTGTGCGTGCAGCGCGAACAGGGACTGGGCGATCAGTTGTTCTTTCTGCGCTACGCCGATGCGCTCAAGCGGCGCGGAGCACGACTCACCTATCGCTCGACGCCGAAAATCGCGAGCCTGCTCGAGCGCGTCGCGGCGCTAGACCACGTAATCCCCGACACCGAGGCCATGCCCCAAGCCGACCATACGGTGCTTGCCGGCGACTTGCCGTGGGCGGTCCTCGCCGCGAACGTTTCACCGTTCAAGGTGCGCACTTACTCACGACGGCGGAACGCTGGTGCAACGCGGACCTACGCAACACGATTTCCGCGGGCGCACACTCAGATCGTACCCGTCCTGCCTCCGGCTTTGCCGCTCGCGCCCCTGCCCGAGCGCATCGCCGCCATGAAGGACCGGCTGGCGCAGCTCGGACCGCCGCCGTATCTGGGACTTACCTGGCGTGCCGGCACGGCACCGGAGGACCAGCCCGCCATATCCTGGGTGCTATTCAAGCAGATACCCCTGCAGGGCCTGGCGCATGCCGCCGCGGCGGTCGATGCGACCTTTCTCGCCCTGCAACGCAACCCGGAACCCGGGGAGATGGAGCAGGTTGCCGCCAGTCTCGGCAAGCCGCTGCACGACCTTACGGCGCTGAACGAAGACCTCGAAGCGATGCTCGCGCTGCTCGCGCTGATCGACGATTACGTCGGGGTGAGCAACACCAACATGCATCTGCGCGCCGGCGTCGGCAGGACCGCGCGCGTGCTCGTTCCGTGCCCGGCCGAATGGCGCTGGATGGCCAAAGGCGAGGAGTCGCCCTGGTTTCCGGGATTCCGGGTCTACCGGCAGAATCTCAACGGCGACTGGAGCGCGGCGTTGCAACGGCTTGCCTCTGACTTGAGGGCAGCGCAGTACGTCGCAAAACCGTGAGCCGGCCCGGATCGAACCGGCAACCGGAGCCGACCGGCCTGCATCCGGGGTCCTGAGTCGCCGGTTCGTTATATCCCGAGTCCCGTGAGCTGCTTCTCGGGGTAGCGCGTGCCGGCCGTCACGTTGAGCGGGAACGCGCCGGAGAGCCGGGCGATTTCCTCGCGGCTCAATTCGATGTCGGCCGCGGCGCTGTTCTCTTCGATGTACGTGCGGCGCTTCGTGCCCGGAATCGGCACGATGTCCTTGCCCTGCGCGAGCAGCCAGGCAAGCGCGATCTGCGCCGGCGTGCAGCGCTTCGCTGCCGCGATGCTCTCGAGGGGAGCGAGCAGCTCGACGTTTTTCCTCAGATTGTCCGCCCCGAAGCGCGGGTGCTCGCGCCGCCGATCCTTGGGCAGCAGCGCATCGAGCGTCTTGATCGACGCGGTAAGAAAGCCGCGGCCGAGCGGCGCGTACGCCATGTAGCCGATGCCGAGCTCGCGGCAAGCGGGCAGGATCTCCTGCTCCACGTCGCGGCTCCACAGCGAATACTCGGTCTCGATGCAGGTGATCGGGTGCACCTTGTGCGCGCGCCGTATGGTCTGCGCGCCGGCTTCCGAGAGCTGCAGGTAGCGCACCTTGCCCCGCTCGATCAATCGCTGCATGGCGCCGACCGTGTCCTCGATCGGCACGCTCTTGTCCATGCGGTGCATGCCGTAGACGTCGATCACGTCCACGCCGAGGCGCTTCAGGCTCTTGTCGCACGCCTGCGGCACGTAGTCGGGATGGCCGCCCGAGAGCGCCGGCGCCGCGGCCCCGCCCGCCAGCGCAAGGTTGCCGAATTTCGTGCCGATCAGCACTTGGCTGCGCTTGCCCTTCACCGCCTTTCCTACCAGCTCCTCGTTCACGCCGTTGCCGTAGGCATCCGACGTCACTATGAGGTCCACCCCGAGGTCGATCGCGCGATGTATGGTGGCGGTCGACTCCTGGTCGTTCGGTTCGCCGTAACTGATCGACATGCCCATGCAACCCAGCCCGACCGCCGAGACTGCGGGACCATCTTTCCCAAGCTTGCGTTTCTGCATTGCCATCTCCTCCTCAAGCGCCGTGGGCGGTGCGTGGGCTGCGAGCTTCGGGCTCGCGACGAACGCGCGTGGCTCGGAGCTCACCGCGTGTTCAGCGTAGCTGCAGCCGGCGCAGTATACAATGCGTGCTCCCGCGTCACCCGCAACTGCCTCCAGCCGGGCGCGCAACGGTCGATGCATGAGCGATGTTGCAACTCTCTGGACGCTGTTTGTTTCGAGCTTCCTGGCGGCGACGCTGCTGCCCGGCGGCTCCGAGGTAGTCCTGTTCGCGGCCCTGAAGTCGAACTTCGCGCAATACTGGCCGGCGCTCGCGGTCGCAACCGCGGGCAATACGCTGGGAGGCATGTCCTCCTACCTGATCGGCCGCCTGATTCCTCAGGGCAAGCCGTTGAGAGGCTTGGCGACCCTGCGTCGTCACGGCAGCCCGGTACTGCTTCTTTCATGGGTGCCCGTGATCGGCGATCCGCTGTGCGTCGGTGCAGGATGGCTGAGGCTCGATCCCTGGTCGAGCCTCGCGTTCATCGCACTCGGGAAATTCGCGCGCTATTGGGTC
>DATFWO010000346.1:0-5901 GCA_035259205.1 Burkholderiales bacterium | reverse complement strand
GTCATCGTTCCGTTCCCGCCGGGCGGCACCTCCGACATACTCACGCGCATGGTCGGCGCCAAGCTGACCGAGAGCTGGGGCCAGCAGATCATCCCCGACAACCGGCCGGGCGCCAATGGCAATATCGGTGTGGAAGCCACGGTGCGTTCGGCCGCGGACGGCTATACGCTGATACTGATGGACGTCGGTGCCCTGACCATCAGTCCCAGCCTGTTCAAGCTGCCCTTCGACATTCACCGCGACCTGACGCCGGTCGCCATGGTGGCCTATTCCGCGCACATGCTGTCGGTCCATCCAAACGTCCCGGCGCGCACGGTGAAGGAGCTGATCGCCCTCGCCAAGAAGCAGCCCGGAAAGCTGAACTTTGCCACCGGCCTCGGGGGAGCGCCGCATCTCGCCGGACTGCTCTTCGAGCAGCGCGCCGGCATCAAGTGGACCTACATCCCGGGCAAAGGGGGCACCGCGGCGATGCTCACGGTCCTGACCGGCGAATGCGACGTGCTGTTTCTCGGCATGCTGCAGACGGTGGCGCACGTGAAAAGCGGCAAAGTGCGGGCACTCGCCGTCTCGAGCGAGAAGCGCGATCCGTACTATCCGGACGTACCGACCGTCGGCGAGACGCCGGGCCTGGAAGGCTTCGTCACCGGTTCCTGGCAGGGAATCCTCGCCCCGGCGCGGATGCCGGCCGATGTCGTGGCGAAGCTCAATGCGGAAGTGAACCGCATCGTCGTTCTACCCGACATCAAGGAGAAGCTCACCACCCAGGGCACGGTCCCGCTGCCCATGAGCCCGCCGGAATTCGGCAAGTGGCTCGTTGAGCAGAGGGAACGATGGGCGAAGCTGATCCGGGAGACCGGTTTCAAGATGGAGTGACGCATTCGCGCGGCAGCACGTGACGCGAAAGGCCTCAACGCAACGGTCGAAGGGCTCGCAATGGCCGCAGCGGCGTCGGCTAAAATGACGTCCTGCGGTGTTCACTATGTCCGATGCGGCCCACAAGAACGTGAAATCAGCGCACCGCGCGCCATCCGGCGCGGGCAATGCGACGGCAACGGCGTCCAACTTCATCCGCACAGCCATCGAAGCCGACCTCGCGGCGGGGAAGTATACGGGCCGCGCATGGGGCGGGAAGCCGGGTCCGGCGAAGACGCATGAAAGCGGCGCATCGGATCCGGCGAAGATTCGCACGCGATTTCCGCCCGAACCCAACGGTTATCTGCACATCGGGCACGCGAAGTCCATCTGCCTCAATTTCGGTCTCGCGCGCGACTATGGCGGGGCCTGCCACCTGCGCTTCGACGACACCAACCCGGAACGGGAAGAGCAGGAGTACGTAGACTCCATCATCGCCGCGGTCAAGTGGCTCGGCTTCAGCTGGGAAAATGCCGGAACGTCTCATCTTTACTACGCCAGCGACTACTTCGAGGCCATGTACTATGCCGCGGAGTACCTGATCGAGCACGGACACGCCTACGTCGACAGCCTGTCGGCCGAGCAGATGCGTATCCTGCGCGGAACGCTCACCGAGCCGGGCACAGACAGCCCGTACCGCGGCCGCCAGCCCCACGAGAGCCTGGAGCTCTTTCGCCAAATGCGCGACGGCAAGTTCAGGGATGGCGAGCACGTGCTGCGCGCGAAGATCGACATGGCCTCGCCCAATATCAACCTGCGCGACCCGGTGATCTACCGCATACGCAGGGCTACGCACCATCGAACCGGCGACAAGTGGTGCATTTACCCGATGTACACCTATGCGCACCCGATCGAGGACGCGCTCGAGCGCGTCACCCATTCGCTGTGCACTCTGGAATTCGAGGACCAGCGCCCGTTCTACGACTGGCTGCTCGCACGGCTCGCCGAGGGCAACTGGTTCGCCCGCCCGCTGCCGCAGCAGATCGAGTTCGCGCGGCTGAATCTGACCTACGTCGTGCTCTCCAAGCGGCGGCTCGTCCAACTGGTGGAAGAAGGCCATGTGGCAGGGTGGGACGACCCGCGCATGCCCACTCTCGTCGGCGCGCGCCGGCGTGGCTATACGCCGGAAGGCTTCCGCATCTTCGCCGAGCGGATAGGCGTTTCGAAGGCCGACTCCTGGATCGACTATTCGATACTCGAGGACTGCATGCGCGAGCACTTGAACGAGGTCGCACCGCGGCGCATGGCAGTGCTCGACCCGGTGAGGCTGGTGATAGACAACTACCCGGAAGACCGGGAAGAGCTGTGCGAAGTGCCCAACCATCCGCAAAAACCCGACTGGGGCAAGCGCAAGGTACCGCTCGCGCGGGAGCTGTGGATCGAGCGCGAAGATTTCGCGGAGACGCCGCCCAAGGGCTACTTTCGGCTCTACCCCGGCAACAAGGTGCGCCTGCGCTATGGCTACGTGGTGGAGTGCACCGGCTGCGAGAAGGACAAGGCGGGATACGTCACGACCGTGCGCTGCAAGTACGATCCCGACACCCGGTCAGGCACGCCCGGAGCGGAGAGGGTCAAGGTGAAAGGCAACATCCACTGGGTGAGCGCGAAGCACGCCTGCGCGTCCGAAGTACGGCTTTACGATCGCCTGTTCGGCGTGCCGCATCCGGGCGCGGACGACAGGGATTTCCGGCAGGACCTTAATCAGCACGCGAAGAAGATCATCATCGCGCAACTCGAACCGGCCCTAGCGGAGGCGAAGCCCGAAGAGCGGTTCCAGTTCGAACGGCACGGCTATTTCGTTGCGGACCTCGCGGACTCCGTGCCCGGCGCTCCGAAGTTCAACCGCACCGTCACGCTGCGCGACTCCTGGAGCAAGCAGTCGGGCTAGTACATCGAGCCGCCGCCACCCGTCTGCGGCTGCTTCACCACGTGCCAGACGTTGTTGACTCCGTCGCCGGTCTTGTCCCCCGGCTTAGTGTCCTTGATCCACAGATAGAGCGGCTTGCCCCTGTATGCCCACTGTCGGGAGCCATCGTCGCGCGTGATGATCGTAAAATCTCCGCCCGCTTTGCTGTCCGCCGCCGCCTTGAACGGGGGCCAGTTCACGGCGCACTTGTCATTGCACACACTCTTGCCCCCTCCGGCGGGATCCTTGTCGAAGGTGTAGAGAGTCATATTCGCGTTGTCGACCATGACGCCACTCGCATATCTGACCGGACCGCTATCAGTCGCGCATCCCGCCACCACCAGTGTCGCGCACAGCACTGACCCCGCCAGCTTGATCGGAACCATGGACTCCTCCGTTTTGGGTGAGCACCCATCCGATAACACCCCCGCGGCGCGAGTTATTCCCCAGACATCATGGATCTGACGGTCGAGCCACCGGTCGTTGGCGCCCAAACCCCGCCCTGTTCGGTGCAGGCTGGCTACGCGGACGAGCTTATCGCCAATATTCGACTACAGGCCGTCACGCCCTCACCAGCTTCATCTTGTGATCCATCACGTTTGATGCGCAGGCCGGCCGACTGCGCGCACGATATTCGCTGACAGGTCAAGCATTCAGGCGAGGTTGCAGCAAACGCGGCAGCTGCGCGCGTCGTGCAATGCGCCACACCGGCGATGTTTGCGCCAGCCGATGCATTTTTTTCGGCGATCGGAGCGGCTATGCCAGAGGCATCAGCTACTTGTAACAGCATCTCAAAAGTTCCTTCCTTACAGAAAACTGCCGCGCGGAACCATGCACCCTTTGTCGTGTCGGTACCCCCAGTGGCGAATTGCCCGTTGCAGAAGAGAGGGTTGCAATGATTTCCAGCCAAACCGAACGGCAGAACGCCTTTTTTCAAAACCTCGTTGCCTTTTCGCAACAACATGACGCGGTGCACTGGACAGGAACGTTCGCCGACTTTCTGGAGAAGATAGTCCCGCACGATCCGCGCGGTGTCGCCCGCAACAGCCACCAGTACGTCTGGGACATGCTGCGCTGGCAGGGTTGCGAAACCAGCCCCGGAGAAGGTCCGCGCTACAGGCTTTTTGCCGACGAGTTGTTCGGGATCGATTCCGCTCTGGAACGAATGGCCGATTACTTCAAGGGTGCAGCCGCCGGCTCGGAAGTCGGCCGCCGCCTGCTGCTGTTGCTGGGGCCACCCTCGGGCGGGAAATCCAGCATCGTGATCCTGCTGAAGCGCGCGCTCGAGGAATACAGCCGCACCGACGAAGGCGCCATGTATGCAATCAGCGGTTGCCCGGTGCACGAGTCACCGCTGCACCTGGTGCCGCATACGATGCGGGGCCAGTTCCGGGAATCCTACGGCGTCGAGATCGTCGGCGATCTGTGTCCGCTGTGCCGCACGCGGCTGGAAAAAGCTGGCAACGGGTCGTCCGGCGATTTCATGCAGGTCCCGGTTGAGCGCATATTCGTCTCGGAAGCGGCGCGCCTGGGAATCGGCACCTACGCTCCCCACGACCCTGCCACCGCCGATATCGCCGACCTGGTGGGCTCGGTGGACCTGTCCAAGGTCGCGGAGTACGGCGATGAAGGCGATCCGCGCGCCTGGTCGTGGTCGGGCGCGATGTACGCCTCGAGTCGCGGCCTGCTCGAAATGATCGAAATACTCAAGGTCAAGCGCGAGTTCCTCTACCTGCTGCTCACGCTGACGCAGGAAAAGAACGTCAAGGTGTCGCGCTTCCCGTTGATCTATCTGGACGAGACCATCATCGCGCACACCAATCTCGCGGAGTTCCGGAAATTCCTTCAGGAGAGCGAGAACGAGGCGCTGCTGGATCGCATGGTCATCATCCAGGTGCCGTACACGCTGAACTACAAGGAAGAGGCGCGCATCTACAACAAGCTCACCTCGTCCGCGATCGCGTTGAAGGAGGCGCACCTGGATCCGCACGTCCTGAAGACGGCGGCGGTGTTCGCGGCATTGACGCGGCTGCACGAAGGCGAGGAGAAGGAGGCGGATTTCGCGAAGAAGGTGCGCGTGCTCGCCGGCGAGGACGTCGAGGGCATGACCCGCAGCGACGCCGAGCGCATCAATGCGCGGCTGCCCGACGAAGGCCTCGACGGGGTGAGCCCGCGATTCACCATCAACGCCCTGTCGAACGCCATTATCCAGAGCGATCTCAAAAGCCTCACGACGATGGACGTGCTGCTGGCGCTCAAGGACGCGATCGAGTCGGACGCACGCATCGACCCCAAGAAGAAGCGCAAGTGGATCGATTTCCTCGTGGTCGCGCGCAAGGACTTCTACAACCGCTGGGTCAAGGAAGACGTGCACAAGGCCCTGTTCGTGTCGTTCGAGCAGGAAGCGCAGGACCTGCTCGACAAGTACCTCGACGAGGTGGAAGCCACGCTCGACAATCGCCTCGTGAAGGACCCGATTACCAGCGAGGAGCGCAAGCCCGACGAGCGTTTTCTGCGCTCGGTCGAGGAGAAGATCGGCATTTCCGATTCGGGCAAGGAGTCGTTCCGGCAGGAAGTCGTTCGCAAGGCGATGGGCGCTTTCAAGCGCGGCGAGAAATTCGCGTTGAGCGGCCATGCGCGCCTCCAGGAAGCGGTCGAGCACTATCTGTTCGAGCAGCGCCGTGACGTGCTGCGGCTGGTCAGCTCCAGCACGCGTCCCGACAAGGAAGCCAGGAAGAAAATTTCGGTGGTGGAGAAGCGACTGGTCGACGAGTACGGCTACGACGCTCACAGCGCGCGCGAGGCCCTCAACTACGTGACCACGCTGCTGGCGCAGGAGTAGCCGTTCCTCTCATGCGGATGCCCGGCCATGTTCGACGATACCCAGACGCCCCCGGGCCCGCCGCCGTCCCGGATCTCCGCCGAGCTTCCGTGGTACGAGCTCTTCTCCCGGGGTGCGCGGGACTGGTTGCGCCACAACGAAAAGATTCGTGAAGCCGTCAAGAAGCACATTCGGCAGTACATCACCCAATCCGACGTGCTGAGCGGCGCCCAGGGGCGCACCGTGCTGGTGCCGGTGCGTC
>DATFWO010000345.1:0-19677 GCA_035259205.1 Burkholderiales bacterium | reverse complement strand
GCATCCGGAGAGGTTCGTTCATCCGGGAATGAAGTGCGATCGTGCGGGCTCGCAATTTGCGTTCTGGAAGCGTCCTCCAGAGCCCTGCGCGTTGAACGGCGCTCGGAGGCGCACCTTCTCCGTATCGGTCCATGCTCGTCCGTTCGAACGCGCGGAGCTGAACCGGCGCGTAGCGTCCGGATTCAGCGGGGGTTGAGAAGGTTCGGCGGCGTACCGCCGGTCAACGCCGCCACCGCATTCCGCGCCGCAGTCATCGCCATTGCGCGGCGCGTGGCTTCGGTGGAGCTGCCGATGTGGGGCGCGAGCACGACGTTGTCGAGATCCAGGAATCCGGGATGGAGCTTCGGCTCGTTTTCGAACACGTCGAGACCCGCGGCGCGGATTACTCCCGATTTCAACGCCGCCACGAGCGCGGCGTCGTCCACCACGCCGCCGCGCGTCGAATTGACGAGGATCGCGGTGGGCTTCATGAGCTTGAGCTCGGCTGCGCCGATGAGGTGGTGCGTTTCCGGAGAATACGGCACCTGCAGCACCACGAAGTCGGATTGCCTGACCAGTTCCTCCTTGGTGGCGTACGCGGCGTTGAGCCGGCGCTCGATATCGGGCGCGATACGCTTGCGGTTGTGATAAAGCACCTTCATCTCGAAACCGGTAGCGCGCTTCGCGATCACCTGCCCGATGCGGCCCATGCCGATGATGCCCAGCGTCGCGTGATGCACGTCCACGCCCAGCCATTGCTTCAGGCACCAGCCCTTCCACCCGTCACCGCGCACGTAGCCCTCGACCTCGGTCAAACGCCGCGCAGCGGCGAGCATGAGCGCCCAGGCGAGATCGGCGGTCGAATCGTCGAGCACGCCGGGCGTATTCGTCACCATGATGCCCCGCGCGGTGCAGGCAGGCACGTCGATGTTGTTGTAGCCGACGGCGATATTGGCAACCACCTTCAAGCGGGGGCCGCGCTCGAGCAGTGGGGCGTCGACGCGGTCGGTGAGCGCGCACATCAAGCCGTCCTTGTCCGCGAGCCTGCGCGCCAGCTCATCGGGCGCGTATGCGACATCCGGCTGATTGGATTCGACGTCGCAATGCTGTCCGAGGAACGCCAGCGTCTCGTCGAACACTTCGCGGGTCACCAGAACTTTGGGTTTCATGCGGTCCCTTGGTGTGGTTGAGCCCAGATGTTACGGCAGCGCGTTTCCCGGATAAACAGCGCCTCAACCAGATCGAGGTGCGCACCGACCGCGCAGCGTCCGGAGATGCTGCTTCATCCGGGAATGACGGACGATCGTGCGGGCTCGCTACTTGCGTTCAGGAAAGCATCCTCACCGAGTACCCCGCGCGTTGAACGGCGATCGGAAGCGTGCCCTTTCCGTATCGGCCCATGCCCGTCCGTTCGAACGCGCGGAGCTAAACCGGCGCGAAGCGTCCGGCTTTAGCCTACTTGTACAGGACACTCGGCAGCCACAAGCCGATGCCGGGGAACGTGTAGAGCAGGATCAGCGCGACCACCTGTATCCCCATGAACGGCATCATACCGGCGAATATCTGATTCAGGGTGACGTGGGGCGGGGAGACGCCTTTCAGGTAGAACGCGGCCATCGCGACCGGCGGGCTCAGGAACGCCGTCTGCAGGTTCAAAGCCACGAGCAGCCCGAAGAACAGGGGATCGATGTGGAAGTGCGGCAGCAGCGGGATGAAGATCGGCATGAAGATGATGATGATCTCGGTCCATTCGAGCGGCCAGCCGAGGAGGAAGATGATGAACTGCGCCAGGATCATGAACTGCAGCGGCGTCATCTCGAGGGAGAGCACCCACTTTTCGATCAGCTCCTGCCCGCCGAGCAGTGCGAACGCCGCCGAGAAAATGCCGGAGCCCACGAACAGCCAGCACACCATGGCGCTCGTCTTCGCAGTGAGAAAGGACGACTCCTTCAGGATGACGCCGAGATCTTTCGTCGTCGTCCAGGTGACGGCGCCGGGATTCGCGCCGCGGTTCCTTGCCTCACGCCAGTGGTCGAGGTAGCGATAGATTGCGGCCAGAATCAGCCCGCCGAATGCGCCGACCGCCGCGGCCTCGGAAGGGGTAGCAAGACCGACCACGATCGAGCCGAGCACGGCGAGGATGAGAAGCGCCAATGGAAAGAACGAGGCGAGCAGCATCTTGAACACCTCGAGCCGCTCCCAGTTCCAGAGCCAGTAAATGAGGCCGATAGCAGCGACGGCGACTGCGATCAGGAGCCAGAACCACTGCGGCATCGGAAGGCGCGCGCCTGTTGCCACCTTGGCTACCGGCGCCTCGGCAACCTTGCCGGCAGGCTGGTCAGCGGAAGCTGGCAGTGCCGTCGTGGTTTCCGGTTTGCCAGGCTCGGCATTGGCGGCGGGTGGGGTCTGAAGGCCCTCGACCGGTTTTTCCTGGCCCTCCGTTTTCTCCTCCTCTGGTTCCTGCAAGCCTCCGGTCGTGTCCTCCTTTACGTCGGCGGCCACCTCGCCCCCTGCCTGGACCAGACCGGCAGTGCTGGCCTCGACGTCGGGCGTCGTCACCCAGCGATAGGTGATGTCCAGTATCGCGACGATCGCAAGCACCGGCACGACCGATACGAGAAGGTTCGAGAATGCGGTGCGCTTTACGGTACCGTCGCTGCCGCGGGCCGTCAGCGCTCCCCACAAACCGGCCAGCGCGTGGCTCCCGTACCGCGTCAGCGGCAGCAACCGCGGAGGAAGGGGGACCCGCCGCTCGCTTTCGGACAACGGGGGCATCAGATCCGGTCTCCATTTCGCGAGCACGATGACGTAGCCGATATACAGGCCGGCGAGCATGAAACCCGGCAGGAAAGCGCCGGCGTAGAGCTGCACGACCGAAACTCCCGCCACCGCACCATAGACGATGAGCAGCACGGACGGCGGAATGAGGATGCCGAGGCAGCCGCCCGCGGTGATCGTCCCCGCCGACACCTTGACGTTATAGCCGGCCTTGAGCATCGCCGGCAGCGCGAGCAGCCCCATCAGCGTAACGCACGCGCCGACGATCCCGGTCGCGGTCGCGAAGATCGAGCAGGTGACGATGGTCGCCACCGCGAGCGATCCCGGAACCCGCGCGGTGGCGAGGTGCAGGCTTCTGAAGAGGCGATCGATCAACTGCGCCCGCTCGACGACGTAGCCCATGAACAGGAACAGCGGGATGGCGATGAGCACGTCGTTCGACATCACGCCGTACGTGCGCTGCACGAAGAGATCGAGCACCTGCCGTGTTGCGAGGTCCGGGTTCGCACTGCGGTAGGCGAGCCAGGCGAAGAACACGCCCATCCCCATGAGGGTGAAGGCCGTGGGGAACCCCAGCATGATGCCGACGCAGATCAGGGCGAGCATGATCAAACCGAGGTGACCGTTGGTGAGGTTGGCCCACGGCGTGAGCAACACCACGGGAATGACGATCAGCGCCATCAGCGAGAAGCCGAACCACAGTTCCTTGCGCATTTTCATGTGCCGCCGCCGACTCGGGGTTCTATCGGGGGCTGCCCTCCCTCGTTCTCTCGTTCACTTCTGCTCCTGCTTCACGACGAGCTCGTCGAGCTTCTGGATATCCTCGTCTTTGACGTGGACCATCTCCTTCAGCTTGTCCACGTCCACTTCGACGACGTCGGCCACGCGGGAGGGCCACTCGCCCTCCTTGATGCAGATCACGCAGCGGATGATCTCGACGATGCCCTGGAGCAGGACGAACGCGCCGGCAAGTGGGATGACCGTCTTGAACGGATAGACCGGGGGCCCCTCGGCCGTAATGTTCGAATGCTCGTTGATGTGCCAGGAATCGGCCGCGTAGTAGTAGCCGGCGTAGGTGAGCGCAATCACGCCGGGCAGGAAGAACACGATGTACAACGTGAGGTCGAAGACAGCCTGCGTGCGCGGTGTAAGGAAGCCGTAGATGACATCGCCGCGGACGTGGCTGTTCTGCGCCAGCGTATACGCCCCGGCCATCATGAAGAGCGTGCCGTAGAACATGATCATGACATCGAAGGCCCAGGACCGCGGGTTGTCGAGCGCGTAGCGGGAAAAGACCTCCCATGCGACGTGCAGCGTCAGCAGCACGATGAACCACGAAAAGGCCTTGCCGACCCAGGTGCTGATCCTGTCGACGAGGAGCAGCAGCGTCTGCACGCCCGACGCTCTTCGCGGCGTGGATATCGATGAGCTCATCCTCCGCTTCCCTCCTTCATGGGCCACGATCCAAAAAAAACACCACCCGGGGGCGGATGGTGTTCTGGTCGGCCATCGCGCAGGCGTTCAGGCCTTCTTCTTCTCCGCGCCCTTGCCGGCGCCCGCCTTGCCGAAGTAGTAGTTGTAGGCCATGCGCCGCGGAACGTTGGTGTCGAGGTCCCAGCGCACCGTCCGCTCGGCAAACTTGCGCTGCGATTCGACGATTTCGACGAACAACGCGTTGTCCTTCCTCTTTTCCAGCACCTGGTCGAAGATCTGGAGCTGCTTCTGCAGCACCGAGTCCGGCGTCTTGTAGAACTTGACGTTGTGCTTGGTCTGCAGCTCGATGTAGTCCTGGGAGTAGCGGTGGATCGCCTTCCACGACATGTCGGCGGAAGCGGCCTCCACGGCTAACTCGATGATCGCCCTGATCTTGGCGGGCAAGGCGTCGAAGCGCGCCTTGTTGAACATGATCTCGAACTGCTCGGCGTTCTGGTGGTAGCTCTGGAGCATGCACACCTTGGACACGTCGGGGAACCCGAGGATGCGGTCGGAAGTGGCGTTGTTGAACTCCGCCGCGTCGAGCAGCCCGCGATCCATCGCCGGCACGATTTCGCCGCCCGGCAGCGCGTTCACTGCTGCGCCCATGCCGGTGAAGAGGTCAATGGATATGCCGACCGTCCGGAACTTCAGGCCCTTGAAGTCTTCCGGCTTGGTGATCGGCTTCTTGTACCACCCGAGGGGCTGCGTCGGCATCGGTCCGTAAGGGAAGGACACGACGCTCGCGCCGATGGAATTGTAGAGCTTGGTGAGCAACTCCTTGCCGCCGCCGTACCTGTGCCAGGCGAGCAGCATGTTGGCATCCATGCCGAACGCCGGGCTCGAGCCCCACAGCGCCAAAGCGTTCTGCTTGCCATAGTGATAAACAAGCACCCCGTGTCCGCCGTCCAGGGTGCCTTTCGATACGGCATCGAGCAACCCGAAGGCCGGCACGACCGCCCCCGCCGGAAGCACCTCGATCCGGAGGTCGCCGCCGGTCATGTCGTTCACCTTCTTGGCGTAGTCGAGCGCGTATTCGTGAAAGATATCCTTCGCGGGCCACGTGCTCTGCCACCGCATCGAGGTCGGGCCGGCCGACGAGACGACGGCGGGCGCTGCAGGAGCGGCGGACTTGGCATCGCCTTTGGCGTCGCCCTTCTTGTCCTGCGCAGCGGCAAACATCGGGAATGCCGCCATCGCAGCGCCCGTCGTCGCGGCTGCCTTCGTCAGGAACCTCCGGCGCGACGTACGCTCGCCGTCTTGCGTCGTTGCGTCTTTCTTCAGTAGTTTCTTGAGCATTTTCTCCTCCGGGCGTGTAGTAGGTTGGCGGGCAAGGCGGCGTTCATGATACTGAGATTCCCTCTTAATCGCACCGCGGATATCCGGGGATCCATTTTTGGTATGCGAAACGCCTTACTAGTCCGCGGAAATCCTATACCTCGAAACCAGCAAAATCAAGCGGTAACGCACAGCCGCGCATCGGCCCTGGATTGGCACCCGGCGCTTACATAAGCCTGACGCCGGTTATTCCATTTTCCCGCGCGAGGGCGCTCCCAAACCCTCACTACGACGGACACGTTGTACCGGCTTGCGATGGCGAGGGGCGCGGAGGGCAATAACGGGTGAACCGGGACGCCAGTGCCGGGACCGCCCGTTCGGGCGCACGGATTCGGGCATACTGGGCCGCTTTGAGAGGAGCGGAAATTGGACCCGAGCGTCGCGACCGAGCTGGCCAAGCATATCCTCCTCGTCTTCGGCATCATACTTCTCGCGGGCACGCTGTCTGGATTTCTGGCGCAGAAGCTCAACGTACCCGACGTCGTCGTGTTCCTCCTGACCGGCATCGCGCTCGGTCCCGCCGCATCGGGGCTGATCCACATACGCGCGGATTCCGCGCTGAACCAGCTCATCCTCATATTCGGCTCCTGCTACATCCTGTTCGACGGGGGCGCCTCGCTGCGCCTCAAGGTCCTGAAGGAGGTATGGATCACGATCACCCTGCTGGCAACCGCAGGAGTCTTGGTCACCGCGGCAGTCACTGCGGTCGCCGCGCATCTTGCTCTCGCCCTGCCCTTCATGGTCGCCCTGCTGCTGGGAATGACGATCGCATCGACAGACCCGGCAACGCTCGTTCCGATACTCCGGCAGGTTAGAATCAGGGAGCGAGTCGCGCAAACCGTGATGAGCGAATCGGCCTTCAACGATGCGACCGGCGCGATCGGAACTTTCGCCGTGCTCGCGGTTGCCGCCGGAACGGGGGATTTTTTGCTGTCGGCCGCTCTGCTCGATCTCATCAAGCAATCGGGCGTGGGCATCGCCGCCGGCGCAATCCTGGGATACGCCGCCGCGTTCCTGATCGCGCACGAAAAGTACTCTTTCCTGGTCCGGCATGCCCCCGCGGTCACCCTCATGGCCGTAATCGGCGCCTATCTCGGGGCCGACGGCCTGCAGGCCAGCGGGTTCATGGCGGTGTTCGTGTTCGGAATGGTACTCGGCAACAAGGATGCGCTTGGATTCCGTATGGAGCCGGGGGAAGCGGGCAGGCTGGACGACTTCGTCGCCACGACCGCCCTCCTGATGCGCATGTTGATCTTCGTGCTGCTCGGGTCGCAGGTGGATTTCGACCTGATGAACCGCTATCTCGGCGGCGGTATCGTCGTGGTAGTGATCTTCATGCTGGTCGCCCGGCCGCTGGCGGTATTCCTGTGCGCGGCACCCGACCGGCGCGCAAGATGGAGCCTCGCCGAGCTTCTGTTCATGTGCTGGACGCGCGAAACCGGCGTGATACCGGCGGCGCTCGCGGGGCTGCTGATCGGGATGAAAGCGCCCGCGGCCGATCTCATCGCGGCGATCACTTTCATCGCCATCATGATGACGATCATGATCCAGGCGACGACGACGAGGTGGCTGGCGAGAAAGCTCGGGCTACTGCTCTAGCCCGCGTGTTTCAAGCGCACGTTTGGTACGCAAAACGGCGGCGGAAAAAATCCGCCGCCGACGTCAGCCAGCCGGAAGCTCAGGCGTCGTCAGTTGCGCGATTCCATGACCTTGCCGCTGGTACGGGGGCCGTCATGCGGGCCCGGGAAATCGTCGGGCGGATTGCCCCGCCAGCTCATGTGCGCCTGCTGCATCCCTTTCCCCAGATTCACCTTGCGCGTCTGCGTCTTCCCGTCGAAGGTCGCGGCGACGGTGTACTGGCCCGGGGGCAGCTTCGCGAAGAAGAAGGGGCCATTGGACACGTCGTCGATAAGCCTGTTGCCCCTGGCATCCGTTACCACGACGCTCACGTCCGCGAGGTAATTGCCTTCGGTGAGCGTGAACATCAGCTTCAAGTTGTACTCCCTCGCCAGGCTCGCCATACGGTCCGACGAATCGTCTCCCACGCCTCCCGATACGTAAGCGATGCGATCGCCCGACCTGCCCTGCTCCGCCGGCATCGCTTGCGCGGCGGGTTTCACCTGCCGCTCGCCATAAGCTCTGCCCTGCTCCTGGGCATACGCCGGCGCGAGGGAGCCTAGCGCAGCTGCGACCGCCGTGACGGCAATCAGTCTGATCCTGTAGCTGTGTAACATGATTTCCTCCTGTCCGTTTGCGCGGCGCACCCGTAACGCGCCTACCTTCGTCCAAGTTGACTATGGATTGGACCGGTGGCGTGCGGATCGGTTCATGCCTTGTGGCGGCTCATCCAGGCGCTACGGCACGCCCCATCCAGCGGTCGCTTTGCATGCGAGCCACATCGTTGAGCGACCCGCGCTCCCGATAGGCTTCCCGCAGCCACTTCGCGTCGCTCGCGTCCGCCCTGACATGGCCGGCTATATCCTCGAGCGCGGCCCCCGCGCCGAGCTCCGCCGCGTGCGGCGCGAGAATTGAAAGAGTCTCCAGCACGTCGTCGCGCAAGCTCACGTGGCGCTCGGTGTAGCCATCGATGAAAACCCCTTGCAGTCCGTAACGGCACGCCTGAAACCGGTTGTAGTTGTGCAGCGTGTAGACGTCTCGTGACGGCGCACGCGGCCGGTCGCTCAACAGGTGACGGGCCAGGCTCTGAACGTATGCCACGAGCGCTGCCGCGCGCTCCACGGTGAGCGGCGTATCGAACACGCGGACCTCCACCGTTCCGTATTCGGGCTTGGGACGAACGTCCCAATAGAAATCCTTCATGCTCTCGACGATGCCGTAGCCGCGCATCTTGTTGAAGTACTCGATGAATTCGCCCCACGAGTGCACGAACGGCATCTGCCCGGAGAGCGGAAATGCGCTCACGGTGTTCAACCGCGAGGACTGGTACGACGTGTCCTCGCCCTGCTGGAACGGCGAGGACGCCGAAAGGGCGATGAAATGAGGCACGTAGCGACTCAGCATGTGGACGAGGTAGATCGCCTCGTCTCCGGTGGGGCATCCGACGTGCACATGCTGGCCGAAAATGGTGAATTGCTTGGCGAGATAGCCGTAGAGCTCGAGGATCTGCTTGAAGCGCTCTGTGGGATAGACGCGCCGGTCGTTCCAGTTGTGAAACGGATGCGAGCCGCCGCCGGCGATGCGTACGTTGAGCCGCTCCGCGGCCCGCACGACGGCGTCGCGCAATTCTCGCAGCTCGGCCGCAAGCGTCTCATGCCGTTGATGCACCGACGAGTTGAGCTCGATCATGCTCTCGGTGATTTCAGGCTTGACCGCACCGGGATGGCCATTTTTTTCGATCAGGCCGATCAGATCGGCCGCGTCGCGCGCCAAGTTGTAGTCTCGCGAGTTCAGGATCTGCAGCTCGAGCTCGGTGCCGATCGTGAGCGCCGCAGAAGCCTTGAACTCCAGATTCCCGCTCACGGCTGCTCTCCGGGGTCCTTCGCCTCACCGGCGTGCCGAAAAGCAAACTGGACCGCCAGCGGACCGAACAGTTCCAGGACGACCGCAGCCGACAGGACGATGGTCGAAAGTCTGGCAGTGAACTCGGGATAGAGACTGGCCGTGCCCTGCACCATCGCCAGCGCCATGCCCGACATCGGGGTCAGCGCGAGGCACAACATGCCGGCCACGCCCGGGCGCACACGGGAAAAGGGAGCCAGGCTCATCACGGCGAGCGATTTTCCGGCGAAGCGGGCGAGGATGTAGGCGAGCGCGACCGTGCCGCCCGCCGCCAGCTCGAAAAGCTCCAGCCTGGCCCCGCCCACGACGAACAGGACGACGAAGAACAACTGGCCGACTACGCTCAAGTCCACCGCCACCAGGTCGTGACGCTCATCGTAGTTGCGCGAAAATACGCCGAACACAAGCAGGGCGATCAGCGCCGAAAGCTCGAGCATGCGAGCCACCCCGATGCTGGCGATGATCAATGCAAGCAGCACCACGAAATGGGCATCCGCTCTCTTGCCTATCCATCGCGACATCCACAGCGCGGCGAGGAAGGCGGCATACCCGAGCAGAAGCGAGCCGCTGAAGAGGTAGATGGGATGCAGCACGGCGACCGTCCAGCTCGCGCGATACTCGTGATGTATCCAGGAGAGCAGCATCGTCGAGAGCACGAATGCCACGACGCTGTTGATGGCGACCAGGTTCAATGCCCGTTCCGTGACCTGCCCCTCGGCGCGCAGCTCCTGCGCCACCAGCATGACCACCGCCGGCGAGGTGGAAACCCCGATGGCCGCAGCCACGGCGGCGTGCAGCGACCCCACGTCCAGGAAGACCAGCGCGAAATACATCAGCGCGTACGACAATGCGCTCTCCGCGAGGCCAGTCGCGAGCAGCCAGCGGTCGCGCCTGAGCCAGGCGAAGTCGAGGCGCAGGCCGAGCTCGAACAAGACCAGCCCCAGGGCGATCTCGACGAAGATCCACGCCTCGTCGACCAGTTTCGCGTCGAGGACGTTGAATCCGCTCGCGCCGAGCACCATGCCGGTCACCACGTAGCCGACGATGCGCGGCAGGCGTGCTACGCGATGGGCGAGCTCCCCGCCGATTACACCGGCAATCAGCAGGAGCCCGAACAGCGCCAGCGGGCTTGCGGGCGGCGGGAACTGCGGTAGGAAGGTCGACATGCGGCTGCTATGGACCTCTGCTTATGCTTGCGGCATGAGCCGGGCGCTGGATTGCCCCACTCACGGCCGGCCTCCGCCTCCCCGCGTCAGAACAGAACCGGAAGATCCTCGACAACCTCGCCGGCGTAGCTATCGGGCTGCGGAAACGCCCGCAAGTCCTTGGTGATGGCGGCGCGCAGGAAAGAATCCACCCACCAAAACACGTCGTACTCTCGGATCGAACGACGCATCCGCCGCATGCGCGCCTGCCGCTCCCCCTTGTCCATATGGTACGCGCGGTGTATCGCATCCGCCACTCCCTCGATGTCGTAGGGGTTGACGAGCAATGCACCCCGGGCGAGCTGAGGTGCGGCGCCGGCAAACTCCGAGAGGACCAAGGCGCAGTCCTCCTCGATGCTGCACGCGCAATATTCCTTCGCTACCAGGTTCATGCCGTCCTTGAGCGGCGTGACGAGCGCGACATCGGCGGCGCGGTAGTAGGCAAGCAGATCCAGGCGCGCCAGGCTCCGATACACGTACCACACGGGCACCCATCCCCCGGGCCTGACGAAGCTGCCATTGATCTTGCCCACCATCTGCTCGATCTGCGTTTTCAGCTCGCGATACTCGGGAATTTCTTCGCGGCTCGGCACCACGACCTGGATCAGGGAAACGCGCTCGCGCAGCTCCGGGTAGCGGGTCAGCAGGCTTTCGAACGCCCGCAGCCGCAGCGGGATGCCCTTGGTGTAGTCGAGGCGATCCACCCCCAGGATCAACTTGCGGTTCGGCAGCAGCCGGTGCAGCTCGCGCGCGCGCTCCGCTACTTCGGACGTCGCGGCCTGCCGCATGAAGGCATTGTAGTCGATGCTGATCGGAAAGCTGCCGACGCGCAGCATGCGCCCGGGAACGGACGCGAGCAACACGTGGCCGCGCCCCTCGAACTCGGCCCTCTTGACGAGCGCGCGCACGCATTGCACGAAATTGCGCCGGTCGCGAAGAGTCTGAAAGCCGATGACGTCGTATTCGAGGAGCGCCCGCAGCAGGGCCATGCGCCACGGCAGCTTCAGGAACAGATCCAGCGGCGGAAACGGAATGTGCAGGAAGAACCCGATCCGCGACTTTACGCCCGCGCGCCGCAGCTCCGCCGCGAGGCTCATCAGATGGTAGTCGTGCACCCAGATGAAGTCGCCAGGCTCCGCGTTGCTGCGCACGACATCCGCGAATCGGATGTTTACTTCGCAGTAGGTGCGCCAGTACTCGGGCTCGAAGTTGCAGAGGGACTGCAGGTCATGGAAGAGCGGCCATATGATCTCGTTGGCAAAACCGAAATAGAAGTTATGCACCTCCTCTTCGCTCAGCGGCACGGATTTCAGGGCGTAGCCCGCGCCCTTGCCCACGGCATCGAGCGCGGTGGCGAGCTCCGGGTCCTCGCCGACCGCCCCGGTCCATCCTATCCACATGCCGCCGCGGTGGCGCAGCACCGGCAGCAACGCGGTCACCAGGCCTCCGCCCGCCGGGTCGGCCCGCCACTGCCCCTGGTCATCGCGCCGGAAACGAAACGGCAGGCGGTTCGAGACCACGATCAGTCTCTCGCGCCGCAGCGGAGCGGAGTACTCGGGCTGTTCGCCTGGACCCACCGGGGCCTCCCAATCAATTCCGTGTCGCGCGGCGTTCCCGCCAGCGTTTGAGGAAAGCGACGAGCTCGTCCGGCGGCTGGATCCAGAGGTCGGCCCGGGATGAGCGCGGTTCGGTCCGCACCAGGACCGCGAGCCCGCGCGCCTTGACCGCCGCGAACGCATCCTCGTCCGTAAGATCGTCTCCCAGATAAGCGACGGCGCTGCCGCCCGCCGTCTCCGACAGCACGGTCTTCACCGCATGATGCTTGTTGTGGCCGAGGGCGCGCAATTCCATTCCGCCGTCGAAATCCATCAACTCCACGGTCCTGCCGTCGAGCACTTGCTGCCACAGCGAAGCGGCAGCCGCGCGTATCCCCCCAGCGCTGGCCTCGCCTAGACCCCGCCAATGCAGCGCGAGGCTGGCCGGCTTACGCTCAAGCCGCGCCCCTTTAGCTTCCAGACCCTGCGCGAGCCGCTCGGCTTGGTCCAGCTTCGCGCTCATGGCCGGCTCCGCTGCGCGCTCGACACGCCGCCCGTCGGGGAGCAGGCGCTGCCATCCGTGCGCTCCCCATATCTCGGGGCGCCGCGTGAAAGCCAGCAGCGGGAGCAAATCCGTCAGCTCGCGACCGCTCACGATGACTATCCGTGTACGGGCCTGTGCGATCAACTCGTCGAGTGCGGCTGCCACCTCCGGATACGGACGCGCACATTCGGGGCGCTCGTGGAATGGCGCCAGAGTGCCGTCGTAATCCAGCATCAGTACGCAGTCCCGCGCGTGGCCGAGGCTTTCGAAAAAGGCCTGAAGGTCTACGGCGGGGTTGAGCGCTTGCATCGCGATCAGTGAAACGCCCGGCCGCGATCAGGACCGGCGGTCTGGTCGATGAACAATCCGCTGCGTTCTCTGTGTCGAGTCACGATCTTCTCCGGCGAGTCCCCTGGTCAGACCGAGAATCAGACCCGATTTTTCTTATTTAACAATCAATTGACATTATTGAGCCGAAAAGTTCCCGGAATGCGGGTGCCCGCTAGGTTTTTTGAACCCCGTGGGGATGCAAAAGGACGTCCTTGGCTGGACAGTGCAGTGCAGCGCCGCCCTTCACTCGATCTCCCGGTTGCGCTGCGTGGATGCACCGCGCGACTTAAGCGGCAGGCCGATCGCGCACCAGGACGATGTGGACGCGATACGGGCCGTGCGCGCCGAGAGTGACGGTTTGCTCGATATCCGCGCTACGGGAGGGCCCGGAAATGAAGTTGACCGCACGCGGCGGCACTTTCAGCTCGTCCCGCAAGAGCTGCCAGGCTTCCTCCATCCCGCGCACGACACGCGAGGCGCGCACTATCGCGATGTGCGTTTCCGGCAGCAGGTTCGCCGTCGCCGGCGTACGCGGGCCCGATACCGTCATCAGGGTTCCGGTTTCTGCGATGGCGCAGAATGCGCCGGTGACACCGACGAGGTCCGCGTCGCGCGCTTCGCGAAGCAGGACATCGATTCCGGCGCCGCTCCACGCAAGGTCGGCGAATTCGTCCCAGCACACGGCAGTGAGCGGCAATCCGCCGTGCCTCAGGTAGCGCGCGACGGCAGCGGGCACGGCATCCAGGGTTTCGACCTGATCTACGGTGCTGGCGAGCCGCTCCGCCTGCTCCCGGAATCGGGCAGCGGGGTCCCAATCAACGCGCGGTCGCGCGTTCTGCGGATGAGCCGCGATGTGCGCGTTGACCGCGTCGCGCTCGGCAGCCGCGGGCGCAGCCGCCTTTCCCTGCCGGGCGCGAATGCGCGCGAGGATGCGGCCGCGCGCGCCGTCACTCGGCGGCGGCCTTTGTCCGATAGTCATACAGAATCATGGTCGTCATGTAGGCCGCCCCGCGCGTCACCCGGGGGTCGTATCCCCAAACCAAGGTGGGGGCCCTGCTCCACCCCTCGACGCGCCCCGTCACCCGTCACTAGCCCAGCGTGGGCATGTTGAGTCCCGGGGCAGGCGTGTCCTGATGCGGCCAGCGGGTGGTGACGACTTTCGTGCGCGTGTAGAACTTGACGCCTTCGACGCCGTGCACGTGCAGGTCTCCGAACAGCGAATTCTTCCAGCCCCCGAACGAATAGAACGCAACCGGCACCGGAATCGGGACATTGATGCCGACCATGCCGACCTGAATTTCGCTCTCGAAGCGGCGCGCAGCACCGCCCGACTCGGTGAATATCGCGGTGCCGTTCGCATACGGATTGCGGTTGACGAGCCCGATCGCGTCTTCCAGGGTCCTGGCGCGCAGCACGACCAGCACGGGCCCGAAGATTTCGTCCTTGTAGATCGTCATCTCCGGCGTCACGTTGTCGAACAGCGTGGTACCCAGGAAGAACCCGCTGTCGTGTCCGGCGACCTGGTGGCCGCGCCCATCCACGACGAGCCTGGCCCCTTCCTTCACGCCGGCATCGATATATCCTGCGACCTTGTCCCTGTGCTGCCGGGTCACGAGCGGGCCCATGTCCACGCCCTCCTTGTCGCCCGGACCGACCACTATCGCCTCGGCTTTCTTCTTGAGCAGCGCGACGAGCGGATCGGCGGCGGCGCCCACCGCTACCACGGCCGATATCGCCATGCAGCGCTCGCCCGCGGAGCCGTAGCCTGCCCCGATCAGCGCATCGGCGGTAAACTCAAGATCGGCATCCGGCAATACCACCGCGTGGTTCTTTGCGCCGCCGAGTGCCTGCACGCGCTTGCCGTTCTTCGCACACGTCTCGTAGATGTACCTGGCGATCGGCGTCGATCCCACGAAGCTCACCGTGGCTATGCCCGGGTGGCCGAGGATCGCGTCCACCGCCTCCTTGTCGCCGTGCACCACGTTCAACACGCCGTCCGGCAGTCCCGCTTCCTTGCAGAGCTCCGCCATCCGCATCGAGGCGGACGGGACTTTCTCCGAGGGCTTGAGCACGAACGCGTTGCCGCACGCGATCGCCACTGGGAACATCCACAGCGGCACCATCACGGGGAAGTTGAACGGCGTGATGCCGGCGCACACGCCGACAGGCTGGCGCACCGTGTGGCAGTCCACGTCGGTCCCCACGTTCTCCGAGTGCTCGCCCTTCAACAGGTGGGGTATACCGCATGCAAACTCCACCACCTCGATGCCGCGTTGCACCGATCCCATTGCATCGGGCAGGGTCTTGCCGTGCTCCTCGGTGACCAGACGCGCCAGATCCTTCTGGTTCGCCTGCAACAGCTGGAGGAATTTCTGCATGACGCGCGCGCGCCTGAGCGGCGGCGTGTCCCGCCATCCGGGGTAGGCCGCTGCGGCGGACTTCACCGCCGCATCGATGTCCGCGGCGTTGCAAAACGGCACGCGCCGGGTGACACGGCCGAGCGCCGGATTGGTCACCTCGCCATAACGCGTGCTCGCCGCTGGCTGGCGCTTGCCTCCGATCCAGAGATCCACGCTCGCGACACCGCGGGCGTCGTCAGGTTTGTTCATCGTAAGCTCCTCTAACCCAGGTCAAAACATTTCGGCCACGTGTCTATGAACTCCGCTTTCCGCGGTACAGCTCGCGGAATGTCTTTCCTTCCGGTGCGGGCAGGTCGCGCCCCTTCGTCCAGCCGCCGCCAAACGGCAACGAATGGATGAGCCGCTGAGCGCCGCCCATCCATGCGAGGAGGCGCGCGCCGATTGCTGAAATCATCGCATAAACCGCCGGGCGCCGGACACACCAGCTCCATAGCGCGAGCCCGAGCCGCTCGCGCCAGGGCTTCAACTTGAGATCGAACTGCCGCTCGCGCAGTTTGCGCATCAAATCCGGCAACGGAATCTTCACCGGGCAGGCTACGCCGCACTGGTTGCAGAACGTTGACGCATTGGGCAGATCGAGCGCCCGGTCGAGGCCCGCGTAAACGGGAGTGAGGATGGAGCCCATGGGCCCCGGATAGACCCAGCCGTAGGCGTGCCCGCCTACCGATTGGTACACCGGGCAATGGTTCATGCAGGCGCCGCAGCGGATGCACCGCAACATGGGCTGCATGTCGCCGCCGATCAGCTTTGTTCGCCCACCGTCGACGAGGATGATGTGAAAGTGCTCCGGGCCATCGCGATCATCGGTCCCCTTCACGCCCGTGGTCACCGAAATATAGTTCGATATCGTCTGTCCGGTACCGTGCGGCGGCAACAGCCTCATGAGGGTCGCAACGTCTTCCAAGGTGGGCACGACCTTTTCGATCCCGGTGATCGCCACGTGCACGCGCGGCAGCGTCGTCACCATGCGGCCGTTGCCTTCGTTGGTGACGATCAGGGTCGAACCGGTTTCCGCCACCAGAAAATTGGCGCCCGAAATGCCCATGTCGGCGGATATGAAATGTTCCCGCAGGATAGCGCGCGCCTCCCGCATGAGCTCGCCGATGTCGGATTTTCGGGGCAAGCCGTGCTTTTCCTCGAACAGGTCCGACACTTCCTCCTTGTTCTTGTGTACCACCGGCGCAATGATGTGCGAAGGCGGCTCCCGCCCGAGCTGGAGGATGTACTCGCCGAGATCGGTTTCCACGACCTCGATACCCGCGGCTTCGAGCGCGTCGTTGAGTGCGCACTCCTCGGTCACCATCGACTTGGATTTCACGGCCTTGCGCACGCCGTATTGCCGCGCGATGTCGCATACGATGCGGTTTACCTCGTCGGTGGTCTCCGC
Organism: Burkholderiales bacterium; assembly: GCA_035259205.1. Lineage (GTDB taxonomy): Bacteria > Pseudomonadota > Gammaproteobacteria > Burkholderiales > SG8-41 > SG8-41. The sequence continues at coordinate 3,169 of DATFWO010000345.1, read as the reverse complement.
CCAATGCACGACCGCACCCCGGGCGACGGCGTTGCGCTCGAACGCCTCCAGATACAGATCGAGGCTGGCGAGGCCGCGGTCCCGGATCGCGGCAGCTGCGTCCCGTATCGCCACGAAGTTGTCGAGCTCCGCCACGCGCTCCGCGCGCCCGCGCACGAAGTTGGTCTGCAGCTTGGCGAGCGCGGCCTGGAGATTGGCGTCGGCGAGCTTGCCGCTCGCGCGCGCCTTGAAGTTCATCGAGGTGATCTGCATAACTTGGCGCCAGCGAGAACCTAGTGTGCTGTCCCGCTGGCGCGCAAATTATAACGTGGCTGCTAGCGCAGCCATGCCCTGCAGGAATTCAAGATCCTCACGAATGCTACCGCGCGTCCTGCTGCAGATATTTGTGGACGAAGGCGATCGCCATGCTGCCTTCGCCGACCGCGGAAGCGACGCGTTTGATCGGGCTCAATCTCACATCCCCACAGGCGAAGACACCGGGGACACTCGATTCGAGTAGATAGGGATCGCGGCCGAGCGACCAGCGCCCGGCCTTCACCACGTCGTCACCGGTCAGGACGTACCCTCGTGCGTCGCGCGCGATGTCTGCCGGCAGCCAGTCGGTCTCCGCGTCGGCTCCAATGAAGACGAAAAGACCGCCACAGTCGCATCGGCGCACCTCTGCGCTCGCGTCATCGCGTACGTCGATCGCCGTGAGGTTGGCATCACCATGCGCGGCGACCACCTGGGACCGGAGTTGGACCGCTACGTTCGACCTCCCGCCGAGCTGCTCGACCAGGTAGCGGGACATGCCTCTTTCCAGGGAATCACCGCGGACGACGAGTGTCACCCTGCGCGCATGATTGGCAAAGTATAAAGCGGCCTGACCGGCCGAGTTTCCGGCACCAATGAGGTAGACGTCCAGTCCATGGGTGGCGCTCGCTTCGCTGCGCGCCGCGCCGTAGTAGATGCCCTTGCCGATGAGCCGATCGAAGCCATCGATGGCGAGGCGCCGCCATGTGACGCCGGTGGCAAGGATGACAGTCCGCGCCCGGATGACGTCTTCGCCATCGAGATAGACCCGACGACTTGCCGGATCGATGCGGGCGACCGAGCGTGTGACCAGAATCTCCGCCCCGAGCCGCTTTGCCTGCCGCAGCGCACGGCTCGCGAGCTCGTCGCCTGACACCCCGCTGGGAAAGCCGAGATAGTTCTCGATGCGCGAGGACGTCCCGGCCTGACCTCCGGGTGCCTCGCGCTCCACCACCACGGTGCGCAGTCCCTCGGACGCGCCATACACCGCGGCCGCGAGGCCCGCCGGCCCGCCGCCGATGATCAGGGTGTCGTATTCTTCGGAGCCCGGACTCGTTTGAAGGCCGAGCAGCCGGGCAAGGTCGCGCGTCGCAGGTCGGCAGAGGGCGGTCCCGTCGGCCAGCCTCAACGCCGGGCATTCGTCGTCCGACGCACGGAGTCCGGGCCAGCGCGTCGAAAGCTCAGGCGCATCGGGCGTCATCCACTCGTAGCTGATCTGGTTGCGCGCGAGGAACTTTCTTAATTCGGTGCAGGCGCTGTCCCAGCGGTTGCCGACCATCGTCACGCGCGGCTTGGGCGGTTCGGCAGCGATGCCCTGAAGCCCTCCGATGCGCTCGCGTGCGAGAGCTCCGACCTTGGCCGAAACCTCCGGCGACGCCGCGGCAACGGCGTAATATTCCTTGAGATCCACACGAAAGACCCGGGAGGGTTCAACCGCGCGATAGCCGCCCGGAAACGGACTGCCAAGGGCAATCGGCACCTCGCCAAAAATCGCGCCCGGTACGCGCCAGCCCAGCCTTCGTTCGACACCGTCGAACACCTTGACCACTTCGATCTTGCCCGAGAGAACCGCGTAGAGTGCGGGGTCTCCGCCCTCGGGAACGGCAAACTCTCCAGGAGCGAGATGCAGGTCGGCGGACGTCCGCGCTAGACGCTCCAGTTCGACCGCTGCCAGCGCAGAAAACAACGGGATTGCCCGGACGTCGTCAATCGTCAGCATGGTTCGCCCGAAAGCAGGAAGAGTGAGCAGGTCACAATCAAGGATCACACATAGCTTGAGCGATGAGTGTAGCCGAGTCGCGTCGTAGATGGGAACGTGTGCGCGCACCTCGAGCTGCTGGCCCGCCATGCCAGCTAACGGATTTAGCGGTGGTTGATCGGCAATCGAGTTTCGATTTTTGCCCGGGGGCGTGACTCCGAGCGGATCATGTAGACGCCGCTCGCGACGATCACCGCCGCTCCGAGCAGCACCCATGCATCCGGCAGTTCCTTCCAGACGAGGTAACCGAAGATCGTCGCCCAGATGAGCGACGTGTAGCGCATGGGCGCCACGACGGCCGCCTCGGCCATACGGAACGCCTCGATCAGCAGGAAATGCGCGCCGGTGTTGAGCAGCCCCGCGGCCACGAACCACGCCGCGGCTGACGGCGATACCGGCCGCCATCCCGTGATCGCGGTCGCGGCGCTCGCAACCGTCACGATCAATGCGGACCAGAACAATATCGATATGGACGTCTCCGTGCGCACCAGGCGCCGGGTCATGAGGTCGCGCAGGGCATTCGAAAAAGCGGCGGCGACCGGTATCAGCAGCGCCCATTCGAAGGTCGTGGCGCCCGGGCGCACGACGATCACCACTCCGGCGAAGCCCACGACGATGGCGATCCAGCGCGCCGGACCGACGCGCTCCGCCAGCATCGGCGCCGAAAAGGCGGCGATCAGGGTGGGGCTCGCGAACATGATAGTGATGACCGTCGCGAGCGGCAGCAGGCTCAACGCGCTCACCAGGAGCGCCGCGCCCACGACGAACAGCGCTCCGCGCGTGAGCTGCCCCGACCACGAGACGATCCGCAAGGCGCGCCAGCCGCTCACGAGCATTACGTACGGCACGATGAACAGCAGCGTAGCCGCCTGCCGCAGGCAGATCACCTGTCCGACGGGAAACGACTCGGTCAAGAACTTGGAGACCGCGTCGTTCCCCGTGAGCAACGCGATACCGCCTACAGCGGTCACCGCGCCTTTGAGCGCCGGGGACACGAAAGCGCCTAGTCCGGAGCGGCCACGGAACTACGCCGATCGAGGAGCAACAGGCGGGTCCAGCTCAATACCTGGATATCATGGCCAGGTTTCATGCCATCCGGTACTTGCGCACCGCACCCCC
>DATFWO010000344.1:0-15681 GCA_035259205.1 Burkholderiales bacterium | reverse complement strand
CGTGGCAAACAGGTTGCCCTTGCGCTTCTCGTCGTCGTAGGTGAACCGGATGTCCGCATCGAACGGCTTCAGGTAGTCGCGCACGAAATGGATCAGCTCGAGATTGGAATCGCGGCTCACCGTGGGAAACGCGATGAGCTTGCGGATCATCTCGATGCTGGATGGAGATGCGTGGAGCGGCGCGTTCACGATGGAGTGCGAAGGAAAAAATGCAGGATAGGTGCCGCATCGGACCGTGTCAACGCGATGGAGAAACGCAGGCTGCGGACTCTGGTGCGGGAAATTTGCGGTATGCTAGGTCCGTACGCCTCCCAGGAGAGGAAACATGAAGAAACTGCTCGCCGCGACGCTGGTTGTGCTCTCGGCCGCGGCATGCGCGCAGGCCTCCGCTGCGGAACTGAGCGTGGGCCTCGGCGCCGACATCACCTCGATCGATCCGCACTTCCACAACCTCACGCCCAACAACAACATCGGCCAGCACATCTTCGACACGCTCGTGGCAAAGGATGCCGCCGGCAAGCTCAAGCCCGCTCTCGCCGAATCGTGGCGCGCCGTGGACGAGCTCACCTGGGAATTCAAGCTGCGCAAGGGCGTGAAGTTCCACGACGGGAGCGAATTCACCGCGGCCGACGTCGTTTTCACGCTCGAGCGCATCCCCAACGTGCCGAACAGCCCGTCGCCGTTCACGACCTACACCAAGCAAGTCACAGACAAGATCGTCGTGGATCCCTACACGCTGCGCCTGAAGAGCGCGGCCCCCTATCCGCAGATGCCGAACGACATGAGCACGATAATGGTCGTATCTTCGAAGGCCGCGGGCAAGGCGACGACCGAAGACTTCAATTCGGGCAAAGCCGCCGTCGGCACGGGACCGTTCAAGTTCGTGCGCTGGCAGCGCGGCGACCGCGTCGAGCTCACGCGCAATGACGCCTACTGGGGAGCGAAGCCGGCCTGGGATCGCGTCTCCTTCCGTATCATCACGTCCGATCCGACCCGCGTCGCGTCCCTGCTGGCCGGAGAGGTCCAGGCCATAGAGAACGTTCCGACGTCGGATCTTGCCCGGCTGCGGGCCAACAAGGACCTCAATATCTACCGCACCGTGTCGGTGCGGCTGATGTATCTGCACATGGATACCGCGCGGGACAAGTCGCCGTTCGTGACCGACAAGACCGGTAAACCGCTCGACAAGAATCCGCTGCGGGACCTGCGCGTGCGCCAGGCCCTGTCCAAGGCGATCAATCGCCGGGGGCTTGTCGACCGTATCATGGAGGGCGCGGCAGTACCCACCGGTCAGCTCATGCCGGAGGGCTTCTTTGGCTACGCTCCCGGCATCAAGGTCGACGCATACGACCCGGACGGAGCGAAAAAGCTCCTCGCGCAGGCCGGCTATCCCGACGGCTTCGGCCTGACCCTGCACGCGCCCAACAATCGCTACGTAAACGACGAGCAGGTCGCGCAGGCGGTCGCCCAGATGCTGGCGCGCGTCGGCATACAGACGAAAGTCGATGCGATGCCGTCCGCGGTTTTCTTCTCGCGCGCCTCCAAGCTCGAATTCAGCTTCATGCTTGTCGGCTGGGGCGCGGAAACCATGGAGGCGTCCTCGCCGTTGAAGGCGCTGCTCGCGACATTCAATAACGAGAAGGGGCTGGGCGCCTCCAATCGTGGCCGCTACTCCAACCCGAAGATGGATGCGGTGCTCGATCAGGCGCTCGCAACGGTGGATGACGGCCGGCGCGAGAAATTGCTGCAGCAGGCGACCGAAATCGGCGTCGGCGATCTCGGCATCATCCCGCTCTACCACCAGCACAATCTGTGGGCGACGCGCAAAGGCATCGCCTACGCGCCGCGGGCGGACGAGCGGACGCTCGCGCACGAGTTCAAGCCGCAGTGACAACTGAGTGACGGGTGACGAGTGACGGCTGACGAGCGCGCCGCGGCGGCGCTGCACTCCGGATCACCGATCACCGATCACCGATCATGCTCTGCCGCGCGGCGGATATCAGCGGCATTGTGCGCTGCTGTCACAGTCTTGCACCTCTCCGGCACCAGTGCCGCCGAGCTCAAGATCGGCCTGTCGGCCGCCGTCACCACGCTCGATCCGCATTTCGTCGCCGCGCAGCCCAACCTGACCGTAGCCCGGCACGTCTTCGAGTCTCTGACCGATGTTGACGAGAAAACGAGGCTCATTCCCGGGCTCGCCGTGTCGTGGCGAGCGCTCGATGCGACGACTTGGGAGTTCAAGCTGCGGCGCGGCGTCAAATTTCACGACGGCTCCGATTTCACCGCCGAGGATGTCCTCTTTTCCCTCGACCGGCCGTACGCAATCAAGGGCAGCCCCGGCGGGTTCACCAGCTACGTGCGCGCCATCGCCGCGAAGAAGATCGTCGACAGCCATACGATCCGCATCACCACTTCCACCCCGTACGGCGCGCTGCCGCAGGACATCAATTCGATCCTCATCGTGTCGAGCAAGGCCGCGGCCAGGGCCGGAACCGAAGATTTCGACAGTGGACGGGCGATGGTCGGCACGGGGCCGTACCGGTTCGTGCGCTACGCGCGCGGCGAGCGGGTGGAGCTCGCCCGCTACGACGGCTACTGGGGACCCAAACCCGCCTGGGACCGCGTGCTGCTGCGCATGTTGCCCAGCGACCCGGTGCGCAGCGCAGCGCTGCTGTCCGGCGAGCTCGACGCGATCGAGCATGTCCCCAGCGCGGATCTCGTCCGGCTGCGCTCGAAGCCCGGGCTGCAGCTCGTCCAGACCATATCGTGGCGCACGATTTTCCTGCACCTTGACCAGTACCGGTCGCAGCCTCCTTCGCTCAAGACGAAGTCCGGCACGGCGCTCGCGCGCAACCCGTTCATGGACGTTCGCGTGCGTCGAGCCATCTCCAAGGCGATCAACCGGCCCGCCATCGTCGAGCGCGTAATGGAGAAGCTCGCCGTACCGGCAGCCAACGTGGTTTCGCCCGGCGTCTTCGGCCACAACCCGGAGCTCAAGGCCGAGCCATTCGACCCTGAAGGCGCGAAGCGGCTGCTGGCCGAGGCCGGCTACCCCGACGGCTTTTCGGTAACGCTCGGCGCTCCGAACGACCGCTACATCAACGACGAGCAGGTCGCACAGGCCGTCGCGCAAATGCTGACCCGGATCGGCATCGTCACGAAGGTCGAAGCCATGCCTTTCAGCGCATTCCTGGCCCGCGTTCGGAAAGAGGAGTTCGCGTTTGCCATGATCGGATGGGGCTCGTTCGCCGGCGACCTCGCGTTGCGCTCGCTGATCGCGGGGCCCAGCCCGGACAAGGGCTACGGCGCCTGGAATTGGGCGCGCTATGCCAGTCCCAAGCTCGACCGGCTGATCGAGCAGTCGCTTTCCGCCGTCGACGCAGTAAAACGGCAGGCGCTGGCGCAGGAGGCCGCGGCGGCCGCCAGCAACGACGTCGCGCTCGTTCCGCTGTACCACCAGTTAGCGACCTGGGCGATGAAGAAGCACCTCACCTACGCCGCGCGCACCGATGAATTCACGTTTGCGCACCACTTCAGACCCCGGTGAGGCGCGATAGGTGACCCGCGCCCGACGGCCGGCGCCCCTTGCGGATGCCGACGCATTTTGCAATGCTAGCGCTCCGTTTCGCCGGGAAGCCACCATGAACAGGAAGTGGCTCGCAGCCCTCGCCGTTGCATTTGCGCCGCTCACCGCTTTCGCCGCCGATCTCGTCATCGGGCTCAGCGCCGACGTGACATCGATCGATCCGCACGTCCTGAATGCCGCACCGAACAACAACATCGCAGAGCACATCTTCGGGACGCTCGTGAATCGCGATCCCCGCCAGCGCATGGAACCGGGGCTCGCCGAGTCGTGGCGCGCGGTGGACGACACCACGTGGGAATTCAGGCTGCGCAAGGGGCTGAAGCTGCACGACGGCTCGGAATTCACGGCCGATGACGTGGCCTTCACCGTCGGCCGGCCGGCGACTCTCTCCGGGGTGCCTGGCGGATTCGCGGTGTTCACGCGGATGATCAGGGAAACCATCGTCGTCGATCCGTACACGATCCGCTTCCGGACCGCGAAGCCCTATCCCAACCTGCCGATCGACATGGCCTTGCTGCCCATGCTCGCGAAAAAGGCAGCGCAGAGCGCGACCAGCGCGGATTTCGACTCGGGGAAGGCGGCAATAGGCGCCGGCCCGTACAAGCTCGTCAGGTTCGCCAAGGGCGACCGCGTCGAGCTCGCGCGCCACGACGGTTATTGGGGCACCAAGCCGGCCTGGGATCGTGTCACCTTCCGGCTCCTCACCAGCGATGCCTCGCGCGTCGCCGCCCTGCTCGCCGGAGACGTGCAGATGATCGAAGTGATTCCGCCGCAGGACTACGCCAGGATCAAGGCACAAAAAGATCTCAGCGTGTTCACCACCTCCTCCAACCGGATGATTTTCTTTCACCTGGACAGCGACCGTGACAAATCGCCGTTCGTCTTCGACAAGTCGGGCAAGCCGCTCGAGAAGAACCCGTTCAGGGACGTGCGCGTGCGGCGCGCATTCTCGAAGGCGATCAACCGCCAGGCCATCGTGGAGCGCGTGATGGACGGCCTGGCGATTCCCGCCGGGCAGTTCGTCCCCGATGGCTTCTTCGGCTACTCGACCGGCTTGAAGCCCGAGCCCTACGATCCGGATGGCGCGAAGAAACTGCTGGCGGAAGCGGGCTATGCCGACGGCTTCGCCGTGACGCTGCACGGACCCAACAATCGCTATGTCAACGATGAGCAGGTCGTGCAAGCCGTCGCGCAGATGCTCGCACGCATCGGCATCGCAGCCCGGGTGGAGACCCTGCCGTTCTCCGTGTACACCACCCGCGCGCGCAAGTTCGAATTCTCCGCCGCGCTGCTCGGCTGGGGAGTGAGCACCGGGGAAGGGTCCTATCCGCTGGTCTCTCTCGTGGCGACTTTCAATGCAGAAAAAGGACTCGGCCCGTGGAACTGGTCGCGCTACTCCAACCCGAGGATGGATGGTGTGCTCGACCAGGCGCTGGAGACCATGGACAACGCGAGTCGCGAGAAATTGCTCCAGGAAGCCGCCGAGATCGCGCTGCGCGACCAGGCAGTAGTGCCACTGCACTACCAGGTGAACACCTGGGCCGCCCGCAGGGGTTACTCGTACCCCGCCCGCACCGACGAGCGAACGTATGCCTTTGACGTCAAGAAACAGTGACGAGATAAGGGCGACGAGGTAATGGTGACGAGATAGAGGTGACGCGGTGCAACTTGCAAAATCGGCTTCGCGGTTTTTCGTCACCCGTACTCGTCACTGGTATTCGTCACCTGCATTCTTCACTTCCATTCGGCCTGCATGTTGACCTTCACGCTGCAACGACTGCTCCAGGCCGCGCTGGTGATGTTTGCGATGTCCGCCCTGGTGTTCGCGGGGGTATACGCCATCGGCAACCCGGTCGACATTCTGATCAATCCGCACGCGGACCAGGCCGAGATTGCTCGCGCCACCGCGGCGCTCGGCCTCGATCAACCGCTGTGGCGGCAATACTGGACGTTCCTGTCCGGCGCCATGACCGGCGATCTCGGCAAGTCGTTCGTCTCCAACGTGCCTGCGGTGCATCTCATACTCGAGCGCATGCCCGCCACCCTGGAGCTCGCGCTGACGGCCATGGCGATCGCGGTGGTGCTCGGCATACCGCTCGGACTGGTTGCCGGGCTGAAGCCCGATTCCTGGGTCGGCAAGACGATCATGGCGGGATCGATACTCGGCTTCTCGCTGCCCACGTTCTGGGTGGGACTCATGCTGATCATGCTGTTTTCCGTCAATCTCGGCTGGCTGCCTACCACGGGGCGCGGGCCGACAGTGGACGTACTGGGCATTCCCGTGAGCGTGCTCACCTGGGACGGCATGCGCCACGCGCTGATGCCGGCGACCAATCTGGCGCTGTTCAAGCTCTCTCTGCTGATACGCCTGACGCGCGCCGGCACCCGCGAGGCGCTCGCCCAGGACTATGTGCGGTTCGCCCGCGCAAAGGGCCTCTCGATGAGCCGCGTCGTGCGCGTCCACGTGCTGAAGAACATCATGATCCCGATCGTCACCGTCACGGGCCTGGAGTTCGGCTCGGTGCTCGCGTTTGCCGTGGTTACCGAGACGATCTTTGCCTGGCCGGGAATGGGAAAGCTCCTGATCGATTCGATCAACCTGCTCGATCGCCCGGTGATCGTCGCCTACCTGCTGATCATCGTATTCGTGTTTGTCGTGATCAATCTGATCGTCGATCTTGCCTATACAGCGCTCGACCCGCGCGTCCGGATCGCCGGCCGCGCGGCATGAGCTGCGGCGATGGACGCGATGCAGACGTCGTTCGGAGAATTTACCGCTGCTTTTGCGCGCGATCGCGTCGCAGTCTGCGCCGCAGCGGCGCTCGCGCTGGTCCTGCTTGCGGCGGTCTTCGCTCCGCTGATATCGCCCCAGAACCCCTACGATCTCGCGCAGCTGGACATCCTGGACTCGAAGCTGCCGCCCGGCGCGAAGAGCATGGCCGGCACGACTTACTGGCTCGGCACCGACGATCAGGGCCGCGACATGCTTTCCGGGATACTGTACGGCCTGCGCATCAGCCTGGGCGTGGGCGCGCTGTCCACCATCGTCGCTCTAGCGATCGGGATGGTGGTCGGACTCACTGCTGCGTACGCCGGCGGCTGGACGGACAGCATCATTATGCGGCTGGTGGACCTGCAGCTCTCGTTTCCGGCGATCCTCATCGCGCTGGTGCTGCTGGCCCTCGTCGGGCAGGGCGTAGACAAGATCGTGATCGCGCTCATCACGGTGCAATGGGCCTATTACGCCCGCACCGTGCGCGCCGCGGCGCTCGCGGAAAAGCGCAAGGAATACGTGGACGCCGCGCGGGTCATGGCGTACACGACCCCGCGCATCGTGTTCCGGCACATCATGCCCAACGTGCTGCCGCCGCTTATCGTCGTCGCCACAGTGCAGGTGGCGCACGCGATTGCACTGGAAGCCACGCTCTCGTTCCTGGGGCTCGGCATGCCCATCACGTCGCCCTCGCTCGGGCTGCTGATCTCGAACGGCTTCGCCTATCTCGTGTCGGGCAAGTACTGGATCAGCGTCTTCCCGGGCGTGGCGCTCCTCATCACCATCGTCGCCATCAATCTCGTCGGCGACCGGCTGCGCGACGTGCTGAATCCCCGGCTTCACAGCCACTTCGGGGTCTAGCCGGGCCCCGTGACGAGCCGGCTCCGGCAATCGCCTAAAGCGCGTTATCGTCCGGCGAGGAAGTCTTGGGCGGGGCGTTCTTCTTGGGGCGGCCCGGCCGGCTGGTGACATAAAAGACCTTCAGCGGCGGCACCGGCGGCGGGCTTTCCAGGAAACGGCAATCCGATTCGCTCGGCATGCTGAGGAGGGCGCCGAGGCGCCTCCCCTGCAGCAAAACGGTATAGCACATCATTTGCGCCGAGCCGAGAGCGGGTTGCGCGACGATGTCGTACTTGCCGATCTTGAACTGCGTGCGCTGGGATGCAGGTAGGGTCATGCCGTTCTCCAAAGGCCGAAAAAAGGTAGTCGCTTACCGCCGCACAGCTATTCAGGAAGGGAGCTGAAAAGGTCAGAGACGGGTGCCACCCGGGTTATGAGCCGGGGTCGCTTAGCGATGCCCCGTAGTATACAGGTAAATAGCGGAAATTGCTACAAATAATCCGGTAGGCCGGCGCACCGCATGCTATACTCGCGCCCTTTTCACGGAACCGGCGCCAGCAGCCGGCTCGCTCGCCCAATGTCATGAAAACCGAGCCCCCAGCGTCGCCTGCCGAAGCCCCTGCCAGCCGCAGCGCGTCCGCGCTACGGCCCGCCCGGGCGATTCGCAACGTCGCGATCATCGCTCACGTCGATCACGGCAAGACCACGCTCGTCGACAAGCTGCTGCGCCAATCCGGTACCTTCGCCGCCCACCAGCACCTCGTCGAGCGCGTGATGGATTCGAACGATCTCGAGCGCGAGCGCGGCATCACGATACTGTCCAAGAACTGCGCGGTCGACTACGAGGGCACGCACATCAACATCGTCGATACGCCCGGACACGCCGATTTCGGCGGCGAGGTCGAGCGCGTGCTGTCCATGGTGGACGGCGTGCTGCTGCTGGTGGACGCGGTCGAAGGACCGATGCCGCAGACGCGCTTCGTAACCCGCAAGGCGCTGGCGCTGGGGCTCAAGCCCATCGTGGTGGTGAACAAGGTCGATCGCCCGGGCGCGCGCGCCGATTGGGTCGTCAATCACACGTTCGATCTCTTCGACAAGCTCGGGGCGAGCGAGGAGCAGATGGACTTCCCGGTCGTCTATGCGTCGGCTCTGCAGGGCTGGGCTTCCGCGCAAGCCGGGGAAACCGGATCGGACATGAAGCCGCTCTTTGGGGCGATATTGAAATACGTGCCCGTGCGCGCTGACGACCCGGACGGCCCGCTTCAGCTGCAGCTCTGCTCGCTGGACTACTCGAGCTATGTCGGGCGTATCGGCATCGGCCGCATCAACCGGGGCCGCATCCGCTCCGGGCAGCAGGTAGCGGTGCTGCGCGGCCCTGACAGCACGCCCGTCCTCGCCAAAGTAAACCAGGTCCTGGTATTCAAGGGCCTCGAACGCGTCGTTACCGACGAGGCGCTGGCGGGCGACATCGTTGCGGTCAACGGTGTCGAGGGGATCGGCATCGGCGTGACGCTCAACGATCCCGAGCATCCGGATGCCCTGCCGCTGCTGAAGGTCGACGAGCCGACGCTCGTCATGAATTTCCAGGTGAACACCTCCCCCTTTGCCGGGCGCGAGGGCCGATTCGTCACCAGCCGCCAGCTGCGCGAGCGCCTGATGCGCGAGACGATGGGCAACGTCGCGCTACGCGTCGAGGACACCGACGATGCGGACGTTTTCAAGGTATCGGGGCGCGGCGAGCTGCACCTGACGATCCTGCTCGAAAACATGCGCCGGGAAGGCTACGAGCTGGCCGTTTCTCGCCCGCGCGTCGTGGTGAAAGAGATCAACGGCATCGCGTGCGAGCCGTTCGAAATGCTTGCTCTGGATATCGAGGAGGTGCATCAGGGCGCGGTCATGGAGGCGCTCGGCACCCGCCGTGGCGACCTCCAGGATCTGCAGCCCGACGGCAAGGGTCGCGTGCGGCTCGATTACCTGATCCCGGCGCGCGGGCTGATCGGTTTCCAGTCCGATTTCCTCACGATGACGCGCGGCACTGGCGTCATGAGCCACGTGTTCGACGACTACGCGCCCTTGAAGCCCGAGATCACCGAGCGCCGCAACGGCGTGCTGGTTTCGGCCGAAACCGGCGCGGCGGTTGCCTACGCACTGTGGAAGCTGCAGGAGCGCGGACGCATGTTCGTGAATCCCGGCGAGCCGCTCTACGAAGGCATGGTGGTCGGCCTGCACAGTCGCGACAATGATCTGGTCGTGAATCCGGTGAAGACCAAGCAGCTCACCAACATCCGGGCAGCCGGCAAGGACGAGGCCATCCTGCTCACGCCCCCCATCCGGCACACCCTGGAATCCGCGGTTGAGTTCATCGCCGACGACGAGTTGGTCGAGATCACCCCGCAGTCGATCCGCATCCGCAAGCGGCTGCTGCAGGAGCACGAGAGGAAGCGGACGCGGAGGGCGGAGCAGGTTCACGCGGCTTAGCCGCGGGATGCGACCCCGGAGCGGACGAAGGCGCACCGAATCAGGTACCCCAGGCTCGGCAGACTCGCTCATCGGTGCGCACGCGGAGGGCGGAGCAGGTTCACGCGGCTTAGCCGGGGGAGCGCCCCGGACTCGGTCTCTCGAAGAGTGGTGCGGGAAGGGGCGCGCGGCTGCGTGTGAATTCGCCGAACGGAGCGCCTGCCGCTCGCCCCCACTGGAGGTGCGGGTAACGGATCGCAGCCGCCCCCGGAGCGGACGAAGGCGCACCGAATCAGATACCCCAGGCTCGGCAGACCCGCTCATCGGTGCGCACGCGGAGGGCGGAGCAGGTTCACGCGGCTTAGCCGCGGTGTGCGACCCCCGAGTGGGCGAAACCGCACCGAACGAGGTACCAAGGCTCGGCGGTTTCGCTCGCTGCTCACCGTTCACTGCCCACTTTAGGCGGTTGGCTTAGAATCCTCCCCAGTTGCTAACGCTCAAGGGACGACCATGGACACCTACTACAAAGGCCAGCATCTCGCCGAATTCCCCAAGATCGCGGAAGGCAGCCCCGATCTAGGCAAAAAGTTCTTCGACTATTACGGCGCCGTGTTCGCGGACGGCGCTTTGACCGCCCGCGAGAAGAGCCTGATCGCACTGGCGGTGGCGCATGCAGTCCAGTGCCCCTACTGCATAGACGCTTATACCCAGGACTGCCAGCAGAAGGGTGCGGATTTCGAGCAGATGACCGAAGCGCTGCACGTCGCGGTGGCCATCCGCGGCGGCGCTTCACTCGTGCATGGCATGCAGATGCGCGAGGGTGCAAAAAAGCTGGGCATGTAATGAACGCGGGCACTTCGCCTATCTTCCTGAAGGAAGTCGCTGCCGATCTGGACGAGGATCGGGCGACGCCGCGGGCCGCGTTGAGCCTGCGCCGGCGCAAGGCCTTGCTCGCTTCGACCTTCCGGCAGCTGGAGCTGCTCGCGTCACTGCCGCTGGAGCGCGACGGCAGGCGCGTTGAATTCGATACCCATGTCGGGCGCGCTCTGAGGCCGGCTCGCCTGGAGATCTTCCAGGTAAATCTGGGCAAGCTTTGCAACATGACCTGTCGCCACTGCCACGTCGATGCCGGGCCGGACCGGCTCGATGCGATGATGTCCGATGCCGTCGTCGACCAGGTGATCGCCGCGATCGGCCGCAGCCGGGCTCACACCGTCGATATCACCGGCGGAGCGCCGGAATTGCACCCTCGCTTCCGCGACGTCGTCGAAGCGAGCGTCAAGTCGGGCAAGCATGTGATGGACCGTTGCAATCTGACGGTGCTGCTGCTGCCGCGCAACGCCGGCCTGATCGCGTGGCTCGCCGAGCGCGGTGTCGAGATCGTGGCATCCCTGCCCCATTACCGTCGCCCCAATACCGATGCCCAGCGCGGCGAGGGCGTGTACGAGCGGTCGATCGGTGCGCTGCGGCTGCTGAACGGCGCGGGTTACGGAAAGGGAGATCCGCGCTTGCGGCTCACCCTGGTGTCGAATCCTGCCGGCGCCTTCCTCGGCGCATCGCAGACGACTCTGGAACGTGAATGGAAGGAAGCGCTGGCGCGCAACTGCGGGGTGACGTTCGATCGCCTCTTCGTGCTCAACAACATGCCGATTTCCCGCTTCCTCGAATGGCTGGAAGCGTCGGGCAATCTCCCGGCGTACATGGAACGGCTGGTCAATGCCTATAATCCGGCGGCGGTCGACGGGGTGATGTGCCGCAATACGCTCTCGGTCGGATGGGACGGCCGGCTGTACGACTGCGACTTCAACCAGATGCTCGAACTCGAGCTCGACTTGCCGCGAAGTCCGCACGTCGCAACGCTCAATGAAGACGACTGGGAACGGCGGAAAATCGTTACCGCGCGGCATTGCTTCGGCTGCACGGCGGGCGCGGGCAGCTCGTGCGGTGGACAAACGGCATCGAATACCGATTAAATCGCGCCCAAGCCCATGAGGTTATACCCGCCACGCCTGTCGTTGATGCTCCGCGCCGCGGCGGCCGCTCTGCTGCTCGCGGCTATCGCGAGCTGCTCGACTCTGCAACGCGACATCCCGGTCACCCCTTCCCATTCCTTCGACCGGCCCGAGGAGACCACGCTCGGCCGCGCGTATCAAGCGGACCAGGCCAACCGACCCGGCCTGTCGGGCTTTCGACTCATCAACGGCGGAGTGAGCGCCCTGATGACGCGCGCCGCGCTGGCGGACCTCGCCGAGCGCGCCATCGACGTTCAGTACTACATCTACGAACGGGACGCGGTAGGCGCCTTTCTCATGGAACGGCTGATCGCCGCGGCAGAACGCGGCGTGCGCGTGCGCATGCTGCTTGACGACCTCGGGCTGGGATTCGAGGACGTCGCGCTGGCCAGGCTCGCCGATGCCTATCCGCAGATCGAAATCCGGATTTTCAATCCTTTTACCTATCGCGCGCGGTGGTCGCGTCCGCTGCAGCTTACGCTTCAGCTCGATCGGCTCGGCATGCGCATGCACAACAAGGTCTTTGTCGCGGACGGTCAGATCGCGGTCGTCGGCGGGCGTAACATCAGCAACAACTATTTCGAGGCGGAGGAGGAGTCCAATTTCCGAGATGTCGACGTGCTGGCAGCGGGCCCGATCGTCAAGGAAGTAGCCCGGCACTTCGATGAGTACTGGAACAGTCCGGTGGCTTTTCCCGTGGCGGCACTGGGCATAACGCGCTCGGAACGGGCAGGACCTCATGACGTCGAGGACCTGCGCCAGTTCGCCAACGACACGCGCGGCCCGCACGCTCAGTATGAACGACGCAAGTCGGAGTTCACAAAACGGATACTCGCCGGCGGGGCCGATCTCATCTGGGCAAAAGGCGAGGCGGTCGCCGAGCTGCCGGTGCGCAATACGCCGGACCCGGCAAACCCGGTAGCCGCCAAATCGCAGATCCTGCGGACGCTTGCGAACGTGCGCCGGGAAGCAAAAAACGAAGTAGTCATGGTGATGGCCTACTACATCCCGAGCAAACGGGAGCTGGAAGTGCTCTCCGAAATGACGGCCCGCGGCGTGAGGATACGGCTCCTCACCAACTCGCTTGCCTCCACCGATGTCCTGGCCGTGCACGCGGCCTATTCCAAGTACCGCTCGGCGCTGCTCGCTGCAGGAGTCGAGCTTCACGAATATCGCGCCGATGCGGAGCGGCCCGTTCCGAAGGATCACATCATGCGCACCGGGAGCGGGGATTCGGCGTTGCATTCCAAGGTCCGGGTGTACGACCGGCGGATCGTCTGGGTCGGCAGCGCCAATTCCGATCCGCGCTCGCGCCGCATCAACACGGAAGCGGGACTGCTCATCGAAAGCGAGGCCCTCGCCGAGCGGCTGCTGAAAGTCCTGGAGCAGGACTTCTCGCTGCGACAGAGCTGGCTCGTTACGCTGGAAGACGGACAGGGCGGCGGGACGAAGCAGATCACCTGGGTCGGAGAGCAGGACGGGCAACGGGTTCGCATGCAAGAGGAGCCCGGCGGCGGACTCCTGAGAGCGCTGAGCCAGTTTTTCTATGCGATCATGCCCAATGTCGAGGACCTGCTTTGAATCAGCGGTTGCCCAAGGCCATACTGCTCGACCTCGACGACACGATACTGAACGACAGCGGCGGCGTGGAGCACTGCTGGAGCGCGGCGTGTTCAACCTGCACCTCGGAACTGGCGGAGGTGGATTCAGCCGCGCTGCTCGAAGCCATTGGCAGGACCCAGCGGTGGTTCTGGTCGGATCGCGAGCGCCATCGTGAAGGACGCCTCGATCTGGGCGCCGCGCGCCGCCGGATCGTCGGGCGGGCGCTTGCGGAGGTAGGGGCGGATCCCGCTCTCGCGGAACGAATCGCCGAATCGTACGGCAACCAGCGCGATGCAGCCATCCAGCCGTTTCCGGAAGCAATCGAAACCGTACGGTGGCTGAGGGAGTGCGGCAGCCGGCTGGCTCTCCTGACGAACGGAAGCGCTGCCGCCCAGAGGAGCAAGATCTCCCGGTTCGAGCTCGCCGACCTGTTCGACTCCATACTGATCGAAGGCGAGGTAGGCTACGGCAAGCCCGATCCCAGGATATACGCGCAGGCGCTCCGCAACCTCGGCGTCGCGCCTGCGCAAGCGTGGATGGTGGGGGACAACCTGGAATGGGACGTCGCGCAACCGCAACAGCTGGGAGTGTTCGCAATCTGGATCGATATTCACGGTGCCGGCCTGCCGGCAGGACACGCCGTGCGCCCGGACCGTATCGTGTCCAGGCTTGCGGAGCTGCGAAGCTCAGCGCCCGATCGTCACTGAGCCTGCAGCCCCACGGTCTGCACTATCTTCCGGTAACGCTCCGCGTCCTGCTTCACGCGCTTTTCGAATTCCGCCGGCGGCATGCTTACCGGCTCCGAGCCCAGGGTAGCGAAGCGCTCCTTCACGTCGGCCTGCTTGAGCCGATCAGGTCCTTGAAGCTCGCCACCGGCGACTGGCTGTTTACGACGACCAGCATGGGCCCGTCGTTCACCATGGTGCCCGGCACGAAATCCCTGGCGTAGTCGAACGGAATGTCCTTGAAGATCCATCGATTGATCGCGAAGCGGTTCCTAACGTTTTTCTCTAATACCTGATGCCCGTTCTGGTCGCGCTGCTCCTCGTGACCGCGCTCGTGAGCCTCTGCCAAAAGCGGTAAGCGGGCCGCCTACTCGATCACGCGATCGGCGCGGCCGACGAGGGGCGGCGGCAGGGTGAGCCCGATTTCTTTCGCAGTCCGCCGGTTGACGATCAGCGTGAAAAAGCGTGCTTGCTCGATGGGCAGCTCGGCCGCCTTTTCGCCCTTGAAGATCCGCGCGACGTAGTTTGCCGCGCGCCGGTACTGTTCGAGAATGTCGGGCGCATAGACCAGCAGACCGCCCTCCTGCGCCGCCTCGTATATCGAGTACACGGCCGGCAACCGGGCATCGTTGGCGAGCTTGATGATGAGCTGCCGGTGGGTATTGGTGGCCCCGACGCTTATGACGAAGAGCGCATCCGGGCGCGCAGCCCGCAATTCGCGGAATATCCGCTCCACGCTCGCGGCGTCGGTCACGTCGTGCACCTGGAATTCCACTTTCAGGCTGCGCGCGGCGGGCGCGAGCTCCTTCAGGTGCGCCTGGGCCGCAGGGCTGCGCGAGTCCGTCACGACGTCGACACGGCGAGCCTTGGGCGCAATCTCCTTCAACAGCTGCAGCCGCTTGCCGCTGAGCTCCCACGCGACGCCCGAAAGGCCGGTAACGTTGCCCCCGGGCCTCGCAAGGCTCGCCGCAAGGCCTTCCTTGACCGGATCGGCATCGATCGTCCCCAGAACGATGGGAATGGTGGAAGTTGCGAGCTTCAGCGCGCGCACCGTATCGACGCCGGCGGTGAATATGCAATCGGGTTTGCCAGCCACCATCTCCCTGGCGATCTGGGCATAGGTGTCCGGCTGGCCGTAACCGAAGCGGGAATCGATGGTGAGATTCCTGCCCTCGGCGTATCCAAGTCCGCTGAGGGTTTTCAGGAACTCCTCTCTCCTGGCCGGGGACGACGTGGGCGTTGTAGGCTCGAACCAGCCGAGGCGATACAGCTTGCCCTGCGCCTGTGCGGGCAGAGCGCGCAGTCCTGCGCACGTCCCGGTGGCGGCTGCGAGCGCGACGAGGACTTGACGCCGTCTCATGGGAGTAGCCGCGCGGTTACTGCGCCTGCAGCCCGACGTCCTGCACGATCTTGCGGTAGCGCTCCGCGTCCTGCTTCACCTTCTTCGCGAATTCCGCCGGCGGCATGCTGACGGGCTCGGAGCCGAGCGTCGAGAAGCGCTCCTTGACGTCGGGCCGCTTGAGCGTCGTCGCCGCTTCCCTGTAGATCGTGTCCACCACCGCCTTCGGAGTGCCTTTCGGGACGAAAAGGCCGGTCCAGATCGAGGCGTCGACCCCGGGAAATCCCTGCTCAGCGGCGGGCGCCCAGTCGCGTCCGAAGTCCCAGCGGCGAGCCGTGGTAACGCCG
>DATFWO010000343.1:0-2000 GCA_035259205.1 Burkholderiales bacterium | reverse complement strand
AAGGGGACTATTGGATCACGGCGTCGCTCGGCGGGATGGCCCGGTTCCGGAGCGGGCGCTGGGAGCGGATGTTCGGGCCTGCTGGCGGAGCGTTCGTGCCGAAGTCGATGCTGGCCGACGCGCGGGGCAGGTTGTTCGTCCACTGGAACGAGCGCACTTTGAGCATGCTCGACGGGCGTGCGCAAACCGTTTTGCCCATCCCGTTCGGCGGCTACCAGCCCGACGACGTGGTCCTCCATTCCGCGGCGCCACACACCTTGTTTGTGGCCGGCCGGTTCGGGCTGGCGCGGCTCTGGGACGGACGCTTCCAGACCCTCTACGCCCCCCAGGCGCCGCAGCTCAGCGATGTGAAGGGAATGGTCCGGACGCCTACCGGCGAGATGTGGTTCGCCGGACCCGCCGGCATCGTGCGCATGACGGCGGACCAGCTGGAGGGCGCCTTCGCCGATCCCAGCCAGCCCCTGTCCATGCAGCTGTTCGGCGCGGCCGACGGGCTGAGGAGCCGGCCGCATTCCCACAGCCGCAACGCGATCGTGCAGGGTGGCGACGGACGGCTCTGGATCGCGACGCAGACCGGAACCCTGTGGCTCGATCCGGCAAATACTTCCCACAGCCGCACGCCCCCCCGCGTGGCGGTCAGCGCTCTCTCGGCCGATCGGGTCTATCGCGATCCGTCCAGCATCAAGCTGCCGGCAGGCACTTCGAACATCCAGATCGATTTCGCCGTGCTTGCCTTCTCGAACCCGCGCTCCGCGCGCGTGCGCTACCGGATCGAGGGGCAGGATCCGGACTGGATCGAGGCCGGCACCCGGCGGCAGGCGTTCTACACCAACCTCTCGCCGGGCACCTACCGCTTCCAGGTGATGGCGGCGAACGGGGACGGGGTCTGGAACGTGGAGGGCGCGACCGTCGCGTTCGAGGTCCTGCCGACCTTCTTCCAGTCGCGCTGGTTCCTGGCCCTCTGCATCCTGCTGGCGCTGGTCCCGCTCTGGCTGCTCTACCGCCTGCGGGTGGCGCAGGTCGCGCGGCGGATTGCGCACGATTTCAACCTGCGCTTGGATGAACGCGTCAACGAGCGGACGCGCATCGCGCGTGAGCTGCACGATACGCTCTTGCAGAGTTTTCAGGGATTGATGCTCCGCTTTCAAAGCGCGCGTGACTTGCTGCCCGGACAGCCCGCGAAGGCAGTCGAGGCACTCGACGGCGCCCTGGACCGGGCCGATCAAGCCATCGCCGAAGGCCGTGACGCGATCCAGAATTTGCGTTCGTCCACCGTCGTGAGCAACGAATTGGCGCAAGCGATTACGACGTTGGCTGAAGAGCTCGAGAACGGCAACGGCGAGAAGGGCTCGGTCATGTTCAAGATGTCCGTCGAGGGCTCGCCGCGTGACCTGCATCCGATCGTCCGCGACGACATCCACCGGATTGCGCGGGAAGCGCTCCGCAACGCGTTCCATCACGCACAGGCCGATCGCATCGAGGCGGAAGTCACCTATGGGGCACGCGAGCTTCGCGTGCGTATCCGAGATGACGGCAAGGGCATCGACCCGCAACACCTGAGCGAAGGTCGCGTGAGACATTGGGGATTGGCTGGTATGCGCGAGCGCGCCGTTCAAATCGGCGCCCAACTCAATCTCTGGAGCGAAGTGGGAGCCGGCACCGAGGTGGAGTTGCGTGTTCCCGGCGCCGTCGCCTACACCGCACCCGGCGGGCGCGCAGGCGTGTTTCGGATGAGCCGCAAGGAAGGAAGCCCATCATGAACGCCAGGCAGACCCCGATCCGCATTCTGTCAGTCGACGATCATCCTCTCCTTCGCGAAGGCGTGGCGTCGCTGTTAGCCGGTCATCCCGACTTGAAACTGGTGGCCGAGGCTGCGAATGGCCGCGAGGCCGTCCAGCAGTTCAGAGCGCATCATCCGGACATCACGCTGATGGATTTGCAGATGCCCGAGATGAACGGAGTCGAGGCCATGATTGCGATACGCGCCGAGTTTCCTTCGG
>DATFWO010000342.1:0-14428 GCA_035259205.1 Burkholderiales bacterium | reverse complement strand
ACCCCAACACCCAGGTTACGTTGCAGGAAGTCTTTCTAAAACCGTAGTTCCAACCGCTTCCGCAGCCAGGAGCGCACCATGAAGCTCGATACCAGACGTCTGATCAACAAGACCATCGCGGTGACGGCGCTGTTCTGCATGGCGACGCAGACGACGCTCGCCGCGCTGCTCAACCTGGCCCAGCAGCCGTTGTTCATCGGGTCCAACATT
This sequence comes from Burkholderiales bacterium, assembly GCA_035259205.1. Lineage (GTDB taxonomy): Bacteria > Pseudomonadota > Gammaproteobacteria > Burkholderiales > SG8-41 > SG8-41. Next base: position 14,218 of record DATFWO010000342.1, on the reverse strand, counting down.
CCGCCGCTGGTGATGCTGACGATCTCCAAGGATCAGCAACTCTACAAGAAAGCCTACAACGACTACACGGACCTGGACGGGGACGGGAAGCTCGACACTACGTACAACCACGGCATCGACTACTACGGCTATTTCGACAGCTACAAGTGCTACACCTACAGCACCATCAACCAGCGCTTCGAGCCTACCACCGTCAACACCAAGGACGGCAGCCAGCCGTCGAACGGTCCGGCGAACCTGTTGGCCAAGTACTGCGTGGCAGGCACCAACCAGTGGAGCGGCAACATCCTCAACTGGGCCGCGATGTCGCGCATGGATGCGATACGGAAGCTGCTCTACGGCGGGTTGCGCTCCACCGACCAGACGTTCGCTTCGGGTGGCGTGAACGCGGAAACCGTGCTCGAACGGGTTTTCCTTCCGACGGACGCCCACTCCTGGGCCAAGTACTATGCCGGCCGGGTCGACCCGGCGACGGGTCAGGTGGTCGAAAACGACATCAGCAAGCTGACGCCGTTCAACCCCCCGATCACGAATCCGGCGCCGTTCGTGGCAACGACCACGACGATTACTACCGCTTGCGTAACGACTTCAACGACCACTTCTACCCCGCAGGCCATTCCGGCCACGCAGTTCGCGCTCCCGCCGCTGGTAACGCCAACAACATTGGGTACCAGCGGCGCTCCACCGTGCCCCTCGAACGCGATAGCCTCCGTGCCCTCCGGCACGATTGTAGGTACGCGCTTAACTCTGTCCGCGGCTCTGCCCGCCTACGATACCGACATCCCGTTCACCACCAACATGGCGACTGGCGCAAACGCGCTCGTCGTCGGCGACCAGATCCGGATGGAAAGCGTAGCGTCTCCAGGAACGTTCCTGATCGGTGCCGTCCAGGGGTTTTTTGATGGCGCGACCACCAACAGCATCGTCCGCGTGCGCGTGCACTTCTCCGGCCTGGGCGCAACCGGCGGAGACCCTCTCAACCAGTGGCGCATCTCATTTTTGAGCCGCACGGGCATTTCGTTCTGCAACCTTACGCTTGGCACCGGCGTCGCGGCGAATTCACTCTCGCAAACCAACAGGAATCCACCATTGCTGCGCGTTGTCCAGGGCAATTTCGCGCTGTGGAGCGCCAACGAATCGATCCAGTGCCAGTGGCGGGAGGTAAAATCCGCGACGCAGGCGAACTTCGGCGGCATCTCGAGCAACGGCAATCTCGCTTCCCTCAGCAGCACCGCTCCCTCGTTCGGCGACTTCGCGGCGTTTGCGGAGAATCCTTCCCAGGTTACGCACGGTCTCGGCACCGGCAGCGCCCAGGGCGAGTACAACGTCCTCGTCAAAGTGTGCGTTCCCGGCATGCTGGGCACCGAGCGCTGCAAGCAGTACCCCAACGGCAACTTCAAGCCGATCGGGCTGCTGCAGCAGTACGGCGACACCGATCTCATCCGCTTCGGCCTCATGACCGGCAGCTACGCGAAGAACATCTCGGGCGGCGTGCTGCGCAAGAACATCAGCGCCTTCACCAACGAAGTGAACGTGGCCACGGACGGCACTTTCACCACGCCGGCGGTGCCGCCGGGCAGTCCGCGGAACACGAGCTCGGCAGCCACGCCCGCGGGCATCGTCAATACGCTGAACTACATGCGGATCTTCGGTTACAACTACAACAACAGCAACAATTACGGGTCCGGCGACAACTGCACTTTCCAGCTCACCAGCATCACGGAGAACTCGTGCACGAGCTGGGGCAACCCGATGTCGGAGATCTATTTCGAGTCGCTGCGTTACCTCGCGGGAAAGTCGCCGAGCGCGAGCTATATCTTCACCAATAGCGGCAGCAAGGACAACCTGCTCGGCCTGCCGCTCGTCACGACCACTGCGGATGCGAGCCGGTCCGACAGATGGGTCGATCAGCTCAGCAGCAACAACTACTGCGCGCCGCTTAACGTGCTGGCCTTCAACGCGAGCGTTTCGACCAACGATGAAGATCTGCGCCCCACGGTCGCAACCGACATCAACTCCTCCAGCACGGCCCAGGCGCTCACCGACAGAGTGGGCGATACGGAAGGCATCACCGTCAACGCGAACGGCACCAACCCGTTCTTCATCGGCAAGATCGTAGGCAGCGCAGCAACGCCCTCGAGCGCTTCGGACTTCGAGCTCTGCACCCCCAAGACCATACCGGGGCTCGGCCAGGTCGCGGGCATCTGTCCCGAAGGTCCGACCCTGGCCGGTTCGTTCCTGATATCGGGACTGGCGCTCCAGGCACACACCAACCGCATTCGCACGAACATCACGATACCCTCGAACGACACCAAGTCGCTAAAAGTCACGACCTATGGCATTCAGCTCGCCTCCAACGTGCCGCAGCTCGTCATCCCGGTGCCGGGGAGCACTACCGGCCAGAAAGTGGTGATACAGCCGATCTATCGCCTCAACGTCCCTGTGAACTTCACCATAGGCGGAGTTAACGTGTGTCCGGGAGGATCAAACCCCAACGGCTGCGTCGGCGGCGGTTCGCTCGTGGATTTGAAAGTCATCCGCCAGACCGTGGATCCGGTGGCGAGGGTCGCCACCGGCAAGGTTTACATCAACTGGGAGGACTCGGAGCAGGGCGGCGACTACGACCAGGACATGTGGGGCACCCTGGAATGGGTACTGGACGCGAATGCCAACACAATTTCGGTGACGACGGCTGCGGTCTCGGCATCGACCGCGAATCCGCAGGGCTTCGGCTACACGATCAGCGGCACCAACAAGGACGGTCCCCACTTCCATTCCGGGATTCTCGGCTTCAACTATACGGACCCCGCGGGTATCACCGTTTCGCCAGGCACAAAGGTCGGTACGTCCGGAGGCTGCGCAAACTGCCAGGTGGGCGATGCGGCCACTAACGCCGTCTACAGTTTGGGCACCGCCTCGGCGGGCACGCTGCAGGATCCCCTGTGGTATGCCGCGAAGTACGGCGCGTTCGTGGACAGCGACGGCAACAATCTGCCGAACGTCGCGAGCGAATGGGACAGCAAGCTCACGAACGGGCAAACGGGCACAGACGGCATACCCGATACCTATTTCCTGGTGACCAATCCGCTGGGGCTGGAAGCTGCACTCGACCGCGCCTTCATCTCGATCCTCGCGAGCGCAACCGCTTCGTCCGTGGCCGCCAACACGGGGCAACTGCTGACCAACACGACGATCTATCAGGCGCGGTTCAACGCCAACGACTGGAGCGGACAGTTGCTGGCGTTCACGGTCAATCCGAACGGGACCGTCGCCACGCTTCCCACCTGGGACACCGGGCAGGTCATCAACAGCCAGGACCCGCTCAGCACCGATCCCACCGCCGGCCGCAGCATCATCACCTTTAACGAGTCTGCCGGCGTGCGCCAGGGCGTCGCCTTCCGCTGGCCGCAGGCGGGCAATCCCACGCCGCCTACGACCGCAGCCACCATCAGCCCCGGTCTGGTCACGGCCCTCAACACCTCGGCGTCATTTGCCGTCGATAATCGCGGCGAGGCTCGGCTCAACTACCTGCGGGGCAGCCAGGCCAACGAAGGCACCGCGACAGGCGCGTTCCGCTCGCGCCCCATCAGCAGGCTGGGCGATATCACCAACTCGAGCCCGAACTTCGTGGGCGCGCCCAATGCGGGTTTCGGCGATGCGGCCTACCTCCAGTTCCGGGCGGCCAACCTCAACCGGCAGGACATGGTCTACGTCGGCGCCAATGACGGCATGATGCACGCCGTCCGGGCGTCGGACGGCCGCGAGCTGCTCGGCTACGTTCCGAGCAAGGTTCATTCCAAGCTGAGCAAGCTGACGGACCCGGCCTACGTCGGGAACCAGCATCGCTACTTCGTCGACGGATCGCCCGAGATCCAGGACGCGTTCATCAACGTCGGCGGCGTCAATCAGTGGCGGAGCGTGCTCGTGAGTGGGCTGGGCGCCGGGGGACAGAGCGTATTCGCGCTCGACGTCACCCGGCCGGACCAGTTCAGCGAGACGAACGCCGCCAACATCGTGCTGTGGGAATTCAGCGACACCGACGATCCGGACCTGGGTTACTTCATCGGCCAGCCGGTCATACGAAAAATGGCGAACGGCAGATGGGCCGCCATCGTGTCCGGGGGCTACAACAATTCCGAAGTCTTGACCGGCGAGCTGGCGTGCACGGATTCGACCCTCAAGACGCCGACGGGCTGTACTACCAGCAGCACCGGGGCAGGCTATATCTTCGTCATCTTCCTCGATGGCCCCACTGGACCCGCCCGCACCTGGACCCAAGGCGTGGACTACGTCAAGATCCGGGCCGATGATGGGCTCGACACGCCAGGCACGCCCAACGGACTGACGCAGCCGCTCGCCGCCGATATCGACGCCGACGGCCTGGTGGATTTCATCTATGCCGGCGACCTGCGCGGCAACCTGTGGAAGTTCGACGTCAGGTCCAGCACGAGCATCGGCACGGCCTGGACGGCGACGACGGCGCGGGTGATCCTGTTTATCGCCAAGGACTCGGCTGGCGTCCGTCAGCCGATCACCGCCAACCCGGAAGCGACCTTGCATCCGACAGGCCAGGGCTTCATCGTCACCTTTGGCACCGGCAAGTACCTGGAACCGCTCGATCCTTTCCCACCTCCCGGCGGCCCTCCCCCCTTGCCCTTTCAGACACAGAGCTTTTACGGCATCTGGGACAAGGACGACGCTCCGAAGCCGGCGCCGCCGAGTACGGCCCTGCCGTCGATCTCCACGCAGACGACGGTAAGCGGCCGCACGCAATTGATGCAGCAGACGATGACGACCGTGACCGGTCCTGCGCCCGCCAATCTGAAATTCCGCGTGCTATCCGCCAACAGCCCCGGCGTTGGAACAGTCCCCGGCTGGTCTACGGATACCACGCCGCCAACCGCAGACGACTCGCCGCCGAAGATCATGGGATGGTTCATGGATTTCAACGACGCGGGCAACCCCGGAGAGCGCAACGTATTCAGCCCGATACTCAGATCGGGGCGCCTCATCTGGAATACGACCATACCGCAGACGCAGGCGTGCCAGTTCGGCGGTACCAGCTTCACGTTCGTGGTCGATCCGGCCACCGGCGCGCGTATCGACTCTGCAGTTCTTGATGTGACGGGCGACGGCCAGCTGAACAACCAGGACCGGATCAACGACGCAGCCGGCAATCCCCAATTCGCCAGCGCCGTTCAGTCCGCGGTCGGAATCACGCCGACTCCGACCATCGTGACGACAGGAGGGCTGCCGGGACAGGGAGCGGCTTCCGCGCTCACCGGCCAGCTGATCGGCACCACCGGTTCGCTGGTCCAGGGCCAGGGCACGATACTCGCGTACGCGCTCGCGGCCGGGTCGACTGGCGCCAACTCGTCCACGGTCATAGGCTTGAGCGTCTCCGGCGGCCGCGTGTCGTGGCGCGAATTGCTGCAGGATCCCTGATGGGTGATGCGATGAAAACACGCGGATTTTCGGGCTTCACACTGGTCGAGTTGATGATCGTGGTAGTGATCATCGCGATACTGTCGGCCTTAGCCTATCCCAGCTATCAGGATCACGTGCGCAAAAGCAAACGCGCCGAAGCCAAGACCGCTCTGTTGAAGGCGGCGCAGCTGCTGGAGCGCTGGTATTCCGATAACAACACCTATGGAACGACGCCACCTCCTCCGGCCACGCCCACCACGATCGATCTCGCTCCACTATTCGCGCTGGCTGCGGGCGCCGTCGTCTACTCGGGTGAGAATCCAGCGGACAACAAGAGCTCCTACCGCATCACTGCCGGCGCGTGCCCCGCCGGAATCGCCGTTTGTTTCACGCTCACCGCCACGCCGAACGCGGCCTTCAGCGATCCGGACTGCGGCAATCTGACGCTCAACAACGTAGGTGCGCGCAGCTGGGCCACCAGCCCGGCAAAGCCCGAGAAGTGCAAGTGGTAAGCGCGCTGGAAGGTTGCGCAAGAGTCATTTCAGCCCGACGTGGAATTTTTGTCGTCGCCTGATCCGTGGACATGGCTTCCGTGCATCAACCGGCCGGGATGTCTGCCTATCACCTCAGGTTGGGCGGATTCCTCGCGCTCTCGATTGCGCTGCACGCGCTGACCTTGCTGGGGGCGGGGCCTTTCGATCCATCCGCGCGCCGCTTTGGCGATGCGCCGGGTCGACCCGAGTTGCACGCCACGCTTGCGCCGGCCAACCAACCGCAGCGCGAGGCGAATCAGTTAAGGGCGACGAAGAACGACGAACTTCTCCCGCGCCGAGAGAGCCTCCAGGAAACCTCGCCCGCACGAAGCGAGAGCGCGCCGCGTCCCGGCCAGGCGGGAAGCGAGGGCGGCCTTGCATTGCCCGAATCCGAGAAGTGGTACACGGCGCGCGAAGTGGACGTGCGCGCCGAACCGCTGACCCAGATTGACTTGCGATATCCCGAAAACCTGCCCAGGGTGCTGGCGCGCGGCAAGGTGCGGATACGCCTCTTCATCGACGAGCGGGGCGTCGTGCGCAAGGCCCAGATCGCCGGCTCCGAACCGGCGGGCCTCTTCGACGAGTCGGCAAAAGAGATCTGGCAAGACGTCAGGTTTTCACCGGCGCTCAAGGACGGCGTGGCGGTGAAAAGCCAGAAGCTGATCGAGCTGACCTACAACCCGCGAGCATTCTAGAACGGCGCCGGACCAGGATCCGGACGCGGCACCGTCCTAGGCCGTTTCGGCAAGGGACTTGGGAAGAGGAAAAACCACCCTCTCGGCGATGCCCGAGAGCTCCTGGACGCTGGTCGCGCCGAGACGGTGCAGCTTCTCGATCACCCTCCCCACGAGGACCTCCGGCGCCGAGGCGCCCGCGGTAACGCCGACCACCTGCGCGCCGGCGAGCCACTCGGCCCTCAGCTCATCGGCGTTGTCGACCATGTACGCCTTTACGCCCTGATTCTGCGCGACTTCGCGCAGCCGGTTGGAGTTCGAGCTGTTCGGCGAGCCGACGACGACGACCACGTCGCACTGCCGCGCCAGTGTCTTGACCGCGTCCTGGCGGTTCTGCGTCGCATAGCAGATATCGTCCCGTTTGGGGCCGACGATACCGGGGAAGCGCGCCTTGAGGGCGTCGACGATATCGCGAGCGTCGTCTACCGACAAGGTCGTCTGCGTGACGAAGGCCAGATTGCTCCCGTCGCGCACGTTGAGGCGCGCCACATCCGCGGCATTCTCCACCAGGTACATGCCGTCCCTGCTCTGCCCCATCGTGCCCTCGACCTCGGGGTGTCCTTGATGCCCGATCATGACGATCTCGCGCCCCTGCTCGCGCATCTTCGCGACCTCGACGTGCACTTTGGTAACCAGCGGGCAGGTGGCGTCGAACACCTTGAGCTTGAGCGCTTCCGCCCTGCGGCGCACTTCCTGGGAGACACCGTGGGCGCTGAAGATCACGGTCGCGCCTTGCGGCACCTCCGCCAGCTCTTCCACGAATACCGCTCCCTTGCTCCTCAAATCCTCGACCACGAAGCGGTTGTGCACGACCTCGTGCCGGACATAGATCGGCGCGCCGTGCAACATCAGCGCGCGCTCGACGATCTCGATGGCGCGGTCGACACCGGCGCAGAAGCCGCGAGGATTGGCGAGCAGGACTTTCACGGGGAAATTATAACCGCGGCGGCGCGGCGGCGTGCGGCCCAGTGGAAATCGGGCTCTCAGCGCCCCTGCGTCCCGGCGGTGGATGGCGTGCTCTTGCGCGGGCGAAACGCGTCCCAGGCCAGGATGATCGCGCCGCAGGTAATCGCGGAGTCCGCGACGTTGAAGGCCGGCCAGTGGCGGCCCCAGGCGTGGAAGTCCGCGAAATCGATCACCGCCCCGAACAGGATGCGGTCGATCACGTTTCCCACCGCTCCCGCGAGCACCAGCGACAGGGCCAGGGCGAACAGGCGCTGCCGCGGGTGCTTGTGCAGCAGGTACACGATCCACACCACGGCCGCCAGCGCGATCGCGATGAACAGTCCCCGCTGCCAGCCGGACTGGTCCGAGAGGAAACTGAAAGCAGCGCCCGGGTTATATACCAGCACCAGGTTGAGAAACGGCGTCACGGCGATGGCCTCGCCGACAGCGAAGGTGCGCGCGACGGCGTACTTGGTGAGCTGGTCGATGACGACGATCACCACCGAGAGCGCGAGCCAGGCGCCGGTCTTGGTCATGGATGCAGCTGCGGCGGAAGCGTTCGGGGATGCAGGCCCGTCCTACGCATGAACGCGGGTCTCCCCGGCGCCGAAGAGGTTGGCGACGCAGCGGGCGCAGAGATTCGGATACTCGCGGCTCGCGCCCACGTCGGCGCGATAGTGCCAGCAGCGCTCGCACTTCTCGTGCGGGCTCGGCGACACGCGTAACGTCACGTCCGGCAGCGCGGTCGCCACGGACCCCGGCTGCCCGTTGTCGAGGACTCGCGCCTGCGAGGTGATGAACACGAATCGCAGGTCATCGTCGAACGACTTCAGGAAGTCGCGGTTTTCCCCGCTCGCGTGGAGCTCCACTTCTCCGGCCAGGGACGAGCCGATCTTGCCCGCCGTGCGCAGCTCTTCCAGCTGCTTCAAGACGTCGGAACGCAGCGACCGCAGCCGGTTCCAGCGGCTGCGCAGCTCATCCGCGCCGCGCGGCAGCGCCAACTCGTGCCAGGTCTGCTCGAACACGCTCTGCTCGTCTCCATTGAGGATTTCCCACGCTTCCTGTGCGGTGTACGAAAGTATGGGCGCGAGCAGCCGCGTGAGCGACTGGGCGATATGGTAGAGCGCGTTTTGCGCCGAGCGGCGCACACGCGAATCGGCAGGCGCGGTGTAGAGCCGGTCCTTGAGGATATCGAGATAGAACCCGCCGAGATCCTCGGAGCAGAAGGTCTGCAGCTTCTGCGTCACCAGATGGAATTCGTAGGTACCGTAGTGGCCGGCCTCGCCGGAGTTCTTTGCCTGCGGTCCGGACGGCACCAGCTCCCGCTGCAGATCGTGCGTCATCACCCATGCGTAGCGGTCGATCTCGAGCCACTCCTCTACGCCCAAGCCGTTACGCGCGATGTCGAAGTCAGCGAGATTGGCAAGCAGGAACCGCAGCGTGTTGCGTATGCGGCGATAGGACTCGACGACGCGCTTGAGGATCTCGCGCGAAATCGACAGCTCCCCGGAATAGTCCGTGGCGGCGACCCACATGCGCAGGATATCGGCGCCGAGCTCACCGACGATTTCCTGCGGCGCGATGACGTTGCCCTTGGACTTGCTCATCTTGCGGCCTTCGCCGTCCACGAAAAAGCCATGCGTAAGCAGCGCCCGGTACGGCGGCACCCCGTCCATCATGCAGGATACGAGCAGGGACGAGTGGAACCAGCCCCGGTGCTGGTCCGAGCCCTCGAGGTAGAGGTCCGCGGGGAATCCGCTGTGGGATCGGTGCGATCCGCGCAATACGGTGAAATGCGTCGAGCCGGAATCGAACCAGACGTCGAGCGTGTCCTTCACTTTTTCGTAGTGCGCCGCGTCGGCACCGAGCAGCTCCTCCGCCGTCACTGACTGCCAGGCCTCGATGCCGCCGCTCTCCACGCGCTTTGCCACCTGTTCCAGCAGCTCGAGCGCCCGCGGGTGCAGCTCTCCGGTCTCCTTGTGAATGAAGAAGGGCATCGGCACACCCCATTGACGCTGGCGCGACAGCGTCCAGTCCGGGCGGTTGGCGATCATCCCGTGCAGCCGCGCCTTCCCCCAGGCGGGAAAGAACTGAGTCGCCTCGATGCCGCGCAGGGCGGTCGCGCGCAGGGGTTCGGCCGGCCGGGTGCCCCTGTAGCCGGGCACGACATCCATGCCGGCGAACCACTGCACCGTCGCGCGCAGGATCACCGGCGTCTTGTGGCGCCAGCAGTGCATGTAACTGTGAACGTGGCCGCGGTCGTGAGCGAACAGGACTCCACGCTCCTCCAGAGTCCTCACGATCTTCGGGTTGGCGTCCCAGATCGACATTCCGCCGAAGAGCGGCAGCGAGGACACGAACCTGCCGTCGCCCATCACCGGCGTAAGCATGTCCTCGTCCTTCATCCCGTAGCGCCGGCACGAATTGAAGTCCTCCACGCCGTAGGCGGGCGCCGAATGCACGATCCCGGTACCGGCATCGAGCGTCACGTACTCCCCGAGATAGACCGGCGCGGTCCGGTCGTAGAACGGGTGTCGGAACCTGATTCCTTCGAGCGCCGCACCCGTGCACGCGCCGAGCACTTCCTGCTCCGCTAGCCCGTATCGTTTGAGGCAGGCTTGAAGAAGATCGGCGGCCAGGATCAGGAGCCCCCGTTTGGTCCGCACCAGTTGATAGGTGAACTCGGGGTGCACATTGAGCGCCTGATTGCCGGGCAGCGTCCACGGCGTCGTCGTCCAGATCACGGCGTAGCCGGGTGCGGCGGGCAGTTCCGGCAGCCCGAAGGCTCCGGCCACCTTCTCCGCTTCGGCGAAAGGAAACCCGACGTCGATCGCCGGATCCTTCCGCTCCTCGTACTCGACCTCGGCCTCGGCGAGCGCCGAGCCGCAATCGAAGCACCAGTTGACCGGCTTCAGGCCCCGGTAGATGTAGCCCTTCCCGAGGATCGTGCCGAGCGCGCGTATCTCGTCGGCCTCGTTGCGATATGCCATCGTCAGGTAAGGATGGTCCCAGTCGCCTAGCACTCCGAGACGCTGGAAATCCCGTTTCTGCCGCTCGACCTGCTCTGCCGCGTAGGCGCGGCACAGGCGCTGGGTTTCCTGCGGCGGAAGATTCTTGCCGTGCTGCTTTTCGATCTGCACTTCGATCGGCATGCCGTGGCAATCCCAGCCGGGAACATAAGGCGCATCGAACCCCGATAGAGTCTTGCTCTTGACTACGATGTCCTTGAGGATCTTGTTGATGGCATGCCCGAGATGCAGGTCGCCGTTCGCATACGGCGGACCATCGTGAAGAATGAACCTGGGCGCGCCGCGGCGCGCGCTCCGGATGCGCTCGTAGAACTTGCGCTCCTGCCAGCCCTTCAGCATGAGCGGCTCGCGCTTCGCCAGATCGCCTCGCATCGGAAACGGCGTGTCGGGCAGATTGAGCGTCTTCTTGTAGTCGGCCATGAGCAAGGATCGTACGGCGGCGAGATATCAGGGAACGATTGAAGGTGCAACGGACGGACTGCAAGCGCCGCTGCGACGCGTCATTTTATCCTCTTGCGGTCCGGTGCGTTTCGGCGTCTCTGCTGCGAAAGTAGGTCTTCGCGCTTTCGACGTCGAGCGCGATCTGGCGCGTGAGGGCGGCGAGATCCGAGTACTTTTCCTCGTCGCGGAACTTGTGCAGAAACGAGACGCGCACGTGGCGGCCGTAGAGCTCGCCGCCATAGTCGAAGAGATGAACTTCGAGCACCGGAGCACCCTGCTGCTTGACCGTGGGCCGCACTCCCAGGCTCGCTACCCCGCGCAGCGGCCGGCCGGCAACACCCGACAGCTCTACCGCGAAGATTCCGGTCAGCGGCGGCCGGTTGTGCTTCATCTGCACGTTGGCGGTGGGAAAGCCGAGCTTGCGCCCCATTCCGTCGCCGCGCACCACGCGGCCGCTGATCGAGTACGCGCGGCCCAGCAACCGTTGCGCGCGCACGAGATCGCCCGCCCCGAGCGCCGCACGCACGGCCGTGCTCGATACCCGCTCGCCGTTCAACATCACGCTGGTCAGCGCGGCGACCTCGAATCCGAAACGCGGCGCAGCCTGCTTCAGCATGACCAGGTCGCCCCCGCGCCGTGCGCCGAAGCGGAAATCGTCTCCCACGAGCAACCAGCGCGGAGCGAAGCCGCGCGCGAGGATGCGCTCGACAAAGTCATCCGCCGTGATCTGCGCGAAGGCGTAGTTGAAGCGGCACAGGTGGACGCGATCGACGCCGAAATCGGCCAGCAGTTCCAGCTTCTCGCGCAGCGACGTAAGGCGGGTGGGGGCCTTGTCGGGCGCGAAAAATTCGCGCGGATGCGGCTCGAAGGTGAGCACACAGGAAGGTGAGCCGAAACGCTGCGCTGCACGCACGAGCTCGGCGAGCATCGCCCGATGGCCCAGATGCACGCCGTCAAAGTTGCCTATGGTAAGCGCGGTCGGACCCGCGGCCGCCGCGGGTATGCCGCGAGTGACGAGCATACTGCCGCTGAAGAGTTACTAAAAGCTTGAATTGTAGCGTGTTTTGCTGAGACCGGCCAGTTCCGGGCGGCTCTCGAAGCAGATCACGAGGACAGCGCGCGCCTCAGGTTGAAGAGGCTCAGTATAGGGTCATCCCCTGCCGCTGATGAAGGCCATGCCGCCCGCTATCGTGTGATTGGTGGACTCATCGATAAGAATGAATGCACCCGCGGCGCGGTTTTTTTCGTACGCATCGATGGCTACGGGCTGCTGCACTGCGAGCTTAACGCGGACGATATCGTTCAAACCGATTCGGCCCGGGGCAGGCAATACGGCGAGAGTTTGCACGTCCACGCGTTCGGTTGCCGCTGTAAGCTTCGCCCGCACGGTGCGCGCTGCGTGCTTGAGCAGATAGCGCCCGCCCTCGACGAGCGGCTGCGCAGAGAGCCATATCAGCGTTGCATCGACCACCTGGGACACACGCGGCGGTTGCTCTGCGTCGGCCAGCAAGTCGCCCCGTCCGATGTCGGTCTCTTCGGCTAGCGTCAGCGCTACCGAATCGCCCGCCAAAGCTGCTCCGGAAGCCCCGCCGTTGGTGCGAACTCCGGAAACCGTAACGCGGCGTTCGGAGGGCAGCACGATGAGCTCGTCCCCGATCCGCACGCAACCGGACTGGATACGACCGAGATAGGCGCGCTCGCCCGCAGTTCGCTGCACGAGCTGCACCGGCAGGCGGAACGGCAACGCCGAGGCGGTGTTCGCGGGCTGCAACGATTCGAGCGTTTCGAGCAGTGTAGGCCCGTCATACCACGGCATGTTGCAGCCTCGCTCCGCCACCATGTCGGCGTTCAGCGCCGAGATTGGAACGCAGCGCGCCCCTTCGACGCCCAGCTGACCGGCAAAATCCTCGAAAGACGCGCGCACGCTGGGCGAAACGCTTTTTCCGCCAGCCGCAGCACCACTGCCGAATCCTTGCCGCCCGAGAACAAGAGCGCCGGATTCGAGCACTCACCCGCGACCTCGCGCAAGATATGGATCGCCTCCGACTCCGGCCAGTCCAGATGACTGCGCTCGGGAACGCGCGTGAGCGCCCTGGCTTCCGCGGCGAGATTCATACTGTCTCCTCCCGCGCAGGTTGGAGACGCCCATCCGGACCCGGATGCAGACCGCATTCTTTCGAACCGGGGCTTTCCCACCACCAGCGGCCGGCCCGAATGGACTCTCCGGGCGCAACCGCGCGCGTGCAGGGGGCGCAACCGATGCTCGGATAGCCGCGGTCGTGCAAGGCGTGATACGGCACCTGGCGTGCGCGAATATAGGCCCAGATTTCCTCTCCGCTCCAGTCGGCGAGCGGGTTGAATTTCAGGAGCCCGTGTTCAGCGTCATAGGACTCGACCGCAAGATTGTTGCGGGTAACGGATTGAGAGCGCCGCAATCCGGTGATCCACGCCCTCTTTCCGGCGAGCGCCCGGCCCAGAGGCTCGACCTTGCGCATGTGACAGCAGGCCTTGCGCAGCTCGACGCCCGCGTAGAATCCGTTCACACCGTGATTGTTCACGTATGATTCCACGGCTTCACGGCGCGGAAACATCATCCGCATCCGCATCCCATAACGCACCGCGATCGCATCGATCAGAGCGTACGTTTCGTTCGGCAGGCGGCCTGTGTCCAGCGTAAACATCTCGATCGGCAGCGCGTTCGTGCAGATCAAGTCGGTAAGGACCATGTCTTCGGCGCCCAGGCTGTTTGCGAATGTAGCCGGCGCGAACTCCCGTGCGATTCGACGCAACAGCGACCGCACGGCGTCGGATTTCTGGCGTACTGCCTCTGTCATGAATGCACCCTCTGTCATGCACGTACCTTCAGCGATGGATATTGCGGGTAGTTGCGAAGATGCGGCGCGCCGGCCGGCCCCGAAGGGGCCGCCGTCACGCCGTTCTACAAGCAGCCGGGGTGGCGGGTTCTGCGGAGGCCGTGGACGCTGCGGCAAACACGGAACCGAGCATGATGACTACCGGTCCGGTAATGCCGTATTGAGCGATGCACGGAAGTTCGGCGAGCGTGAGCGCAATGCGGCGAGTTTCCGGCAAAGTCGCGTTCTCCACAACC
>DATFWO010000341.1:0-11842 GCA_035259205.1 Burkholderiales bacterium | reverse complement strand
GAGCTTCGCGGTGAAATAGATGTTCCCGCCCAGCTCCAGCATTCCATTCCAGTCGCGCCCGAGGATCGATTGTTTCTGGGCCTCGGTCATCGGCCATTGGTCGAGATAGGCGCGCTCATTCGCCTTGAAGGCGGCGCGGTTCTCGGGCTTCATCAGGGACATGCAGAACATGTTGAGATGGTAGCCCTCGCGTGCCCGATCCGCGTCGAACACGACCGTTCCGGGCAGATCATCGTATTGCTTGGGCAAAGGCATGCTTCATTCCTCTCGATGCCAGTAGAGCTTCATCGGATTGTCGACGAGCAGCGCCTTCTGGAGCGCCGGCGTCGTCGCGATCCTCGGGATCACGTCGACCAGAATCCCGTCGTCGGGGGCTTCCACAGGCATGTTGGGATGTGGCCAATCCGTGCCCCACAGGACGCGATCCGGGTAGCGTTCGACCAGCGTGCGCGCGAAAGGCACGACATCGTCGTACGGTGCGCCCGCGACCGTGAGCCGTTCGGAGCCACTCACTTTGCTCCAGAAATTCCTGTGCCGGTCGAGGAGCCGCAGATAACGCTGGAACTCGGGGTGATCGAGGCCCTTCCGCACATCCGGCCGGCCCATGTGATCGACAACGACGACGGTCGGCAGCGAAGTGAAGAACGACTCCAGTTCCGGCAAATCGGGCATCTCGAAATACACGACGATATGCCAGCCCATCGGCGCGACGCGTGCCGCGATGCGCTCCAGCACGTCGCGCGGCGTGAAATCGGCCAGCCGCCTGAGGAAATTGAAGCGCACGCCGCGCACGCCGGCTTGGTCGAGGGATTCGAGCTCGTTTCGCCCCGTGTCTTCGCCGATCACGGCGACGCCGCGTGCCTTGTTGCCGGAGTTGACGAGCGCATCGACGAGCGCGGCGTTGTCCGTGCCATGGCAGCTCGCCTGGACGATGACGTTCTTGTCGAACCCGAGAAAATCACGCAGGGAGAAAAGCTTTTCCCTGGGCGCATCGACCGGTGTGTATTTGCGTTCGGGCGCATAAGGGAAGCGCGACGCCGGCCCGAACACGTGGCAGTGCGCATCCACCGCGCCCGCTGGCGCCTGGAACTTCGGCTTCGACGGATTGGGATGAAACGGGATGTACGGCGGGTTGCTATTCTTGTTCAAAACGCGCTCCGTTTGCGTCCATTCCCGTGATCGCGCTCGAGCGGGCCTGTAAGCCGCACCCCGGAGGGGCCTTTGCGCGGCTTGATCGGCCTGCATTCCTGGCAAATTCCAAGCGGCAATTTTAGCTTGCCCCCGCCCGCGGGTCACTGTTCACGGGTGAATGATTGGCGGGCATCGCATGAAGCAACCGCCCCAGGCGAGCATTGCCGCGTCGATCCAGAACACTGGCCACATGCCGACCGCGATGCCGATCGTACTAGGAGCAGCAGCATCACGGTCAGCGACTCGGCAAATACGATAAGATAGCAGGGCCCGAGGGGCTCAACTGGTCAGGGCCCGCTACAGGGTGGCAGGAGAAGTGCGATATTCTACTTTGGTCCGGCTTGCCGTTCCGCCCGAATCAATCCAACAGGAGCACAGCAAATGCAGATCAAGAACGTCGGCGTCGTCAGTCCCGGCGATATGGGACAAGCCATCGCCAAGCGTATCAAGGAGGCTGGTTTCAACGTCTACACCGCTTTGGACGGGCGCAGCGAGCGCACCAAGTCGCTGGCGCGCGAGGTGGGGCTAACCGACTGCGGCTCGATGGAGAAGCTCGTCTCGACTTGCGATCTGGTGATCTCGGTCCTCAACCCTGGCGAGGCCGTCAAAGTCGCCCGCCAGGTGGCGGCCGCCATGAAGCAGACCGGCCGCAAGATCGCCTTCGCCGAGCTCAATGCCGTGTCACCCCAGACGGCGAAGGACGCCGACCGCATGATCCGCGACGCCGGCGGCATGTTCATAGACGGCGGGATCATCGGCTCGCCGCCGCGGGGCGAGAAGGACAAGCCGCGCATCTACGTGTCGGGGCCCGACGCGTACCTCATGGAGCAGATCAAGCACCCCAACCTCCAGATCCGCGTCATGTCCGAGCGCGTGGGCGACGCTTCGGCAATCAAGATGTGCTACGCGGCGAGCACGAAGGGCGCCACCGCTCTCGCCGTCGAGCTGCTCGTCGCGGCCCGCAAGCTGGGAGTGGAGCAGGCGCTCGAGAAGGAGCTGCGCGAAAGCCGCAACGACGCCTTCGAAGGGCACATGAAGGCCATCGCCGGCATGCCCCCGAAAGCCTACCGCTGGGTACCCGAGATGCAGGAGATCGCCAAGACCTTCGGCGAGGTGGGTCTCACGCGCCGCATCTTCGAAGGCGCCACCGACATCTACGCCATGATTGCCGAAACACCGCTCGGCAAGGAAAGCCCCGAGCAGGCGCGCAAGGCCGCGCGCAACGGGCTCGACATCACGCGCGAGATCGCCGACGGCAAGTAGAGCGGATCCCGGCCGCGCGACGGCGATCGAGCCTCAATCGCTGTCCTGGAACTTTCCGGTCGCAGGCCTGAATATCGAGCGCCGGTCGCGCCTGAAGCGGATCACCTCCGTGGGGTGCTCGAGGCGCTCGCGGCCGACGCGGATCTCCCCTGCTCCGTCGAGCATCATGTCGCGACGGAGCACATGGACCTCTTCACCGTTTTCCGGCGTGACATACGTGCCGTTGATGCTGTGGTCGTAGAGATAGAATTGCGTGCGCACCAGCTTGATGGTTAGGTGCTGGCGCGAGGCATACTTGTCGGTTACCACCAAATCGCATTCCTGCTCGCGTCCGACGACGATGGCGGGGTGCCACTGGTTCACGCGCACCTCTTCGTCGCCCAATGACACCAGCATGCTGCCGGTGTCCATCGGTATCACTTTCCGCTCCCGGAAGCTGACGTCGGTGATGTCGTGGGTATCGGTCCGCCAGATGACCTCGTAGATGATCGATTCCTGCTGGCTGCCCTTCAGGGTGGAATGAAAGATCGGCCGCACGACGGACTTAAGAGCGGCGGACAGCTCCAATTCGGTCGCTTCGGTGGTAATGATCTGTCCAGCGGTGGCGACCGCCGTCAGATAAGCGGCGGCATTCACGGTGTCGCCGAAGATGTCGTCCTCCTCGATGAGCACCGAGCCATAGTGCAGCCCGATGTGGATCCGCACGGTGCGGCCGCCAGGCTTGCTCGAAGCAACGAGCGTCTGCATTTCGCTCGCCGCCCGCACCGCCAGGTCCGCGCTGGGAAACACGCAAAACGCCTCGTCTCCAATCGTCTTGACGAGCCGTCCCTCGTAGCGCGGCAGAACGCTCGTTACCAGGGTCAGACAGGCGTCGACAACAGTCCGGGCCCCTGCGTCCCCGAGCTTCTGATAAAGGCTGGTGCTGTCGCTGATATCAGCGAACAGCACCGCCATCGTTTTCGTCTGTCTCCCCATGCGGTGCGATTATATCCGCCCTTTTGCGAGTATGCGTGACGGGCGTAGAGGTCGCCGCACGCCGACAAGATGCCCTCCCGCGCGGCACTTCCTGCAATCCGGTCCCGTCCGCCGATCAATATTCACGGTCTACGCGTTCGAGCAGCTGCCGCGTCAGGTTCGACTCGCGTTTGTAGAATCCCGCGGTATGAAATGTCTGCGCCAGGCCGAACAGCTCGTAGTCGAGGT
This sequence comes from Burkholderiales bacterium, assembly GCA_035259205.1. GTDB lineage: Bacteria > Pseudomonadota > Gammaproteobacteria > Burkholderiales > SG8-41 > SG8-41. The sequence goes on along the minus strand of DATFWO010000341.1, from coordinate 8,185 downwards.
GATGGCAGAATTCGTGCACGAAAGTGCGTAGAAATGTGCGGAAAGCCACGACCTTCCTGCGTTGCGACGTTCGCATCCAGACGGAAACCGTGGTCGGTCTGCCCCAATCGGCCGGCTCGTACAGCCCATAGAGGTCGTCTCCGCCTCGCAGAACGGGACGGATGGCGAGCACTGATACCCGTACGGGCGGCACGGCGAAACGCCGCGCAAGCTCGTTGGCCAGCATCTGGCACGCGTTCTGCGCCCGGACCTGACTTTCCCCTGCGAGCGAAGCAGCGATCTCGGAAATTACGGAATCGAGCGGTGCACCTCGCGGTATCGGCACGGTCGCGATCGCATCGCTCTTTCGATAGGTCGCCTGGTCCGGCAGGGTGAGACGGTTGTAATAGGAGAAACGCAATCAGGTCAGGGAATCTGCATGGTGAGTGCGGTTGCGCCTCCCCTTCTCTTTCAGGCGACGCCCGCCGGACCCGCCGGCTCTTCAAGCTCGGAAAAGCGCACCGGCAGCACGTCGCGGGTCGCAAAGCTGCCGGAAGCCGACTTTTCCACCAACGTCAGCGTCTGCTTCTCGGGAATTCCGGTCGGTATCACCATGAGCCCGCCCGGCTTCAGCTGCGCCAGCAGCGGCGGCGGCAGAAGCTCCGCGGCCGCAGTCACCATGATCTTGTCGAAGGGCGCGACTTCCGGCCAGCCGTAGTAGCCGTTCGCGACGCGGACCGTGATGTTGTCGTAGCCGAGGCGCTTCAATCGCCGTTCCGCGCCCTGCGCCAGCTCCTCGATGATGTCCACCGTATAGACCCGCCTCGCCAGCTCGGACAGTATCGCAGCCTGGTAGCCCGCTCCGGCACCGATTTCGAGAACCACATCCTCTTCCTTCAACTCGAGCAGATCGGTCATCAGCGCGACGATGAACGGCTGCGAGATCGTCTTGTCGTAGCCGATGGGCAGCGGCCGGTTGAGATAGGCATAGGGCTGCAGCTCGACGGGCACGAATTCGTGCCGCGGCACGGAACCTACGATGCGCATCACGCGCCCGCTGAACGCGGCCTTGCCCGTGTGCCCTGCGGTGAGCACTGCCTCCGCGGCGATTTCGGCCATCAATTGCTCGCGGAGGTTCTTGAACAGGTCTTCGGCCATAGGTCATAGTATCCGTGCGGCCGGCGTGAATCGCAAGGTCGACCGCCCCGGTCGCACCAGGCGTTGAGCCTGACCGGCATCCGACCGTGTACAATCCGTTGCGACGCCCAGAGCTCTCGGCGTCACCTGCCGCCCACCACTCATCACTCACGCATCAGCAAGGGGGCCGACATGGCCACACAGCACGAGGCGAACAATATGGCGCTGTTTTGCGATTTCGAGAACGTCGCCATCGGCGTGCGCGATGCCAAATACGAGAAGTTCGACGTCCGGAAAGTGCTCGAGCACCTGCTGCTCAAGGGCAGTATCGTCGTCAAGAAGGCCTATTGCGACTGGGACCGCTACAAGACTTTCAAGCCGGCGATGCACGAAGCCGCCTTCGAGCTGATCGAGATTCCGCACGTTCGCATGTCGGGCAAGAACTCCGCGGACATACGCATGGTGGTGGATGCCCTCGACCTCTGCTACACAAAATCGCACGTCGATACGTTCGTCATCATCAGCGGCGATTCGGACTTCTCGCCGCTCGTCTCCAAGCTGCGCGAGAACAACAAGATGGTCATAGGAGTGGGCGTGAAGCAGTCCTCTTCCGACCTGCTGATCTCCAATTGCGACGAATTCATCTATTACGATGACCTGGTACGTGAGAAGTCGAAAAAGCAGGGACGAAGAAAGCCCTCAGCGACTGCCGCGCTGACCGCGGCGCCGGAGGCCGTCAAGGCTTCCGCAAGCGATGCCGACAAGAAGCAGGAAGCGATCGACCTGGTTATGGAAACGGTGGAAGCGCTGACCGCCGAACGTGGTGCGGAGGAAAAAATCTGGGGCTCGATGGTGAAGCAGGCTTTGAAGCGCCGCAAGCCCGGGTTCAACGAGTCCTACTACGGCTTCCGTTCCTTCAGCAAACTGCTCGAGGAAGCCGAGGCGCGCAAGTTGCTTGCGCTCCAGCACGACGAGAAGTCGGGCGGCGTGATCATCCAGAGCTTCAGTTCCGACTAGAACTCCGCGGACATGTGCCTGTCAACCTGGAACCATTACCAGCATCCGAGGCGGGCTTCAGTCAACACCACCCGGCAAGCGCCACGTGATCTTCGTACGGCTGCGACAGCGCAATTTGCTCGAGCGCACAATGCTCGGCGTCGCGGCTGCGATCATCCTGGTCACCGCATTCTTCTTCCTGGCTGCGGCGATCGTCGTGGGGGCCGTGCTGGCGGCGGTGCTGATGGCCCGGGTGTGGTGGCTAAGGCGCAAGATGGCCAAAGCCGCCGAGCGGGAGTTCATCTCCGCCGAATATCGGGTGGTCGAGCGGGAGGGTGAGCTGGGAGGGAGCTTGCCGCGTACAAGCCAGGGGGAGCGGCATCCGGACGGCCACGTCTCTGACGCTGCTCCCGGCACAACTCAATCCGGGAGCGCGCCCGTGCAAGCCGGGACTCCCGGTTCGGGATTGCCACCCCCGGACGAGAACATTCCGGGGCGGGCTCCGCGACAATGACGAACGCTACGGACGAAGGAGAAGGGCGCTTCCAGGCGGCCTGTGGAAGCCCGGCAAGGTAACCGCTTCATTCCTCGATCGGCCGGCTTCTACCTTGCTCTGAAGTTCCATATCGAACTGCTGCAACTGCCGCTGGCCCTCCTGGCGCGCCCGCTGCTGCTCGATCTGCGCTTTCCCGTCGCGCGTCGCAGGCGCATCGCTCGGCAACTCGGGACGAGACTGCAGCGCCCGTTGCTGATTCATGTGCAATTGCTGCTGCCGCAGAGCCTGGTCGAGTTCGAGCTGCTCGATTGCCTGGCGCTGGCGGGCATCGGACGAAGGATAGAGTGCGTTGCGTTGATATTGCTGCATCTTGAGCTGCAGCTGGTCCTGCTGCTGCTGGCGTTGAAGCTGCAGTTGCTGAATGGCGCGCGAGCCTGGATCGTCGGTGCCGGACGCCTGCCCCGCCAGGAACAGGAGCAACGCCGCGGCCGCCGTGGCCACTTCGATCCGCATAAGAGTACGATACACCGAGCCACAGGTTCACACCATACGATCCAGCGGCACCTGGAACAGCCGTATTTGGTCGTCGGGGCGCGTGATTTCCTTGTTGGCCGCCACCACGCTCTGAATCAGGCTTTCGAGCGCGGTTTCATCCCGGAAGCCGATCATGAGGACGGCATTGGTGCTTGCATAGCCTCCGCTACCCAGGTGGGGATCGGTGCCATGACCCTTGCCCTGCGCGCGCTCCCAGCGCGTGTAGTAGTCGATCCCGGCATCCTTCAATAGCTGCATGACGCGCGGCGTGTAGTACTCATTGTGTACCACAAATGCCATTTTCACGGCGTCTCCCTTCTGCCACGATCAGCCATACCGCTCGCCGCTCACTGCTTACCGAGCTTGTTCTGCATGCGCTGGTCGAACCGCTCCACGTTGATGATCAGGCGCTCATGCAGGCCCTCGCCTACGGGCTCGCGTTCGTCGTCCGCCCGGAGGCGGAAGGTAAGCGTCCTGCCCTCGACCTTTACGAGCTCGGCATGCGCCCGCACTCTCATGCCGACAGGCGTGGCGGCGAAATGCCTCACGTCGAGATGGATTCCCACGGTTTGGAATCCCGGCGGCATGTACCGCTCAGCAGCCTGGAGTGCGGCCGCTTCCATCAGATTCACCATGACCGGCGTGGCGAGAACGCCGATCTTGCCGCTACCCACATGCGGCGCAGTATCGCGGGTGCCGACGACGATCTCCGCCGTAGCACTGAGCCCGGGCCTGAGGTCCTGAGTGAGGTCCATATGCGTCCCTGCGCGTATTTTCGCCGAAACGGGCCGTTATCGGAATCGGCGCAAATGCGTACCATGCCCTTCGACCGTAGCGTATACTCGGGCCGCATACTGTGCATGTCTACGGGTCCTGTGACGGCGCGCCCGACGAACCAAAACTAAAGCGCTCGCGTGAGCAATCTCGAAATCGCCGGCTTCCTCGTCGCTCTCGTTCTAGCGGCAGCGGTCGCCTGGTACGGCGCCAAGGCCCTCTTTCTGAGGCGCATCAGGGCATTGCTCGACGCCGCCGATCGGGTTCGCGGTGGTGATTTCAGCGTCCGGGTCCATCTGCCGCCCGGCAAAGGGGAGTTGAACCGGCTCGCCGCCGCATTCGACGAAATGGCCGAGGCGCTGCAGCAGCGGGACGCGGAGCTCAGGCACGCGGTGCTCGAACTGCACTCGCAGGCGACGACGGATCCTCTCACGCGCTTGTCGAATCGCCGGCACCTCAGCGACCTGCTGCCGCGCGAGCTGATCAGAGCGCGCCGCAAGGACGGCAAGGTGGCCGTGCTGATGATCGACCTCGATTTCTTCAAGAAGATAAACGACACCTTCGGCCACAATGCCGGCGACCTCGTGCTGAGCGAAGTGGGACAGCTGCTGCGCGCGGGGATCCGCGGCAGCGACATTGCCTGCCGCTATGGCGGCGAAGAGATCTCGCTCGTTATGCCCGACACTGCGCTCAAGGTCGCAACCGAAAGGGCCGAGAGTATCCGGAAGAAAATCAAGAACCTTCAGATTACGCACGAGGGACAGGTGATCGGGCCGATTACCGTCTCGATCGGGGTCGCAATCTTCCCGGACCATGCCGAAGACCCTGATACGCTGCTGCGCGTTGCGGACGCGGCGCTGTACGAGGCCAAACGTGACGGTCGCGACCGCATTGCGGTGGGCAAGCGGATCGATACACTTGCCGTCTAGGCAGGCGGGTGCTACGGGTCCTTACACCTACCGAGGCCGTCGAACACCGACAATCCTCCCGATTTTTTGTCCGCCTGTCTTCACTTGGAAACATAATCGCCCGCGGGTGCGACGGCGGCAGCGGGCAGGCGGTCTCAGAACTTACGACGGAGCATCTCCGCTCGTTGTCACTGAACCGGAATTCGCTTCTGACCGGGTGGCGGCGGACCCGCGGGCCGCTCGAGCGGGATGATGGCGGCAACGCCGGAGAGCGTTCCACCCGTCTGCTCGATCACACTGCGCGCCTCGCTGAGGTTGGACATTTCCACCCGCGCGACCGGAGACTGCCCGGGCTCCCCCGGTCGGCAGATGGTAACCTTGTTTACCACTCCAAACCTTGAGCAATGCGCGGTGAGAGCTGCCCGCAATTCCGCTTCGGAGATTCCGTCGACATTGATGCGCAGCATATCTCGCCTCCCTCGAGGTAATGCTTTTCGGCACGCAGGCGCACGTTATGTGCGCGCGTCTCGCGCCTCAAGGGAAATTCGCACGAAACATGATGCCGGAAGGATGAAATGTTTATGACAGCACGGATGACGGATACTGAGGGTCTCGACGAGCGCAGCGCCTGCGCCCTTTTTCACATTCATTTCGCACTCATGCCGGTCCTTCCCGCCAGAACCCCAGCGCCTCCTGCGCGGCGCGGTCCGAGTAACTGAAGAGCACGCAATCGGCGCCGGCCTGCAAGCGGCAGGCCTCCCAGGACGGCACCACGAAAACGTCGTGCGCGTCGAAAGCGAACCGGGTCTCGCCGATAGTGACGGCGCCCGTGCCCTCGAGCACGCAGAACACCGCCCCATCCGTGCTGCGATAACCGGAGCCCGCGTAGCCTTGGGGCAGCCATTGCACATGCACCGCCATCGTCGGGAACGGATGTCGGCCGGTAGCCGGATTCACGTATCGCAGCTTGTAGCCGTGTGCGGGGTGCGGGGCACCGTTTTTCGAGAGCCGCTCGAGCGCCTCGCGCGTGCGCGTATATGGATAAGAAAGGAGCGGTGAGCCATGGCCTGGCGCGCGGTATTCCAGCGGCAGAAGATTCGCTCCATAACGGGCGCCGGCGTCGCCTTCAACGCGCGTGACGGGCTGCGTCTCGCTGGAGTAGTCCTCGCGGAAATGAGCGCCAAACAGATTCGCGAAGGCCGTGTCCAGGCCGTCGAGCCAGACCACCGGCTCCGATCCGGGATTCCCGTGATCGTGCCAGGTCCAGCCAGGCGTGGTGACGAAGTCTCCCGGCCGCATCGTCACGCGCTCGCCCTCGACAGCCGTGTATGCGCCCTCGCCTTCCACGATCAGGCGCAGCGCATTGGGCGCATGGCGATGCGTGCGGGCGATCTCGCCGGGCAGGATCACCTGCAGACCGGCATACAACGTTGTGGTGGCAAAGGTCGTACCCTTCAGAGCGGGATTTTCGAGCATCAGCACGCGCCGCTCGGCCTCCTGCGTTGTGATCAGCTCGGCGGCACGCATGAGATGCGGCTGCATTTCCTTCCAGTGCCAGATCGCCGGGGCTGCAGCCGTGCCAGGCTGCAAGCGCATGACACGCTCCCACAGCGGCTTCACGTGGAGGGCCGCAAGCTCGCGCGAGAACCGCTCGCGGTTGGGGTTCACGCCGGATGGCGTCATTCTTCCAATTATAAGCATTGTGCGCCCGCCACCTCCCCGAAAGGGTGGCGACGCGGCAGTTGCTCTAGAACCTATAGGTTCTAGAATATGCCCGTTCGCCAACTCACCGGATAGACAATGGCCGAGAAATACGATGCTATCGTAATCGGCGCCGGACAGGCCGGTCCGTCGCTCGCCGTCCGCCTCGCCAATGCCGGCCGCAAGACCGCGATCGTCGAGCGCAAACTCTTTGGAGGAACGTGCGTCAATGTCGGCTGCATCCCGACGAAAACGCTGATCGCCAGCGCGCGGGCGGCGTACATCGCGCGCCGCGGACGGGATTTCGGCGTCACGATCCCGGGGCAGATCGGCATGGACATGCCACGGGTGAAGGCCCGCAAGGATGCGGTAGTCAAGCAGTCGAGCGACGGCCTGGTGAAATGGCTCAGGAGCACGCCGAACCTCAAGGTGTACGAGGGACACGCACGCTTCGAAAGCCCGCGCGCCGTCCGCGTGAACGAAGTGCAGATTGAAGCGGACGCGATCTTCATCAACGTCGGAGCACGCGCCGCCGTGCCTGACATGCCGGGGCTCGCCGAAGTCCCCTACTTCACGAATTCCACGATCATGGGGGTTGATTTCCTGCCCGAGCATCTGATCGTGGTCGGCGGCAGCTACATCGGGCTCGAGTTCGCGCAGATGTACCGTCGCTTCGGCAGCCGCGTCACTGTCGTGGAAATGGGACCGCGGTTGATCGCTCGCGAGGATGAGGACATTTCGTCCGCGGTTCAAGCGATCCTCGCTGCCGAAGGCGTCGAGTTCAGGCTTCGGGCAGAGTGCCTGAGCGTCGCGCGGCGCGGAACAGGCGTCGCGGCGGGGGTAAAGTGCAAGGAAGGCGAGCCCGAGGTAGTCGGCTCGCACGTCCTTCTGGCGGTAGGCCGCGTGCCCAACACGCACGACCTGGGGCTGGACAAGGCCGGCGTGAAGACCGACGGGCGTGGCTATATCGTGGTGGACGACCAGCTCCGTACCAATGTGCCGGGCATCTGGGCGCTGGGCGAAGTCAACGCCCGCGGCGCGTTCACGCATACCTCCTACAACGACTACGAGATCGTGGCGGCCAATCTGCTCGACGGCGACCCGCGCAGCGTGTCCGACCGCATTCAGACTTACGCCCTCTTTGTCGACCCGCCGCTCGGACGCGCCGGCATGAGCGAGCGCGAGGTCAGGGCCTCGGGGCGCAAGGCGCTCATCGGAACGATGCCCATGACGCGGATCGGCCGCGCAAGGGAGCGGGGCGAAACCGAGGGGTTCATGAAGGTGCTGGTCGCCGCGGACAGCAAGAAGATACTCGGCGCCGCGATACTGGGCATCGAAGGCGACGAAGCAATTCAGTCGATTCTCGATGTGATGTACTCCGGCGCACCCTCCACCGTCCTGCAGCGGGCCATGCACATCCACCCTACCGTCACGGAGCTGATACCGACGCTGCTGGGAGACTTGAAGCCGCTCGCGTAGAGCGCAGAGGAATGAGCGTCGCGTGGCGAGGGTTTGACTCGTCACTAGAACCTATCTCAATAATAGGCACGTGTGCGACGGAGGCGATGTGGGATGCAGGTCGAGGAGGAGAGCCCGAAGCAATATGTCGATATTGCGAGGGCTCCCGACAAAGAGATGCGCCCAGAGCGCCCCGTCCCAC
>DATFWO010000340.1:0-14464 GCA_035259205.1 Burkholderiales bacterium | reverse complement strand
GAGGAGAGCAAGGCCGAAGCTGCCAAGCTGCTTGCCAGCTCGACGAGCCTCGACCGCTACGTGGCTTTGGCCGGACTCATATTGTGGGCGAGCACGAAAAAAGAGGAAGAATTGGAGAGCGGCATCAGCGGTCTGCTGCAGAACGCCGTGGACCCGGATGAAATGTTCCAGAAGCTCGACGAGCTCTTTACGGACATACAGCACGATACCTATCCAGCGGAACCGCAGATCTGGCAGGTGTCGCTGAATCGCAAGGCTACGGCGGCAATCGAAAAATCGGTGCCGGCAGTCAAGGGCGACGCGGCCCGCTCGGTATTCAGGGTGAAATGCGATGGGATTGCCTGGGCAGTCATCGACTCCGGCATAGACGGTGATCATCCCGCGCTGCGGGACAGCAAGCGCAGGCCGCGCGTCGTCAAGCACTTCGATTTCAGCGATATCCGCCGGATCGTCAGTCTCGACAATGCGAGGATCGAGCCCGGGGAGCCGTGGCTCGTTGAATTTCTGAAAGACCGGAAGCTCGATCCCGCGCAGGCCGCAGCCGACTTGAGGAGCCTTGCGGATGACGCGAACAACGACCGCCCGATTCACTGGGAGCTGGTGGAAAAGTTCATCACGATCGAGGGGGCTACCCCGCCTCATTCCGGACACGGCACTCACGTTGCGGGCATCATCGGCGCGAGCGCCGCGGCCATGACGCCGTCTTTGCCTGCAGCCGCGCCCGGCAGCCCGGAGGAAGACGATAGCCAGCCCCGGTTCGCGGACGGCATGTGCCCGGACATCAGGTTTTACGATTTTCGCGTGCTCTCCAAGTCGCTGGAGGACACGGAATTCGCCATCATTGCGGCGCTCCAGTACATCCGCTACCTGAACGAGCGCCACAGCTACATCACCATCCACGGCGCCAACCTGAGCCTGTCCATTCCCCACGACGTGCGTAATTTCGCGTGCGGCCGCACGCCGGTATGCAACGAGTGCGAGCGGCTGGTCGACAGCGGGGTGACGGTGGTCGCGGCCGCCGGAAACCTGGGCTACCACAGCTTCGAGACCAAGGAAGGCTCGTACGAAGGCTATTCCGCGTACAGCATTACGGATCCGGGCAATGCCGACGGGGTCATCACCGTCGGGGCGACGCACCGCTTCTGGCCGCATACCTACGGCGTGAGTTTTTTCTCGAGCCGCGGACCGACCGGCGACGGCCGGATGAAGCCGGACCTGGTCGCGCCGGGCGAGCGTATCCGATCGTGCCTGCCCGAGGGAGAGTGGGGAGAGCTCGACGGAACGAGCATGGCGGCGCCACACGTGAGCGGCGCTGCGGCGATGCTCATGGCCCGCTACTCGGAGCTGATCGCCCAGCCACGGGAGATCAAGCGCATTCTGTGCGAGAGTGCGACCGACCTCGGCCGCGAGCGCAATTTCCAGGGCCACGGAATGCTCGACGTGCTTCGCGCATTCCAGAAGGTCTAGAACCTGTTTTATAACTAGGCACGTGTGCGACGGAGGCAAGGTGGGATGCAGTTCGAGGAGGAGAGTCCGAAGCAATATGTCGATATTGCGAGGGCTCCCGACAAAGAGATGCGCCCCTGAGCAGGCGCTTGCCGCCTGCGCTTCGTCCACCTGCCCAAGGGCGCTGAGCAACGGCATCGGGCCGTTGCTCTCCGCCCCGTCCCTCCGGGTTGCGGCCAGGACGGTCGGCTGCTGCGTTGCCCTCCTCGACCATATCGACATATGGCCTTCGTCCGGCGCCTTGCATCCGGTCCGTCCTGGCCACAACGCATCACGCGCCTAGTTATAAAACAGGTTCTAACGTCGCGGCAGAGAGGTGGGCCATGCTATTCAGTCTCGATGTGCGCCGAGCGCGCAAGGGGGATTGCCTCATCCTCCACTACGGTTCCAAAGACGATCCTGGTCTGGCCTTGATCGACGGGGGCCCGTCGGGCGTTTACGGGCCACAATTGAAGCCCCGCCTCGCGCAGATCAGGAAAGCGCGCGGACTCGATGCCAATGTTGCGCTGCCGGTCGACCTGGCGATGGTCAGCCACATCGACGACGACCATATCAGAGGGATCCTCGACCTGACCAAAGAGCTCGTCCTGGCCCAGGATGAGCATCGGCCGCCGCCCGTGGCGATACGCAGCTTCTGGCACAACTCGTTCGATGACATCATCGGCAACGACGCAAAGGAGCTCAAAGGAGCGGTTGCGGCGCAGTTCGGCGCCGCTGCGCTGAGCGGCGAGCCCGACACCGAGGGCCTCGATCCGTCGGCCGCCATGGTGCTCGCGAGCGTGGAGCAGGGATTCCGCCTGCGCGACGATGCGAGAAAGCTGAAGCTTCGCATCAATCCGGAGTTCGGTGGCAAGCTGGTGATGGCGATGGAAGGCGCCGCCGCCCTGAACCTGGGCAAGGGGCTGACCTTCGTCGTGGCCGGGCCGATGAAGCCGGAGCTCGTCGACCTGCAAAAAGATCACGACGCCTGGCTGAAGCAGCGCAAGGCCGGCAAGAATCCGCCGCTCGCGTCGTTCACCGATACCTCGGTTCCGAACCTGTCGAGCATCGTGTTGCTCGCCGCAGTCGCGAACAGGCGGATACTGCTCACGGGAGATGCCAGAGGCGACAAGATATTGCAGGGCCTGGAGCTCGCCGGCGTGTTGCAGCCCAACGGCAGGATGCACGTGGACGTGCTCAAGATGCCGCATCATGGCAGCGACCGGAACATGGACCGGATATTCTTCCGCCGGATCAGCGCCGATCACTACGTGTTCTCAGGCGACGGCGAGCACGGCAATCCGGAGCGCGAGACCTTGCAAATGTTGCTGGACGAGAGCGAGGGCGCGAATTTCACGATGCACCTTACCTACCCCGTCGAGGAGATCGACACCGAACGCGAGAAGGACTGGAAGAAGGAGCAGCAGAAGGAAAAGGCGAGGAGAGACAGGAATCCGGACGTCGAGGTGCGCGAGAACTGGACGCCGGCAAAGCACAGCCTGACGGCCCTGTTTGCCGCGCACCCGGACTTCACAGGCAAGCTCAGCATCGTCGAGGAAGGCAAGCCGCACGTCATCGATCTGCTCGACAAGCTGGGGTTTTGAAGCCGGAACCTATTCGGCCCTGATATTGGCTGCGCGCGCGACGCGCCCCCATTTCTCGACCTCTGAGACAAGCAGGCGCGAGAACGCGGCGCTCGACAGCGGAGAGGGCACGACGCCCTCGGCCTCGAGGCGCTGGACGGACTCCCGCTGGCCGAGAATTCCGGCAATCTCGTCGTTGAGCTTCGCGATGACGGGCGACGGCACGCCCGCCGGCGCGAGCACGCCCCACCAGTTGTTGATCTCGTAGCCGGGCGCACCGGATTCGCCTATCGTCGGCACCTCCGGCAGCAGCGGTGCGCGCCGCAGGCTGGTGACGCCGAGCGCCTTGATCCTGGCCGCGTGGATGTGCGTGAGCGTAAGGGGCAGCGTGCCGAACAGCAGATGCACCTGTCCCCCGATCACGTCGGTCAGCGCCGGCACGCCGCCCTTGTAGGGCACGTGGATCAGCTGAATCCCGGTAGTGCGCGCGAACAGCGCGCCGGCGAAATGATTGATCCCTCCGGTGCCAACCGATGCGTAGGTGATGGTATTCGGTTTCGAGGCTGCGTCATCGATCAAAGCCTTCACGCTGCCGGCAGGGAAAGACGCGTGTGTCACGAGCACGAGCGGCCCGCTACCAAGCATCGCGACAGGAGCAAACGACTTGACCGGATCGAAAGGGAGCTTGTTTACGGCCGCATTCATGGTGTGCGAAGTCGACATGAACAGCAGTGTGTGCCCGTTGGGCGCGGCCTTGGCCGTAAGATCGGCCCCGATGACGCCGTTTGCCCCCGGCCGGTTGTCGACCACCACCTGCTGCCCCACGCGCTCGCCGAGCCTGCCGCCGACGAAGCGAGCGAGCATATCGGTGGCGTTTCCCGGGGGAAATCCGACGATGACGCGGATCGAGCGGGTGGGGTAGGCGATGGCAGCGCTCGCGCGAGCTTCAGACGTGCCGGCCGCGGTGGCTTCCGCGACGCTGTGCACGCTCGGCGCCGGGGATCCGGACACAAGTAATAGGGTTATGACAACTTTCTTGACGCCGCTTCGCATTCTCCGCGATCTCCGGCCATCGGCTGCCACCGATCGAGCGCAAATTGTACCGTCTCTGCGCAGTCGCGCCCTGTCTTGGCGTACCCTGGCATTTACCCTAATATGCGGGCCACATGGATCGCGGCCGCGCCGGCTCTCGTGCTTGCGGCCCGGCGCCCGTTGGCCTCGGCTTTCGGACACCCATCCAAGGTAACCAAATCAGGCAACGGGGCGAAATGGCCGAGTCGGGTACGAGTCGGATTCACGACGAGCTTGCATCGCGCGCGCGGCGCGCTTTGTTGCGCGCCATGGTCGTTGCGCTCGGCGCGCCACTCGTGTCCCTCGCTCAGCAGAAGATCTGGCGTCTCGGATTTCTCGCCGCGCGCTCCCGCTCGACTGCGTCGAATCCCGACATCTATTACGATGCGTTCGTGCAGGAAATGCGCTCGCTCGGCTACGTCGAGGACAAGAATCTCGTCATCGAATGGCGCTTTGCGGACGGAAATTATAATCGTCTTCCCGGGCTCGCCGCGGAGCTCGTCCGCTCGAATGTCGACGCAATCGTCACCCACGGGACGCCCGGAGTTCAGGCCGCGAAGCAGGCAACGACCACGATCCCAGTCGTGATGGCGGCGGTGGGCGATGCCGTTGCCGCCGGACTCGTCACCAGCCTTGCGCGTCCCGGCGGCAATATCACCGGATTGAGCTTCTTCCAGCAGGAACTGATGTCGAAGCGGGTCGAGTTGCTCAAGGAGGTCATGCCTCGAGCCAACAGGATCGGTTACCTGATGAACCTGGGAAATGCCTCCGCGATGGGGCCGACGCTGCGCGCAATGGAGGATGCAGCCAAGGCTCTCAAGATCGAGCTCCAGGAGTTCGCCGTGCGCGGCCCCAAGGACTTCGAGAGCGCGTTTTCGGCGATGGCCAAGGGCCGCGTTGATGGACTCGTCATCAGCGAAGAATCGACGATGCTGGCCAACGCAAAAGCCATTGCCGATCTGGCCGCCAGGCAGCGGCTGCCCGCCGTCGGCGGCAGGGAGTTCGTAGAAGCTGGCGGTGTGATGGGCTACGGAATGAATCTGGTCGAGCTCTATCGGCGCGGTGCCCAGATCGTGGATAAGGTGTTCAAAGGCGCGAAGCCAGGCGAGATCCCGGTCGAGCAACCGAGGGTATTCGAGCTCCTGATCAACATGAAGGCCGCCAAGGCACTTGGCATCAAGATTCCGCAATCGATCCTCGTGCGCGCCGAGAAGGTCATCGAGTAGTCGCGACAGGAGCGCGAGTTGGCCAGGCGATTGCTCGTTCTCAGAGCCGGTTCCGGGCCGGGCAATACGCTGATGCGCAGCCTGAAAGCCGGAGCCCCCTCGCTTTTCATCGTCGGCTGCAACGACGACCGGTTTGCGCTCAAGAAATCCCCGGCCAACCGCAATTACCTGCTTCCCTTTTCCGAGCGTGCCGAATTCGGGGACGCGTTGATCGAACTGATAAAGGCGGAGCGCATCGATCTTGTCCTCCCGACCAACGACGTGGATGTGAAAAGGATCTCCGATCTGCGTGACAGCATCGCCTGCGGGGTATTTCTGCCGCGGAAGGCGGTCATCAAGCGCTGCCAGGACAAGTACCAGCTCACGACGTTTCTTCGCCGCCGCGGCCTGCCGGTGCCGTTGACCTATCCGGTAACGACGCTCCGGGACATCGAGCGACTGTTCCGCCGGCTGGGCCCTTCCCGCCAGGTGTGGTGCCGGATACGCAAGGGCACGGGTTCCTTCGGCGCCATCCTGGTCGGAAGCCCGCGGCAGGCCCGGAACTGGATCAGGTGCTGGGAGGACGTGGGCGGGGTGCCGGCAGCTTCGTTCACCCTCTCCGAATATCTGCCGGGGCGCGATTTCAGCGTGCAGTCCCTGTGGAAGGAGGGCAGGCTCATCATGGCCAGGGCGCACGAGCGCGTGTCGTATTTCGTCGCGGGCGGCGGCCCGAGCACCGTGTCCTCGCAGGCTGCACTCGCCAGGATCGTGGATGAACCGGAGGTGATCGAGGTCGGGACGAAAGTCATACGCGCGCTCGATGCCAGGGCCTCGGGTACTTTTTTCGTCGACATCAAGGAGAACGCGAGTGGACAGCCCTGCGTTACGGAAATCAATGCCGGGCGCTTCTCGAGCGTTTCGCTGGTGCACGATCTTGCGGGACCCGACAACATGACGCTCGCCTACGTGCGCGCCGCGCTCGGCGGGCCGGCCGGAGCGCGCCGCGCTCGCAGGGCTCGCAAGCCCGGCGAGACCTGCTACGTGCTGCGGGACCTCGACACGCTACCGGCTTTCGTCTGGTCGGATGACCTTTTCGAGGGCATCGAAGACGCGAGAGGCTGAGGCGATCAAGCCCTGCGCCGCGCCCGAGGGTAGCGCGCCGGTCCCTTGACGGCGCGCGGCGCTCCCTTGCGCGCGGCTGCGGAATCTCCTCGCGGCACCCAGCTCACACCGTCGAAGACGTTGACCGCGCGGTCGATTACTATACGCCGGCGATCGGGCGCCGTCCTGAGGGCGAGCCGCTGTCCTCCGATGACGTGCCCCTTCACCTCCTGCATGATGTCCAGCGTCAGAACGCGGGCACCCAACGCCCGGCGCTGCTTCCTCGGTATGACCTCGATCCCGATCGAGTGCATCTCCCCGGGCGCGAGCTGGATTGGGCCAAGCTTCGTTCTCCGGGCGAGGAGTTCCAGCCTCCTGCCATCGCGCCGGCGGATGCCGGCGGTCGCGTCGCCGATTTCCCCTGAGAGTCGCTTGCGCAACGCGGGCGGCAGCTCCACGCATACCTGGCCCCAATCCAGGATGGACCGTAGCCCATCCCGCTCAGCCAGGAACGCGAGCGTCGCGAGCTCCGATCCGGATCGGAAGTTGGCGAGCACAACGCTCCCGAAAAGTCTCGCCCCGTCCAGCGTGTCCAGGACGGTGATGTTCTTCCACGCGATGTTGTTGTTGTTCTTCACGTTCGCGTAGAGGTCGGTCGTCTCGGGAAACGTCATGCCGTAGGGCGCCGTCGCGGAAGTTTCAATGCGCGCCAGCAGGCAGAAATGCGACTTGTCGGCGCCGATGCTCGCGTAATCGGCCGGATTCGGCGGCATCCATGGAAAGACGAAGATCTCGTCGTCGCGCGCGGCGACGGAGACGCTCTGCGAGCCGATCATCCCTCCCATGAGAGCGGGCACCGTCACGCTGCCGTCCCAGGGCGAGGGCCAGGAGAGCCCGGTCGAGGCCTTGGCCCAGTACAGATTCAGGTTCCCGGCGCCCGTCCCGCCACAGCCACGGTTGCGCACGCGGACGTACACATAGTTGGGTGACCCAGCGCGGCGGTATACCGGGTTTTCGTGATCCTGGTTCGACAACCCATCGTTGGTTTTGCGCACCCAGATGTCGTCGCTGATGAACATCGGCAGGCTGGACGGATCGGGCTCGGCCCCGGTGTCGTCGAAGACATCCTGCATCCAGAGATCGGTTCCCGGGACGCCGACCGGCGGCACGAGCCCGTCGGATCCGAGTATCGAGGGCCGCGTGACATGCAAGGTCGCGTGCATCCGCGCGGCCTGACCGGCGGTGAAGAGATTCATGCACTCGTCGCTGGAGTAGTCCATGAAGTTCATGAACATGTCGCCGTTCGGCCCGTTCGAGCAGGAGATGCGGACATCCGGACAGGGTCCGGGGCTGCTCTGGGCGTACTGATTCGGCGTGTCGTCGACTTCATCCGAATCCGTGCAGGACTGGTCGCCGTTCCTGCCGCCCCAGACGTGGATCAGGTCCAGCCAGTGGCCGACCTCGTGCGTCATGGTGCGGCCGAGACCGGCATGAGGCGTCGCGGTCAGGCCGAACGCCAGGTAGTGGCAGGTCACCCCCTGGATTCTTCCCGGCGCGGCGGGCCGCGTGCCGTAGCCGAGCGTGCCGTCCGCGTAGTTCACCACCCAGATGTTGAGGTACCTGTCGACATCCCAGGGAGCATGCCCGCCCGCCCCCGTCGCGGAGTCGGCTTTCATGCCTTCGTCCGCGAAATGCCAGCCTGTCACCGAGGTCTGCGTGCGGGTGATGCCGTTCGTAGGATTGCAGTCGGGATCGCGGGCCGCGAGCGCGAACTCGATGCGGGTATCGGCCGCGACCCCGGCGAATCGCGCGGGAGTATTCACCGCATCGGCGTTGAGCCGGCGATAGTCGGCGTTGAGTATGTCGATCTGGGCGTGTATCTGCGCGTCTGCAATGTTCTGCGCCGCGGTGTTGTAGACGACGTGCACGACCACGGGAACGCGGACCAGGGCGATCCGCAGCCCCGCTTCACGGTAGCGCGCCACCCACTGCTTGATCTCCTGCTCGATCTGACGGGCGCGCCAGCGATACTCGGGGTCCCTGCGCACGAGGCGGAAGTGATTTTCCATCGTGGCGCAGCGATTGAACTCCATTGTCCCGCCCCCGTTGCGTCTTTTCGATGCATTTTCCATGACTTCTATCCCGACGGCATTAGAGTCCGAGGCGCTATTGTGCGCTCTCCCGCGGATCACTCCGCTTCCTGAAATTCTGCATGACCGGGCGCGTAGCGCTTATACTATCGGCGCTCCCGGCTGCGCAATCGGCGCAGGCAGGTTACTGCCGGGGCCTGAACAACTCCGCATTAAACAACACCAGGAGGGACCGCATGGGTCGCAAAGTAGACGGCAAGGCCGACGTAACAGCCAGCGATACCCTCGCTGCCACCAAGATTGCGTTTTACGGGAAACTGCATCCGAAGCGCAAGGTGACCTTCATCGAGGAACTCAAGCGACTGGCCCGCCACTATGGCCTCAAGGTCGAGGCGACGGGCGGGAAGTCCAAGGCGCGTTCCGGGAAGAGGTAGTAACGATTCAAGAAGGTACGGCGTGGCCGGGATGCGGCCCTGGGCTGTACACGCGCGGACGCATCCCGGGGGAGCCGGCCGTTCTACGCGATCCGGTATTTCTCGATCATCTTCCAGTCGAGCTGGATGCCGAATCCCGGTCCTTTCGATACGGCCATCATCCCATCCTTCACCGGCGGGCGGTTGGCCCACATCGTTTGCCACACGGGATCGCGCTCCGGGTCGGCGAAGCACTCGACGTAAGTGCCGTGCGGCACGCCGGCGAGCAGCTGCTGCGAAATCTGTGATTCTTCGTGGTGCGCCATCTGCACGCCAGCCGTCTGGCAGATGGCCGCGGCGCGGCGCCAGTCGGTGACCCCGCCGCCTTCCGACACGTCGTAGTTGACGAAATCCACCGCGCCTGCCTCCACCAGCCGCCGCACGGCATGACTCGTGATCTCGGACTGGCCCGCGGTCACGGGGATGCGGGTCGCCTGGCGCACCCGCGCCATGAGCGCAACGTCGTCGTACCAGTGGCAGGGCTCCTCGAACCAGCCGATGTCGAGGGGTTCGACGAGCCGCGCGAAGCGGATCGCATCCCGGGCGCTCCAGCCGCGGTTGGCGTCGACCACCAGCTTGAAATCGGGTCCCACGGCCCGGCGGGCGGCGTCGACCCGCTTGAAGTCCTCCTCCGGAGCCAGGCCGCCGACTTTGAACTTGCACCCCGCCATCCCGGCGTTGCGATAGGACTCCATCTCCCGGCCGATATCGGCGAGGGTCTTGCCTTCCATGTAGTAACCGCCGATGGAAATGATGGGGAGCCGTTCACGATTGGCCCCGAGCAGGACGGCGACGCTTTTGCCGAGCGACTTGCCCGCAAGGTCCCACAGCGCGCAGTCCACGCAGGCGATGGCCTCGAGCAGAGTCTTGCGATCGCGGCTCGTGTGGCTCAAATCGAACATCGCCTGCCAGGACCGTTCCAGTTCGAGTAGGTCCATCCCGCTCACGCGCGGGGCGAGCTCCTTCCCGATAAGGCGCACGATCTCCGGCCCGTGCTCGCGGTTGTCGCCGTTGTAGACCTCGCTTGCGAGCCCTTCGTCCGTGCGCACGCGGGTGACGACGGTGCAGCGCTTGAGGACGGAGTAGGTGCTGCCCCCGAAATTCTTCCTGAGCGGAATGTCGATTGCGATGGCTTCGATGCGGTCGATTCTCATGGGCGATGGGTGGGCTGACGGGCTTCAGGCGAAGACTATCATCGCCCCGATCAGGATCGCGCAGACGATGCCGGCGGCGAAGATGAGCCTGTCCTGCCTGTTCCAGCCGTATTGATGGGCGAGGGGAAAGGCGCTCGTTCGCTGCGTAGTGCTCGTCATTTCGGTGTCGATCTGCCCTCCCATGGTGTTCGCGAATGCCTCCATCTCGCGCGCCATGCCGGTCTGCGCAGCGAGGCGCATCGTCGCGTCGAGGGAATTGAACGCTCGCGAAACCCCCAGCGCGACGCTCGGCTCGAGCGGGTCGGGCTCGGCGTCCTCCCGCCGCGTCTTGGGCACCGGGCGCACGAGCAGGTCGGCTGCCGGCTCCGGGTCGAAGCTCGTGCGCGCGGGCTTGGCCGCGAGGGGCGCGGCGATCTGCTCGGCTTGTCCTACCTGCTTGGCGCACTCGCGCAGATCGCGGGCCATTTCCCGTATGTCGGCATAGCGCTTTTGCGGGGACTTGGCGAGCGCCTTGGCGACGATGAAGTCGAGCATCTCGGGCGCTTCGCGGTTCAGCGAGCTCGGCGGCGGCGGCACGAAATTCAGGATCTGGAACATGACCCCCGTCACGTCCTCGCCGTTGAAGGGCGCTTTGCCGGTGACCATCTCGTAGAGGATCACGCCGAGGGCGAAAATGTCCGAGCTCGGTTCGGCGCGCTTTCCCGCGACCTGCTCCGGCGAGAGGTATTTGGGCGAACCCAGCACGGCGCCCGTCTGGGTCCGTATGTTCGTCGAGCGCATGTGCGCGATGCCGAAATCGGTGATCTTCACCCGCCCATCGCGCACGATCATGATGTTGGCGGGCTTCACGTCGCGATGCACCACGTCGTGCTCGTGTGCGTAGCCCAGTCCATCGGCGACTTGCGCTGCGACATTGACGGCGCTCCCGATCGGCATTGGCCTGCCCGGCGCCATCAGCGCGCGCAGCTCCTTGCCCTCCAGCAGCTCCATTGCCATGTAGACGACATGGCCGGCCTTGCCGATGTCGTAGATGGTCACGATGTTGGGATGGTTGAGGCTGCCCGCGGCTTTCGCCTCCTGGTAGAAGCGTGCCTCGTACTCCGACCGCTCCTCGAGCTCGAGCGCCATGTTGATGGTCTTGATCGCCACGGTGCGATCCAGCATGGGATCGCGAGCGCGATAGACGACGCCCATCGCGCCCTTCCCGAGCTCGCCGACGAGCTGGTAGCGCCCGAGTCTGCTTACCTCCATTGGCGGGGCATCCTCTACTTGTGGAACCAGTGCCGGATGGGAATCGTGGCGCCCGGACTGACATCCACCGTCTGCACGTATGGCAGGTACTCCGGATTCCGAATTTCGATCCGATGTTTGCCTGGGCTGAGGCGCAATTCGAAAATCGGCGGCACCTCGCCGACCAGCTTGCCGTCCACGTGGATTTCCCCCCACGGCGTGATGGTCAGGGTAACGAGACCGGTGCCCTTTGCGGCTGCGGGCCTGGGCGCGTCTTCAATTTCGCGTTTTGCGGTCGCCGGCGGCGCGTCCCCCTTCTTCGGTGGCTCTGACGCTGCAGACTTGTCCGCCGGGTTGACCGGGGCCGGCGCGGCTGCCGCCACCGGCGGGTTGGCCTTTTTCTTCGGCGGTGGGCTCGAAGCGGGCGTCGTGACGTCGTTGTTCGGAGCCGGGCTGCGGGTAGCAGCCTTATCAGGGACCGGGGGGACGGCGACCGGCGCGGTTACGACAGCGGTGGGCTTTTCTACGGGGGTTGCAGATGGCTCGCGCAGGCCGCGCAGGGCGACTGCAATCACCAGGATCGCCGCCACGGCCGCTGCCGTGCCCAGCCGTGGACGGCGGCGCAGGTTGTCTTGCGCCATGAATGCGGTGCGCTCGAGCCGTGCCATGACGCTCGTGGGCGCCGCGAAGCCATTATGCGGTCCATGGGCCGCGGCGCGGGCTGGATCGAGCACGCCCTTCAGCTCCTGGCTGCTTTCGCCGACGGCATACACCTCGTGCTCGCGCACGTGCTTGTCGGTGCGCGAGCCCTGGTACTGGAACAGCGTGGCGTATGCGTCGGACAGGCAGGAAACGACCTCGTAATAGGAGCGCGACACCAGAATCTCGTTGGGCGCCGCGAAGCCCATGACGCGCTGCGCCACGTTGATGCCATCCCCGATGAGGTTAGGCTGTCCGTTCAGGTCCTTGATGAGCTTCACCGGGCCGAGATTGATCCCGGCGCGCAACTGGAGCTGCACGCCCTCGCCGGGTTGAGGGCGCTTTACCGCGTCGCGCAAGGAGAGGCAGGTGAACAGCGCGTCTTCGGGATCGCCGATGAAGTTGACGGCGACGCCATCGCCGGTATCGAGAATGATGCGGTCGTTCGCGGCGACGTCCTTCAAGGTCTCGCCGAGGAGCTCGTTGAGCCGCTCCTTGAGCTGGATCTGCTCCGACACGGGCTTCTTCGAATACTCGACGATGTCGAGAAAAACCACGCTGCAGATCAGGGTCCGGTTGCTTCGCGGAAGCATCGAGGTCGCTCGGCGGAGGTTCGGGGAGGGTGCGCCTCTGGCTGACGGAACGCGGGCCGGATGCCGATCACTTTACCCGCATGCCGGGCTCGGCGCCGGAGTCGGGCGAGAGCAGGAAGATGCCGGGCCCTTCGCCGGACGCAGCGAGCACCATGCCCTCGGAGATGCCGAATTTCATCTTGCGCGGAGCGAGGTTCGCGACCACCACGGTCAGGCGGTCCTTGAGGGTCGCGGGATCGTAGGCCGACTTGATGCCGGCGAATACGGTCCGGGTGCCGTTGCCGAGGTCCAGCGTGATCTTGAGGAGCTTGTCGGCGCCCTCGACGTGCTCGGCCGCGACTATTCTGGCGACCCGCAGGTCGAGCTTATTGAAATCGTCGATAGTTATCTGCGCATCAGCGCCTGTACTTCCCCCCTCGCCCTTCGGGAGAGGGGTCGGGGGTGAGGGAGCTTGGGGTGAGGGGGACTTTTCCATGATGGCGCTCCAGATGGCTTCCAACACAGACGTGGTTTGCTGGAGGACTTCGTTGTTCCAGAAGCGCAGTACTTGAATACCCAGTGTGGCTAACGCCTTGGTTCTTGCTTCATCTCTCGGCGCACTGTCCTGATGTTGGCCGCCATCAAGTTCGATGGCGAGCTTCAGTTCGTGACTGTAGAAATCCAGCACGTAGCGCTGTCCGCCGATTTCCACGGGATGCTGTCGGCGAAATTTTGCCTTACCCAAGCGACGGTCACGGAGGAGGGTCCAGAGAAGTTGTTCAGCGTCCGTTTGCTCTTGACGCAACTTCCGGGCAAACGAAAGTAGATCCTCAGGCAAGGGCGCCTTTTTTGGGGCTTTTCCCTCACCCCCGGCCCCTCTCCCGGAGGGAGAGGGGGGTGCAAGCGTTTCCTTGTTGGCTTCGACGAGCGCTGTTATCTGTTTTCGATCAATCCGAGTCATCAAATGCTCGTACGGCTTTATCTCATGATTGGCCGGAAGCCGGACACCTAGATCCGCCCAACCCTGCTCGCGAATATTGAGCAAGCCCTCTGCTTTCGCTGCGAGACTAGGCAAAATCGGACGCAAACAGAGCGTGAGGATCCGGAACAGCTCCAAGGTGACGGAGCAAACCGAGTGCAACTGTTTTAGCGATTGTTCGTCGTTTCTTCTGGCGAGCTCCCAAGGCCTCCAGTCATCGAAGTATTGGTTGATGATTGATGCCAGCTCCATTGCTTCTCGCGCAGCTTTGGAGAACTCGCGATCGTTGTAGAGATTTCGAATCTGAACTGCGTACTTATTGGCCTGAACCTGCAAAGTGTTGGGTAACAGGCGGGTGTCTTTCCCGTTCTGAACTGCCGATTGCTCATCCGACACGGCCTTTGGATCAAACACAGGTACCGGTGAAAGCTTCTTCCCAAACTGCTTAACTATGAAACCAGCGGCGCGACTTGCGATGTTTACGTACTTTCCCACCAAGTCGCTGTTGACCCGCGCAACAAAGTCCTCAAGGTTGAGGTCTATATCCTCCATTGTCGGAGTTGACTTGGCCGCGTAGTAATAGCGCAGCCACTCGGGGTTCAAGCTCTGGTCGAGGTAGGAGCGTGCAGTGATGAACGTGCCGCGCGACTTGGACATTTTCTCGCCGTTGACGGTGAGAAAGCCGTTGATGCTCAATTGGGTGGGGGTGCGATGTCCCGAGAACTTCAGCATCGCCGGCCAGAAGAGCGCGTGAAAGTAGAGGATGTCCTTGCCGATGAAGTGGAACATCTCCGTGCCGGCGCGCTGGCTCGGCTCGTCTTC
>DATFWO010000339.1:0-11844 GCA_035259205.1 Burkholderiales bacterium | reverse complement strand
GTGCCGGTGCTGTTCAAGTCGGTCCAGGACGCGAACAAGGACGCCGTCAAGAGCTATCCGCTGATCATGACGAGCGGGCGGCTGGTCGAGTACGAAGGCGGCGGGGACGAAACTCGGTCCAACCCGTGGCTGGCCGAGCTGCAGCAGGAGATGTTCATCGAGATCAACCCCAAGGACGCCAACGATCGCAACGTCAAGGACAACGAGTACGTGTGGGTCGAGACGCCCAGCAAGGCGCGGCTGAAGGTGAAGAGTCAGGTGACGGAGCGCGTCGCGCCGGGGACGGTATTCATGCCGTTCCATTTCGCCGGCTGGTGGATGGGCAAGGACCTGCTGAACTACTACCCGGAGGGTGCAGCCCCGATCGTGCGCGGGGAAGCGATCAATACCGCGATGACCTATGGTTACGACATCGTGACCATGATGCAGGAAACCAAGACCTCGCTGTGCCAGGTCGCCAAGGCATAACGACAACGGGAACATGAGGAGATAACCATGGCGAGAATGAAATTCCTGTGTGATGCCGAGCGCTGCATCGAGTGCAACGGGTGCGTGACGGCGTGCAAGAACGAGCACGAGATCCCGTGGGGCGTGAACCGGCGCCGCGTGGTGACCCTGAACGACGGCGTTCCCGGGGAGAAATCCATCTCGGTCGCGTGCATGCACTGCTCCGACGCGCCGTGCATGGCGGTGTGCCCGGTCGACTGCTTCTACAAGACCTCGGAAGGGGTAGTGCTGCACGACAAGGACCTCTGCATCGGCTGCGGCTACTGCTTCTACGCCTGTCCCTTCGGCGCGCCGCAGTTCCCGCAGGACGGCGCCTTCGGGTTGCGCGGCAAGATGGACAAGTGCACGTTCTGCGCCGGCGGCCCCGAGCCCGATTTCTCCGCGGTCGAGTTCAGGAAGTACGGCCGCAACCGCCTCGCCGAGGGCAAGCTCCCGGCGTGCGCGGAAATGTGCTCGACCAAGGCCCTGCTGGGCGGCGATGCCGACGTGATATCCGACATCTATCGCAACCGGGTGCTGAAGCGCGGCAAGGGCTCCGAGGTCTGGGGCTGGGGCACCGCCTACGGCAAGCCCGAGCAGCAGCGTCCGGCGGCGCCGCAGCCGGAGAAGAAATCATGAGGCGGATGCTGGTCATTGCGGCCGGCGCCGCGTTGCTGTGGGTTGCCGGCTGCGGCGAAAAACCCGCAGTCACCGTTTACAAGCAGGGGCAGTACCAGGGCAAGCCCGACTCGCAGCCCTGGGACAACGACCAGTTCAAGGGTGACAAGGTCGCCTGGGAAAACGCGATCAAGAAGCGTAACGAGGGGCAGAACGAATATAGCCGCGCGACCCCAGCGGCGAAATAGACGAGGAGCAGGAGTGCATGCCTAGACTTCAAGACATGCGGGCGTCGGCTTGCCTGCTGTTGTTCTGTGGAGCAACTCTCGCATTTCCATCATGGGCTCAAGGGCCCGCGGCGGAGCACGCCCGTGAGCAGGTTCAACGCCAGGAGACGCAACCGCTCAACAACGCGCCGGTATGGCGTGACGTGCGCAGCCGCGAGACGCCCAATCAGGTGACCCAGGTGCGGGGGATCGAGACCAACGTGCTCGTGCAGAGCCGCGGCGAGACGTGGCGCCAGCTGCGGCCGCTGGTGGGCCTGATCGGCGGGATCATCATCGCCGTGGCGCTCGCGGGACTCTTCGGCTACTACACCTGGCGGGGGCCGATCGGCCTGCACGGCAGGCCATCGGGACGCCTGATCCAGCGCTTTTCCGACATCGACCGCATCGCGCACTGGGCGGTCGCGATCAGCTTCGTCGCGCTGGCGATCAGCGGGCTCATCATCGCGGTGGGGAAGTACCTGCTGCTCCCGCTCCTGGGCTACACGATCTTCTCGTGGCTCGCCATCCTCGCGAAAAACGTGCACAACTTCGTGGCGCCGATATTCATCCTGAGCGTGCCACTCCTCATCATTCTCTTCATCCGCGACAACCTGCCGAAACTCTACGACATCGATTGGCTCGTGAAATTCGGCGGCATGCTCTCCAAGACCGGAGGGGAGGTGCCCTCCGGGCGCTTCAACGCGGGCGAAAAGGCCTTGTTCTGGGGCCTGGTGTGCTTTTTCAGCGTGGTGCTGTGCATATCGGGTGCGATACTCCTGTTCCCGAACTTCGACCAGGGGCGCTCGATGATGCAGACGGCCAACGTGGTCCATGCGGTTTGCGCCCTTCTGGCGATCGCGATGGCGTGCTTCCACATCTATCTCGGCACGATCGGAATGAAGGGCGCGTACGACGCGATGCGCACCGGCTACGTGGACGAGACCTGGGCGAAGGAGCACCACGAGATATGGTACGAGGAGATCAAGGCCGGCAAGTCGCGTCAGCACTTCGCGGATGACGTGCCGCCGGACGTGAAGACGCGCGTGGAACAGGCGATCAAGGCCGCCTGATCTCGCGGACGAAAATGGGGGAAGCGATGAAATCAGGAAGATGGGTCGTGTTGGCTCGCACATTGGTGACAGGAGTCGCGGCAATAGCCGTCGGGGTGGGTCTGGCCTACGCAAAGTTGCCGCCGCTCGACGACGCTGCGAAAGCCAAGGCGGAGGAAGCCAAGGCCAAAGCCGCCGAAGCCAACAAGAAAGCGCGCGAAGCGGAGGAAAAAGCGATGGACCGAGTCGTCGAGCGCTACAAGAAGGAAAAGGGCATGACAACCGTCGCGGCGAAGGGGGCCGCCAAGAAAAAATAACGGCACTCGGAAAAAAGGCGGCGTCCCGCAGCGGCAACGCCGACAGGATACCCGGCCCAGCGCCGGGTTTTTTGTTTGCGGTGGCGCGGGTATGGCCGTGAGGTACGGCGGGTGGCGCTTACCGCATCATCACCCAGGGAACGACGATCACCAGGTAAACGACCAGGTAGATCAGCCCGAAGATCCCACCGAGGCGCCAATAGTCAGCGGAAGGAAGGTAGCCGCTGCCGTAATACACCGGACTCGGCCCCGTCCCGTAGGGCGTGATGATGCCCATGATGCCGAGCTGCAGGCAGAGCAGGAGCGCCATCTTTTCCACGGGCATGTCGGGGATCGCTGCGCCGACGGCGAGCAGCACCGGCAGAACAGCGGTCACGTGCGCGGTCACGCTGGCGAACAGGTAATGCACGAAATGATTGATGAGCGCCAGCACGATGATCGCGGCGAGCGGGCTCAGGCCGCCGAGGTGCGCGCCGACCGTCTCGGCGAACCACTTGATGAAGCCCACCCGCGCCAGGCCATCGGCGAGCGCCACCAAGGTCGCAAACCACGCGAGCGTGTTCCAAGCCTCTTTGTACGAGGTCATGTCGCTCCACTTGATGACGCTGGTGATCAGCATCAGCGCGATGACCACCAAGGCGGCCGTGGTCGCATTCATAACGTCGCCGCCGAAGACCCACAGCAGCAAGGCGATCACGACGTATACCAGCAACAGCATCTCGTTCTTCGTGAGGCCGCCCATCTTGGTGAGTTCGCTCGCGGCCCATTGCGAGACCTCCGAGCCTTCCTTGACCTCCGGCGGGTAGAGCTTGTACGCCAACAGCGGAACGATTGCCAGGAGGATCAGCCCGGCCGGAATGAACGCGATGAACCAGGGCACCCACTCGAGCTCGACGTTGACGGTCTTCTTGACGACTTCGATCGCGAGCACGTTCGGCGCAAGGCCGGTCATGAACATCGAGCTCGTCACGCAGGTGGCGGCGATGGCAACCCACATCAGGTACGAACCGATCTTGCGCGAGGAGGGGTCGTTTGGCTTCGAGCCGTACAAGGGCGGCAGGTTGCTGATTACCGGGTATATCGTGCCACCGCTGCGCGCCGTGTTGGACGGCGTGAACGGGGCCATCAGCAGGTCGGCGAACTGCACCGCGTAACCCAGCGTAAGGGTCTTCTTGCCCATGGCCCTCACCAGCATGAGCGCTATTCGCTTGCCGAGCCCGGTCTTGTCATACCCAAGCGCGAACATGAAGGCTGCGAATATCAGCCAGACCGTCGTATTGGAGAATCCGCTCAGGCCCCAGGCGAGCGCCGCATTGTCGGGATTGAAGCCGGGCTTGGCGAGCTGTTCCGGGCTGTAGAACACCTTTTCCGCGAGCACCACAACCAGCGTGACACCGATCAGCCCGATTGCACCGCCGGGCAGGGGCTCGAGTATCAGGCCGACGATGACGCCGGCGAAGATCGCGAAGTAGTACCAAGAGTGCTGCGGCAGCCCGGCGGGCGCCGGTATCAGGGCGATAATGATGGCGACGACGACCGGCGCGACGGCTTTCCAGCTCATATTCTTCTCCCTCCGGACTGTTGGCGTGCCGCTCCCTCAAAAACCGATGGCAAGCAGCAGGTAGGCCGCGACCACGGTACCCAGCAGGGCGCCGCCATAGCTCGCGATCATCGCTCCGGTCCCCGCGTGCACGCCGATGTCGTGCAGGCCGTGGTAGATGCGGTGCGCCGCGTGGAACAGGAAGAGCGAAATCACCGCCAGCAGGATGAGCTTGCCGAGCCAGTGCTGGGCGAACCCGAGCACACGGGCGTAGTCGAGAGCCTGCGGCGGCATCCACAGGCCGATCGGCGTGATGATCCCGGTGATGAGAATGAGGATCGGCGCAACGAGCGCGGAGAGCACCCCGCCGGCGCCGAACAGCGACCAGAAAATGGGCTCGTGCGATCGTTTCATGTCACAGCCACCGTACCAAGAGGTAGATCAGGACGGAAGCGCCTATCGTCGCCAGCCAGCCGCCGGCCGCAATGACGAGGTCCGGAAGGGGCCGGCCGGCGACGCGGATATCCGGGGCGGTCTTGGGCGAAACCTTCCACCAGGTGTAGGCGTGGTAGCTGACCGTGAGCAGCGCCACCCAGTGAAAAACGATCGAGACTGGGCTGACCAGCGCCGCGCGCCAGCTCTCGTAGGCGCTCTCGCCCTGCGAGAGCCGGAACAGGCCCACGAGCAGGATGACCGTATAGATCGCGAGGAAGACGCAGCTCGCTTCCCGGATCATGTAGCGCACGAAGAAGGGGTTTCTGCGCCACCAACCCCCCATTGGGCGGACATAAGTCCTAACCTGCGCCATCAGCCACCTCCCTTGGGCATGAGGAGCTTCCTCACGCCGAAATAGTCCATCGTGCTGTTGACCTTGTTCTGGTTGATCGCGTGGGCGGGATCGACGTGCTTCGGGCACACTTCGGAGCAGTAGCCCACCAGGGTGCAGCCCCACACCCCTTCCTCGGCATTGAGGAGCTCAGCCCGTTCCTCCCAGCCGCGGTCGCGCGAGTCGGCGTTGTAACGGTGCAGCAGCGCGAGCGCCGCCGGGCCGGTGAAGTCCGGCTTGAGGCCGTACTGCGGGCAGGCGGCGTAGCACAGCAGGCAGTTGATGCACTGCGAGTACTGGTAATACTTGTGGAATTGCTGTGGGGTCTGCACGTAGGTGCCGGCCGAGACCGGCTTTTCCTCTTTCGGCACCACGTACGGCTTGATCGAGGGCAGCTTCTTCTCGAAGAAGTCGGTCTGATCGATGACGAGATCGCGCAGCACCGGGAAGTGATTGAGCGGCTCGATGCGGACCTTGCCCGGATAGTATTCGCGCAGGAACTTGTGGCAGGAGAGCTCCGGCACGCCGTTCACCATCTTGCCGCAACTCCCGCAGATGGCCATGCGGCACGACCACCGAAAGGTGAGGCTGCCGTCGAGATGGTCCTTGATGTACTGCAGGCCCTGGAGCACCGACGTGTCGTCGCTGAAAGGCACCTGGAACGACTGGAAATGCGGCTCGCCTCCTTTTTCCGGGTTGTAGCGCAGCACCTCGATCTCGATCGTCCGCGTGTCGGCCATGCCGGCTCCCTCAGGTCAATTCGACTTTCTTGCCTTCGCCGCCGTAGACGCGCGTCTTGGGCGCGGACTTGGTGATCGTTACCGGCGAGTACTCGAGCCGCGGCGGGCCGTCCCCGGTGCGGTAAGCCAGGGTGTGCTTGAGATAGCTCGCGTCGTCGCGCTCCTTGAATTCGTCGAGCCGCGTATGCGCGCCGCGCGATTCCTTGCGATTGAGCGCCGACACCGCGATCGCCTCGGCGATTTCGAGGGTGAAGCCCAGCTCGATCGCCGACAGCCATTCGGTGTTGAACGCGCGGTTGCGGTCGTCGAGCTTGAGACCGGTACGGTAGCGGTCGCGCAGCCGCGCGAGCTTCGCGCACGTCGCCTGCATGCCGTCTGCCTTGCGAAAGATGCCGACACCGGTCTCCATCGTCTCGTGCATCTCGTCCCGTATCGTGGCAAGGCGTTCCCCCTTGTCCCGCCCGAGCAGGCCAAGTAGCCGGCTCTCGACGGCCTCGGCCTGCTTGCGGAAAGCGCCGGGCCGGCCGGCCGGCGCGGACTTCGAATACTGGGCCGCGCGGGCGCCGGCGACCTTGCCGAACACCACGATTTCCGCGAGCGAGTTGGATCCGAGGCGGTTGGCGCCGTGGATGCCCACGCTCGAGCACTCTCCCGCCGCGTAGAGTCCTTTCAGAGGGGTCTCGGTGTGAGCGTTGCACGGGATCCCGCCCATCGTGTAGTGCACGGCCGGCCGCACCGGTATCGGGGAGACGACCGGATCGACGCCCACGAAGGTCTTGGCGACCTCGGTGATGAGCGGCAGCCGCTCGTGGATCTTCGCGGCGCCCAGGTGCCGCAGGTCGAGCCATACCGCCTGCCCGAGGGCGGTCGCGACCGTGCGGCCCTTCTGCTCTTCGTGCCAGAACGCCTGGGATAGGCGATCCCGCGGTCCGAGCTCCATCGCTTTCGGGCGCGGCCACGGATCGGGCGGGCCGAGGCCGTAGTCCTGCAGATAGCGATAGCCGTCCTTGTTGGTGAGTATGCCGCCTTCGCCGCGGCAGCCTTCCGTGATGAGCACCCCGGTGCCGGGCAGCGCCGTCGGATGGTACTGGACGAATTCCATGTCGCGCAGGGGCACGCCGTGGCGGAATGCGATGCCCATGCCGTCGCCGGTGACGATGCCCGCGTTGGTGTTCTGGCCGTAGACGCGCCCCG
The DNA here is from genome assembly GCA_035259205.1 of Burkholderiales bacterium. Taxonomy (GTDB): domain Bacteria; phylum Pseudomonadota; class Gammaproteobacteria; order Burkholderiales; family SG8-41; genus SG8-41. The sequence continues at coordinate 4,808 of DATFWO010000339.1, read as the reverse complement.
CGCCCCCGGTGCAGATGATCGCGGCTTTGCACTCGAAGAGGTAGAACTCGCCACTCGCGATGTCGATCGCCACCACGCCCTGCACGCGGCCGTCCTCCACGATGAGATCGGCGCAGAAGAACTCGTCGTAGCGCTTGATCGAGGGGTACTTGTGGGAGGTCTGGAACAGCGTGTGCAGCATGTGGAAGCCGGTCTTGTCGGCGGCGAACCACGTCCGCTGGACCTTCATGCCGCCGAAGAAGCGCACGTTGACCTGCCCGTCGTCCTTGCGGCTCCACGGGCAGCCCCAGTGCTCGAGCTGCGTCATCTCCTCCGCGCAGTGGGCGACGAAGTATTCGACGACGTCCTGGTCGCAAAGCCAGTCGCCGCCGCCCACGGTGTCGTCGAAATGATGGTCGAGGCTGTCGTCGGCGCGGATCACGCCCGCCGAGCCGCCCTCGGCGGCCACGGTGTGGCTGCGCATCGGGACGACTTTGGAGACCAGGGCTACGCGCAGGCGGGGATCGCTCTCCGCCACGGCAATGGCGGCGCGCAACCCAGCGCCGCCGCCACCTACCACCACGACATCCGTCTGAATCGATTGCATCTGTCGACCCTCCCGACAGTCAATAGCGAATTCAGCTTGCTCTTACTCTGCGCGGCTGACTTGCTCCTGCTTGATCCAGGTCAGTCCGCTTACGCCACGGTAACGGGTATCTTGCCGATCTTCGCGCGCCACTCGCGCGGTCCCGACTCGTGCACGGCGTTGCCGGTGGTATCCACTGCGACGGTGACCGGCATGTCCTTCACGTCGAATTCGCGCACCGCTTCCATGCCAAGGTCATCGAAGGCCAGTACCCGCGCGGCACGAATCGCTTTGGCGACCAGATACGCCGCTCCGCCGACCGCGATCAGGTGCACGCCCTTGTGCCGCTTGATGACTTCGACCGCCTCCGCACCGCGCTCCGACTTGCCGATGGAGCCCAGCATGCCGGTCTTCCCGAGCATCGTGTCCATGAACTTGTCCATGCGGCGGGAAGTGGTGGGACCGGCGGGACCCACGACCTCGTCGCGCACCGCGTCTACGGGGCCGACGTAGTAGATCAGGCGGTTCGTGAGGTTGACCGGGAGCTTCTCTCCCTTGGCGATGAGATCGGTCAGGCGCTTGTGAGCTGCGTCCCGGCCGGTCAGGATCTTGCCGTTGAGCAGCAGCCGGTCGCCCGCCTTCCACGTGGCCGTCTCGGCCTTGGTGAGCGTCTCCAGGTTTACCCGCTTCGCGCCCACACTGAGATCGACGTTCAGCTTCGGCCAGTTATCGAGGCTCGGCGCCTCGAACCGGGCCGGGCCGCTGCCGTCGAGATGGAACTCGAGATGGCGGGTCGCGGCGCAATTGGGAACGATGGCGACCGGCTTCATGACGGCATGAGTGGGGTAGTCGAGCACCTTGACGTCGAGCACGGTGCTCAACCCGCCCAGTCCCTGCGCGCCGATGCCGAGCGCATTGACTTTCTCGTGCAGCTCGAGGCGCAGCTCCTCGGCCCGGTTTTTCGCGCCGCGCCGCTTGAGCTCGTTGATGTCGATCGACGCCATCAGCGATTCCTTGGCCATGACCATCGCTTTCTCAGGCGTGCCGCCGATGCCCACCCCCAGCATTCCGGGCGGGCACCAATCTCCGCCCATGGTGGGTATCTGCCCGAGTATCCATTCCACGACGTCATCGCTCGGGTTGAGGACGGCGAAGCGCGACTTGCTCTCGGAGCCGCCGCCCTTGGCGGCCAGCTTGACCTCGACGTGATCTCCCGGCACGACCTCCATGTGCACTACGGCCGGCGAATTGTCGCGCGTGCTCTTGCGCGCACCGTCGGGATCCGCGAGCACGGATGCGCGCAGCGGATTGTCCTTGTCGGTATAGGCGCGGCGCACCCCTTCGTCGACCATCTCCTGCACGCTCATGGTGGCGTCCCAGCGCACGTTCATGCCGATCTTCAGGAAGACGACCGCGATCCCGGTGTCCTGGCACACGGGGCGATGGCCTTCCGCCGACATGCGGCTGTTGATCAGGATCTGCGCGATGGCGTTCTTCGCGGCGGGGGACTGCTCGTCGTCGTATGCCTTGCCCATCGCGCGAATGAAATCCACCGGATGGTAGAACGAGATGAACTGGAATGCGTCGGCGATGCTTTGGATGAAATCCTGCTGCTTGATCGTAGTCATGGCTCCTTCCGCTAGCTATCTGCTGGACGGGGCGCCCATAGGCATCTTATGGCGCTCCTCGTGACATGGTCTATGGGACCTTGGTGCTACGGCGCGCCAAAAAAACCTGTGCCCGATTGATCTGGATCAGCGGCCGCGGCGACATCGGAGGACTATAATTTTACGAGTTTAACCAGTTGCCGGAAAGGAGAAGCCGATGGCTGGGATTGTCACGCGGGAAAAGACCCGAAAGGATTCCACCTCGCACCTCGAGCTGGTGCGTAATTCGGCGCTCGCCGTGGAGCTGACCGGCGACCAATGCGCCGTGCTGGCCGGGATAGTCTCGGTGCGCAACCTGGCGGACGGCGAGGTTCTCGTGAAGCAAGGTGCGAGCGACAATCGGCTGTTCGTGATAACGAGCGGCGCATTGGCGGTGGCCAGACAGCGCGAGGCCGATGGGGAGTGGATCAATCTCCATCTCCTGTGCAAGGGCGACCTCGCCGGCGAGCTGGGTTTCATGGACGGGCGCCCGCATTACGCGGCGCTGCGCGCGGCCGGGCAGACGCAGGTGCTGTGCCTGACGCGCGAGAATCTGGAGTCGCTCCTCGAGCGCGAGCCGATCATCGTCTACCGCGTCATGCGGGCGATCTTCCGTGTCGTGCACGTAGTCCTGAACCGCCTGGCGATGCAGACGAGCGAGCTCACGAACTACATTTACAAGGTCCGAGGCAAGTACTGACGGACGTTTCCGCGGTGTGACCGTATCTCCGGAGAAGTCGGAAGGGCGGCTGGCGCGGGGCGTTCTCGCTATAATTGCGGCCGGAGCGCGCAATGAAACTCGCGAAGTACGTCAAGTTCCGTGAAGAGAAATTCGGCGGGGTGCTGTTCGAGACGCGCTCGGAGAAGGTTTACACCCTCAATCCGACCGCGACCGCCGTGGTGCGGGAGATCCAGGGAGGAGCCGGCGAGCACGACATTCCGGTGCGGTTGAAGGAGCGGTTCCGCGACGAAGACGGCGCGATCGAGCGCGAGGCGGTTACATTCATCGCCGAGCTGCGCCAAAAGGGACTGGTGGAGGACTGATCGGTGGTCGTCCCGGCAAGCGGTTCCGGGATGGGCGAGGGCGTTCCTGGCACTACGCCCGCCGCCACCGAATCGGGCGACCTCGGTGCGCCGCTCTATATCGCGTGGCAGGTCACCAACGAGTGCAACCTCGCCTGCCTCCACTGTATCGAGGAAAGCGGTCCGGGCAAGGCGTTCCACGATGAGTTGAACGACCAGCAGGTCTTCGGCGTGCTCGAGCAGGCGATGGACCTCGAGGTTCCTTACGTGTCGTTCTCGGGCGGCGAGCCGATGGTGCATCCGCGCTTCTTCGACATGGTGGCATACGTCTGCGAGCGCAGGGGCCAGCTCAAGATCGAGACCAACGGCCACTACCTCACCCCGGAAAATTGCGCACGGCTGAAGGAGCTTGGCGTGAAAGCCGTGCAGGTGAGCCTTGACGGCGCGACGCGCGAGACCTTCAACCGGATGCGGGTGCGCGGGGATTTCGACCGGACGGTCGAAGGCGTGAGGAACCTGCGCGCAGCGGGAGTCCCGATCGAAATCAACTATTCCCCGACGTCCTTCAACGCCCACGAGATCGGGAAGGCAGTGGACCTCGCAGCGGAGCTGGGCGCCTACAGCTTCTACACCGGGCGCACGATGTACACGGGCAATGCGGTCAAGACGTGGCACAAGCTGGCGCCCTCCGATGCCCAGTACGAGACCTATTTCGAGGTGCTGCACGCCAAGGTCGGGGAGTATCGCGGCCGCATGCGCGTCTACTTCCACGAAATGGGCCTGCTCGAAGAGTTGCGCTACCGGCTGCACCATCCGGCAGCGCTGCTGATCGTGCTCCCCAACGGACTCGTCAAGCTCATCAACGCGCTGCCGTTCGTATGCGGAGACCTGCGGCGGCAGACTCTGGCCGAGATCTGGGGCCGGTTCCAGCTTGCCTGGCAGGATCCGCGGGTCGCGAAATTCGTCGAAGATCTCGCGACGGATCCGCGCAAGACGGCGACCCTGCACCGATGGGTATATCTCTAAACGCGCCACCGCATGCCGGGACGCAGCACTCGCCGTGGCGGCGGGTGCTGCTGGTTTTCAGCCTCGTCCGCTACCGCTTCTTCCTTTTTGCCGGGCTGGTGCCCTATCTGCTGGGGGCGGCGTGGGGCTACGCCGTAGCGGGAGAGTTCGATGCATTGCTCTTCTGGGGCGGGCTGGGTGGCGTGGTGCTGGCGGTCATCGGCGTGGAATCCTTCAACGAGTTCTTCGATGCGCAGATGGGAACCGACCGCGTCTTCAATCCCGATGACGTCCCACCCGTAGCGCGGGCGGTGTTCTGGATCGGGACTCTCGCCTTCGCGGGCGCGGCTGCGATCGGCGTTTACCTCGCGTGGCGCCTCGGATGGCCGATCCTCGCCTTCGCGCTTGTGGGAGGCGCTGCAGCGATCTTCTACGAAGCTCCTCCGATCCGCTGGTCGTACCGCGGCCTGGGCGAGCTCGCGATCGCGCTTTCCTACGGCCCGGGGATGGTGCTGGGCAGTCTTTATCTGCACACGCGCGCGGTCTCGTGGGGGGCCTTCTGGGCGTCC
>DATFWO010000338.1:0-2230 GCA_035259205.1 Burkholderiales bacterium | reverse complement strand
GACGGTCACCGGCGCGGAAGGGCGATGGCGAGGTCGATGACCTGCCTCGAACGTCTCTATGATCACCATGCGGCTGCCACAGTGAGGGCAGGGATAATCGTGCTCCTCCGAGAGCGTCGTGTCCTCGCAGGTTCCGTAATGATGTGGTGGCTGGGGCGGCGGAGCGATTTGTGGTGCCGCGGCGATGAGCTGCCGAACCCGGGCGAGCTTCTCAGCGCGCGTGTCGCCGCCATTGGCGAGCAGGCCATCGAGCTTAAAAAGGTCGGGCGACCACTGCTGCTGGAGCTCAACATGATCGATAGCCCGACGGCGGGGTATCGACATCGATCTTGAAAAGCTCTCAGCCGAACTCGCGGTGCCCGTCGTAACTTCGGTGGCCGTGCGCCGCGGCGGCACCGAGGAGCTCCTGCACCGCCTGGACAAGCTCGCGACGAGTGGGGCCGATATCTGCGACGAGAATACCTGGTCGCCGCCAAAAAACTCCGACCTGCGTGCCGCTCAGCGGGAGGCCGATCGAATTACTCCGCATCGCCGAAGGCCAGACACCTGTACCGCGCGAATTGACGCCGTGTTGCTGCATCCCGTGGGGCGGACTCTTGCCTCTTGTTCTTGCTTTTCATTATGTTCCAAGCGGTGTTCGCCTGGGCAAGGCCGCTGATGGATGTTATCTCGGCGGTCTTTGAGGGGTTCGGCGTGCTCGCCCATGACGCGCTGCCGCCAGCACCGAACGGTCCTCCCTCCACCAGCAGGCGCCCCGATTCCCGATGAGTTTCGCGACCGGCGCAATGCGATTGAGCAGATCGTGGTCAGCTAGCTGAACAGCGCACGCATCTTGATGCGAGATGACTGTCGTTCAGAGAAAGACACTCCTGACCGAAGCCCCTATGCGCGAAGCCAAATCAGTGAGGTTTCGGTCAAGGTCTACCTCGCAAGACGTCACCCCGTCAATCCGGGGGCGGGCATCGCGCTTGAGCGCGAAGAACGCTTCCCGAAGTAGATCGATGTCGACGTGGTGTAGGAGCGCGGTTAACCTCTCTTTCTTCCTTAGCCTTGCGCCCTTCCGTACGCGCTAAGCCGATGGCGCTTGCCCTGCTGCAGCTGCCGCCGATGATCAATCTGCTGATCGGCCTCCTGATCGGTGCCACAGCGCGATTGATGGCGTCACGATCGCGTCCGTTCAAGGTCGGCCAGGCGTGCAACAACGTACTGTCATCGCCCCGTTACCTGAAACGGGGAACATGCCCTCCCACCCTTACTCCTCAGCACGGGGCCAAACAAACGTCGTAAAGCGGGCAAGGCTTCGGGGCGGGGGATGCCACAATTGCAGCAGACAGATGCTGCGCGTAGAGCCGGTGGAACTCTGTCGGATGAGGACTGTGTGATGTGGCGCGGGAGAAGCAGGCGCTGCGAGACATCAGAGATCGGCTCGCAGCTCCTTAAGGCAGTCGAAGATAGTACAGATTTCTCCGACCCCGCCGTGACCGCCGGCCAGGCGGTTCCTACCACGCTTGCTGCTGGCCGCTCGCCAGATTCTATGCGTTGGTCGCCAGGCCTGATGCGTTGGTTCAGCCTTGGTTTCGCATGCGCCCGCATAAGTGGCGGCATTTCTCTGCGTCGCCGTCGCGCACCTGGTTCTTCTCATCTGACACGAGCTGCGCCGTGAGACATTTCAAGACATTATGACCACAAGCGTTGTTCGGAAGCCGTGAACGTGAGAGAGGGACGTGCTGCTTGACGAGCATGGGACACAGCACGACCTCGTGAACTTTAGCGCGCCTCGAAGCTGTAGCCGGCGCCGCGCACCGTGCGGATTGGATCGGCGCGCCAGGCGCGGATGAGGGCCTGGCGCAGCCGCCCGATGTGCACGTCTACGGTGCGCTCGTCGATGTAGACCTCGTTGCCCCACACACCATCGAGCAGCTGGCCGCGCGTGAATACCCGCCCCGGCGCCTGCATGAAGAACTCGAGCAGCCGGTAGTCGGTGGGGCCCAGACGGATCGTCTGCCCGCGGCGCAACACCGACATCGCCGTGCGGTTGAGCTCGATGTCGCCCACGGTCAGCACGTCGGCCACCCGCAGCGGACGCGTGCGCCGCAGCAGTGCGGCGACGCGCGCGACGAGCTCGGTCACCGAGAACGGCTTCGTGACGTAGTCGTCCGCGCCGGTCTCGAAGCCGCGCACGCGATCGCACTCCTCTCCCCGCGCGGTCAGCATGATGATCGGTAGGTTC